>NZ_VUNQ01000037.1 GCF_009695605.1 Tissierella pigra
AATATGAATGGTGATTCTTATAGGATTAAAGAAACTAGGGAATGGTTAGAAGAAACCAATTAGTTTACATTACCAAGTGGTACAGTTTTCGATTATTATATGGTACACTTTTCAGTTGACAAATACAATAGTTTTCTCGTTCGTAAGGTTCTGGTTATTGCACCACTTCGAGTAGCGAGAGATACATGGCCTGCAGAGATTGAAAAGTGGGATCACCTAAAGGGGCTTAAATACACCGTAGCAGTTGGTTCGGAGGTTCAGAGAAAAACAGCCCTTATGAAAAGAGCTCAAGTCTACATTATCAATCGAGAAAATGTGGAATGGCTAATTTCAAGAAGTGGAATTCCCTTTGATTTTGATATGGTGGTAATTGATGAGCTGTCCTCTTTTAAATCTCATCAAGCCAAGAGATTTAAAAGTTTAATGAAAGTTAGGCCAAAGGTAAATAGGATAGTAGGACTTACTGGAACCCCATCCTCCAATGGATTGATGGATTTGTGGGCACAGTATCGCTTATTAGATATGGGACAGCGATTAGGTAGGTTTATTGGCAGATATCGAGAGGATTATTTTGTACCAGATAAACGTAATCAACAAGTGATCTTCTCCTACAAGCCAAAACCGGGAGCAGAAGAAGCAATTTATAGGCTAATATCTGACATCACTATTAGCATGAAAGGGACAGACTACCTGAAGCTGCCGGAGCTGGTTATAAACGAAGTGGATGTAAAGCTTTCTGAAAAAGAAATGAAAACCCTCGACACTATGAAGCGGGATTTAATTACAACGGTTAAAGGTGAGGAAATTACTGCAGCCAATGCAGCAGCTCTTTCGGGAAAACTCCTGCAGATGGCAAACGGAGCGGTCTATGATGACCAAGGTACAGTCCTTCATATACATGACCGTAAGCTGGATGCACTGGAAGACTTAATCGAAGCCGCTAATGGCAAGCCAGTTCTAATTGCTTATTGGTTTAAGCATGATTTATCTCGAATACAAAAGCGCTTTGAGGTTGAGGTATTATCCACTAGCGATTCTATTAAGAGGTGGAATGATGGAGAAATCCCCATTGCAGTCATCCATCCAGCATCAGCAGGACATGGACTGAACTTGCAAGCTGGAGGTTCAACTCTTGTATGGTTTGGTCTAACTTGGAGCCTAGAGCTTTATCAGCAAACCAACGCCCGTCTTTGGCGGCAAGGACAAAAAGAAACGGTAGTGATTCATCACTTGATTTCCAAAGGCACCATTGATGAACGTGTAATGAAAGCCCTAAATGATAAAAACAATACTCAATCCGCACTGATAGATGCGGTTAAAGCCACACTAAAGGAGGTCTGATAAAATGAACATTGTCTGGCAATATTTAGATAAAAGAGCAGCGGCAATTAATGCCCTAAAAGATTACAGCAGCATGAAGTACATCATAGAACATACCGATGAGGACATTGCAACCCTCAACGAAGAAATGAGTTCCCCAGCTTCTCCAGTTTTAAATGGCATGCCATCGACCCATGATCCAAAAGCTGGAGAGAAAAGGCTCATTGCTTGCATCAATGAAATTGATGTATTGAAAGAACGTTATCGTCAAGCACTGGAATACATGGACTGGTTTCAACCGGCGTGGGATGCTTTAACAGAAGATGAGCAGTATGTGTTAAAGGAGTTCTATTTGGATGATGAACAAAAGCAGATTGATGCAGTGTATAACATTTGTGATCACTTTAATATTGAACGTTCTTCTGCATACAACAAAAAGAATCGAGCGCTTCAGCATCTTGCACTACTACTCTATGGAAAGTAATGAGTAATATCATGGACGATTTTATTAGAAATCCATAATACAATGGTATTGTGAAAAATTGTAGAGAGCCTTCGTGGAAAAACCGCGGGGGCTTTTTGCATGTCCAAAGGAGGTACGAAATGCCAAAGAAACCAAAACGACCATGTTCTTCTCCTGGTTGTCCTGAGCTGACAGATGAACGCTTTTGTCCGGAGCATGCCAAAAAGGAAGCTTCTCGTTATGAAAAATATCAGAGAGATCCTGAAACGAGGAAGCGTTACGGTCGTGCATGGAAAAGAATACGTGACCGTTACATTACAGCCCATCCACTATGTGAAGAGTGTAAAAGACAAGGAAAGCTGACACCGGCTGCTGAAGTGCACCATATCCTTCCCTTGGCACGAGGTGGGACACACGATGAAAGCAACCTAATGGCTCTTTGTACTCCTTGTCACTCAGCTATCACAGCAAGAGATGGAGACCGTTGGGGAACCCGGTAGGGGGAGTCATATCTCCACAGCTATTTAAATGTGCAACGGGCGTGGGGTTTCGTGTGAAAAGTCGCAGTTTCAAACGGGGTAATACCCCCTTAATAAGAAATGAGGTGAGTTAATGGCCAAAGATGGTACAAATCGAGGTGGTGCCCGTATTGGATCTGGTCAGAAAAAGAAAGCACTTATAGATAAAATTGCTGAGGGAAATCCCGGAAAAAGAAAACTGGAAGTTATTGAATTTAAAAATACCGCAGAACTTCAAGGGCAGGAGATGCTACAGCCAAGGGCTATGCTTTCAGCAGTACAAAAGGATGGTAAAACCTTAGTAGCTAGCGAAATTTATGAGCTTACGTGGAAATGGCTTGAGGAGCGAGGGTGTGCACATCTAGTTCTACCACAGCTATTAGAAAGATATGCCATGAGTGCTGCTAGGTGGATACAGTGTGAGGAAGCAATAAGTGAGTTTGGTTTTCTTGCTAAACATCCAACTACTGGCAACGCTATCCAAAGTCCATACGTTTCCATGAGCCATAATTTTATGAGCCAAACCAACAGACTCTGGATGGAAATATATCAGATCGTTCGTGAAAACTGTGCGACAGAGTATTCCGGTGCAAATCCACAGGATGATGTAATGGAACGACTGTTGACTGCCCGTAGAGGTAAATAATGATAAGGAGATGTGAGATGAGTAAGAGATATTTAACAGCAGAAAGTGTATGTGCAGGACATCCTGATAAACTGTGCGATATTATTGCTGACAATATTTTGGATGAATGCCTTAGAAAAGATAAAGCATCACGCGTAGCGTGTGAGGTTATGGCTACTAAAGGAAAAATTATCGTGGCGGGCGAGATCTCCTGCAGCGAGAAAATTGATATCAGAAATATTGTTAAGAATGTGCTTAAAGAACTAGGTTATAACCCTTTGAAATTTTTAATTTATGTATATGTACACAATCAGAGTTCTGATATTGCATCTGGGGTGAATACTGCACTAGAAGCACGAAATGGTATAAACGAACAATATGGTTCTATCGGTGCTGGTGATCAAGGGACTATGTATGGCTATGCCACTAAAGAAACTAGAGAAATGCTTCCTCTTCCCCTTGTCTTATCTCATCGAATTGTAAAGAGACTAGATGAGGCAAGAAAAGGTAAGCTGATTAAAGGTATCCTTCCCGATGGAAAAGCACAGGTAACGATTGAGTATGATGATGATGTTCCAGTGAGAGTTAAAACCATTGTAGTGTCAGTTCAGCATAAAAAGAATAAAACTCAGGAAGAGCTAAAATCCGATATTTTAAATAATGTGTTATGGCAGTGTTTTGAGGATTTTCCTTTTGATGATGAAACAGAAATTCTTATCAATCCATCTGGCCAGTTTGTATTAGGTGGACCTGCTGCAGATACAGGTTTAACTGGAAGAAAGATCATGGTGGACACTTATGGCGGACTTGCATCACATGGTGGCGGAGCACTATGCGGGAAAGATCCCACAAAAGTTGACCGAAGCGGTGCTTATATGGCTCGGTATATTGCTAAACATATCGTGTGGTGTGATTTTGCTGAGAAATGTGAAGTGGCTATTTCCTATGCCATTGGTAAGGCAAATCCTGTAGCCTTTTCTGTAAATACCCTTGGCACGGGTATTGTTTCTGACGAAATATTAACTCTTGCTGCACAGGAGGTTTTCAACTTAAGACCTGCGGCAATCATTGAGAAGTTGCGTCTAAGGAATGTGATTTATTCTGATACAGCAGTTTATGGTCACTTTAATAGTTGTCTGTTTCCGTGGGAAGATGTAAATAACTATAGTGAATTTAGAAAGGCGGTGGAAAAGTATGTTGATAGAGAAGATAAAAACTAAACAACTCATCCCCGCTGAATATAACCCAAGGAAGGATTTAAAACCGGGTGATCCGGAATATGAGAAACTTAAACGCTCCCTTGAGGAGTTTGGATATGTAGAACCGGTTATTTGGAATAAGACCACAGGCAGAGTCATCGGAGGTCATCAGCGTTTGAAAATCCTGCTGAGTATGGGCATGGATGAGATAGAATGCGTAGTTGTTGAAATGGATGAGCAAAAGGAGAAGGCGCTGAACATTGCACTAAATAAAATAAGCGGCGATTGGGATAAGGAAAAACTGGCACTTCTCATCACAGACTTAAATGCTTCAGACTTTGATGTGTCTTTGACAGGTTTTGACCCAGGAGAGTTGGACGATCTTTTCAAGGATTCCCTTAAGGATAATATAAAAGAAGATGATTTCGATGTAGACAGCGAGCTGAAAAAGCCCGCTGTTTCGCATTTAGGGTATATTTGGCTACTTGGACAGCATCGATTAGTCTGCGGAGACAGTACAAAGAAAGACACCTTTGATGTCTTGATGGATGGGAAAACTGCTAATTTGGTAGTTACGGACCCTCCATATAATGTTAACTATGAAGGCACTGCTGGAAAAATCAAAAATGACAACATGGCTAACGAAGCGTTCTATGATTTTCTGCTTGCGACATTTCAAAATACCGAAGCGGTAATGGCAAAGGACGCTTCTATTTATGTGTTCCATGCTGATACCGAAGGACTCAATTTTAGAAGAGCATTCTCTGATGCTGGATTTTATCTTTCTGGCACTTGCATTTGGAAAAAGCAGTCCCTTGTTCTCGGTCGCTCCCCTTATCAGTGGCAGCATGAACCTATTCTCTTTGGGTGGAAAAAGAAAGGCAAGCATCTCTGGTATTCAGACCGCAAGCAGACCACCATCTGGGAGTTTGAGAAACCAAAGAAAAATGGCGACCATCCAACCATGAAACCAGTGGCACTTGTGGCATATCCCATTATGAACTCAAGCCTTAGTAACTGTATTGTGCTCGATCCTTTCGGCGGTTCAGGAAGTACACTGATTGCCTGTGAGCAGACAAATAGAATCTGCTACACCATTGAACTGGATGAAAAGTACTGTGATGTCATTGTAAAAAGGTATATTGAGCAAGTGGGAAATTCTGATGGTGTGTTTCTTTTAAGAGATGGTTCGAAATTCAGATATTGTGACCTACCGGAGGTGAATGCAGATGAGTAAATTGACACTTGGTTCCCTTTTTGATGGGAGCGGAGGTTTTCCTCTAGGTGGTTTGCTTTGCAGCATCGAACCTTTATGGGCATCTGAAATTGAGCCGTTTCCTATACGGGTTACGACTAAACGTATCCCTCAGATGAAGCATTATGGGGATATAAACAAATTAAATGGCGCGGAGCTTCCGCCTGTAGATATCATAACCTTTGGCTCTCCCTGCACGGATATGAGTGTGGCGGGTAAAAGAGCTGGTCTGGACGGAGAGCAATCCGTCCTTTTTTATGAAGCAATCCGAATTATCAAGGAAATGAGGTGTAAGACCAATGGACAATATCCAAGGTACGCAGTCTGGGAAAATGTCCCCGGTGCATTCTCATCAAATAAAGGGGAAGACTTCAAGGCAGTCCTCGAAACGGTCATCAGCGTCAAAGAGCCGAACACCTCGGTGCCTTTACCTGAAAAAGGTCGATGGCCATACGCTGACATCTATATGGGAGACGGATGGAGTGTGGCTTACCGAACTATCGATGCGCAATATTTCGGAGTCCCCCAGCGTCGTCGTAGAATCTACCTTGTCGCAGATTTTGCAGACAGATGTGCCGGAGAAATACTATTTGAGTCCGAAGGCATGCCAAGGAATTTTACGCCGAGCGGCAGCCCGTGGCAAAGAACTGCCGGAAATGCTAAAAACCGCTCTGGAAAAACAGGCGATAGCATAACTTGCCTAAATGACCAAGGCGGAAGAGTGATGTCTGTTTCGAAGGATATTACAGCAACACTTCGAGCAGAGGAACATGGACATCAGCCTTGCGTAATGCAGTCAAGCGGATTTTGTACTGAACACAGTGCCAAGAGCAGAAGTGTAGGATATGAGGAAGAACGTTCCCCTACACTTAGAGCAGGTGTTGTCCCAGGTGCAGTCATGTCCTTTGAACCGGGTGCTGCTTCTCGAGTTGGTGGCCATACTGACGAAAACTTAAGTGGATCACTTCGTGCAAACATGGGAGATAATCAAACAGCTGTTGTCATTGAAAACCATCCAACTGATAGCCGTGTGAAACTCTCGGAGGATAATAAAGTACAGACGCTAACCTCTCGTATGGGAACTGGCGGTGGGAATGTACCTCTTATTATGAATACACCTAAAACATTAAAAATCCGCTCTGGCTGTGAAGGCGGTGGTAAGGGTGCATTGATACAAGATGATAAGTCTGCAACTCTTGGATGCAATAATGATCAGACTGTTTTTGTGCCTACCGCATATGGCATCTGTTCTGATAAAAGCAATTCCATGCAGTCAAGCAATCCACATAGCGGTATATATGAAGCAGATACTTCTCGAACCATTGATGCTAATGGAGGAAATCCAGGATGTAATCAAGGTGGTATTGCAGTAGTTGCTCTGCAAGGCTCGATGATTGGAAGAGAGGATAAAAATGGTCCCAAAGGAAGCGGTATAGATGAAGAGGTTTCTTTTACGCTTAATACCGCTGATCGCCATGCTGTTGCCTATGCCATGACTACCGGAGCCTATGCACAGGTTGAAGAAGATAAAGCACCAACGTTATTGTCGAGAGATTATAAGGATGCTCCTGTAGTGACTCAGCCTTCTTACGGTATTGATAGGGCGGCTTTTAATCAAGGACAGAACGCTCTGTATAAACCTTCTATAGATGAAGAACAGCAACCTACGCTCACAGCAAAAGGCCCTGGAGCAGTGGCACACTCAGCTTCGTTTTATCCTCAGATGAAAGCTGAAAGTCAATGCTACAGACAGGACGGCACATCAAATACGATTATCAATGGCACCAATCCAGGCTATCAAAACGGATTGGTTGAGCCGGACTATATTGTTCGAAGGCTCACACCAACGGAATGTGCAAGATTGCAAGGTTTTCCCGATAATTGGTGCGATGATCTTGGTACAGAAAATCCTACAGAAGATGAAATCTCATTCTGGACGGAGGTTTGGGAAACCCATCGCAAAATCATGGGTAAGAGTAGCAAGCCGAAAACAAGAAAGCAAATTATTAAATGGCTTAACAACCCCCATTCCGATTCAGCTGAGTACAAAATGTGGGGTAATGGTGTAGCACTTCCATGCGTCTGTTTTGTGCTGACTGGCATTGTGTTATCTGCACGGAATACCGCCGATTAATGGAACAGTATTTTCTACAGAAAGATGCCCTAAATGACTTGATATTAACAGCCTTTAGAGTGATATATGTATGTACCGAAAATAGAAAGGCGGTATAAAAATGCAGATAAACTATAATGTCACAGGAGCAAAAAGAAAAGAGTTAGTCAACGCAATCAGCCAAAAACTGAATGCTCCTGTAAGATATCTTGGAGCACCTACATTTGCATATGAGGTGGCAGACTACAATATTGACAAAAATGGAGTAGTCAGAGGACCAGATAATTCTGAACTGGTTGATGCTCTATTAAGCTTTCATGACTTCAAGGCAGCTACGGAAGAATATGACACACCACTTCCAAAAGCAGAGCTTGTTCCTGAAAATATTCAAATTCCCTATGAAGCGGCTCTTGGTGGAAGGGTAAGCCCATATAATGATTACGAAGAATCTCCCGTATACGCCGAGCCAGATGAAATCGAAGATGTTAGATTGATTATTCAAATGCCGAGGGAGGGTTTTACCGAAATCGCACTTGATAACCTAAAAGGATTGGTAGAAAGCAAAGAAACCCTTATAAAGAAAGCACTTGATACTGACTCTATTCCCATTATCGTAAATGAGGAATTTGTAACCTTCCCCTGGTTCCAAAGTGAGTGCTCCGCAGAGGAGGTTAAGGCTTATACCCACTTTGTAACAGCACTTTGCGAAATGGCAAAGAAGCAGACCCGCGTCAACTCGACCGAGAAATCAGTGGAGAATGAAAAGTACGCTTTCCGTTGTTTCCTTCTAAGACTTGGTTTTATCGGGCCAGAATACAAATCAGAACGAAAAATTCTCCTCTCCAAACTGTCGGGTAGCTCTGCCTTCAAAAGCGGAAGTCCCAAGCATGAGGAGGTGAGTGAATAATGAATATCATTCACCCAGAAATGCTAAAGCAACTTAGAAGTTATTACACTCCGGGAACTCGTGTCATGCTACTTAAAATGAATGACCCTTATACCAAACTTCAGCCTGGAACTAAAGGTACGGTTACTAGTGTTGATGACATGGGAACCATCCACGTCAGTTGGGATTCAGGCAGTTCCCTTGGAGTGGTCTTTGGAGAGGATTTATGCAGGAAAATCGAAGAGTAAACATACACATTTTAAGACCAATATGGCAGTAAATATGTAGATTTATATTGCAGAATTGTCTTGCTATATAAGCCTTTTAGAGTGATATATGTACATGCCGAAAGGACAAACACACTTTAAAAGGAGCGAGATACGATGTTAAGTGCAAAATTCGGAATCGAGATTGAATTTACAGGGATTACAAGGGAAAGGGCAGCCAGAGTTGCTGCAGAGTTTTTGCAAGGTACTTATAGTGAAGGCGGGACTTACTACGACACTAAGAAGGTAAAAACTCCAGATGGTAGAGTTTGGAGATTTATGTATGATGGGAGCATTCACTGTCAAAGAAAAGAAGGTAGAAGAAAAGTAGCTGCAGGTAGAGATTATAGCGTTGAGCTAGTTAGCCCAATCCTAACTTACCGGGAGGACATTGAAACTTTGCAGGAGCTAGTAAGAAAGCTTCGCAAAGCTGGAGCCTTTACAAATACATCTTGCGGCATTCACATTCATCTAGACGGTGCTGAACATACCCCGCGAAGTATTCGAAACTTTATAAATATCATTGCAAGTAAAAATGACTTATTTTATAAAGCACTTCAGATTGCACCGGAGCGAATGCGCTACTGCAAAAAGATGGACAGCATTTTGGTTGAGAAGATGAACCACAAAAAGCCTAAAACCATGAGACAAATTGAGGACATTTGGTACGAGGGCTACAGCGAGAGTAGAAGCACTCATTATCACAACAGCCGCTACCATTTCCTCAACCTTCACAGCTTTTTTACCGGAAACCATACAGTTGAACTTAGAGGATTCAATAGCGAACTTCATGCAGGAAAGATAAGAAGCTACATTGTTCTTGCCTTAGCTTTAAACAACCAAGCTTTAACGCAAAAATTTGCCTCTGCGAAGAAGCCTCAAGTAGAAAATGAAAAGTTTGCCATGAGAACCTACCTAAACCGTATTGGGTTTATAGGAGAAGAGTTCAAAAACTGCAGAGAGCATTTAACAGCAGCACTTTCAGGTTCTGCAGCTTGGCGGTTTCGGGCGGCCTGAGCTGCCCTAAGGTCCTAAGCTAGGAAGGAGGAAAACAATGAGTAACAAACTATATCTTGCCTATGGCTCCAACCTTAATCTAAAGCAAATGGCCGACAGATGCCCCACAGCTAAGGTGGTAGGAGCAAGCCAAATCAATGACCACCGCCTATTATTTAGAGGGGCACACGCGGGCGCTGTGGCGACAATCGAGCCTTTTGAGGGTGGCAACGTACCAGTTTTAGTTTGGGAGATTACACCGACCGATGAAGCGGCACTTGACCGTTACGAGGGATGGCCGTTCCTTTATCGAAAGGAAACAATAAAAGTGAAGTTGGGAAGCAAAACCGTCAAGGCGATGGTCTACATCATGAATGATGGTAGACCGCTTGGACAGCCAAGTTGTTATTATTACAGTACAATTTTAGAAGGCTATAAGAGTGCGGGCTTCGATGTGGAAATCCTGCGCAAAGCGACAACCGATTCAGTAGAATCGGAGGAGGTAGCCAATGAATGAGATAATTATGCAACAAATACTTGCCATTCGAGAAACAGGTGAAACGAATATGTTTGATCTTCCGGTTGTGACAAGTATTGCTTTAAGAGCAGGTTATACGGAGCTAGTAGATTACCTTGAAAAGAACAAAGGAGAATATGTCCATTTCATTTTGACAGGGGAAGCGAAAACAGAATAACCTAAACAAATTTTGAAGGAACTCTGCGGGGTTCCTTTTTTCGTAGCCATAAGGAGGTGGCGGCCATACGTAAACTAAAAAAATATAAGCCGACCATCTTTAAGGCAGATGGTTCGGTATATGATAAGGACGCTGCAGACATTGCGGTGTCTTTTATTAATTGCTTAAAACATACGAAGGGAGAATGGTATGGGCAACCATTTGAACTTATAGACTGGCAGGAACAGATTATCCGCGATGTGTTTGGGATTATAAAGCCTAATGGTTACCGTCAATTTAATACGGCATATATCGAAATCGCTAAAAAGCAAGGGAAATCTGAACTTGCAGCAGCGGTTGCGTTACTGCTTACCTGTGGTGATTTTGAGCATGGCGGTGAAGTATACGGATGTGCATCTGACAGACAGCAAGCTTCCATTGTTTTTGATGTAGCAGTGGATATGGTAGAACAATGTCCAGCTCTGAAAGCAAGAATTAAACCGGTACTATCGCAAAAACGACTTGTTTATAAACCGCTAGGTAGTTTCTATCAAGTTTTGTCTGCAGAAGCGTATACCAAGCATGGACTAAATGTGCATGGTGTTGTATTTGATGAACTTCATGCGCAACCAAATAGACAGCTTTTTGATGTCATGACCCATGGCTCAGGTGATGCAAGAAAGCAGCCGCTGTATTTTTTAATTACGACTGCCGGAAATGATACTCACTCTATTTGCTACGAGGTGCATCAAAAGGCTAAAGATATTCTAGAAGGACGAAAGGTTGACCCTACATTCTATCCTGTCATTTACGGTGCTGACGAAGATGATGACTGGACAGATCCAAAGGTATGGGCGAAAGCCAACCCCTCTCTGGGTATTACAGTGGACATTGAAAAGATACAGATTGCTTGTGAAAGCGCAAAGCAAAACCCAGCCGAAGAGAACCTATTCAGGCAGCTTCGTTTGAATCAATGGGTTAAACAGTCGGTGCGCTGGATGCCTATGGAAAAGTGGGATAAATGTGCTTTTACTGTAAACCCAGAAAGTCTTACAGGGCGTGTGTGTTATGGTGGTTTGGACTTATCCTCTACAACCGATATAACAGCATTTGTTCTTATCTTCCCGCCTGAGTATGAGGGAGATAAATATATCATCCTTCCCTATTTCTGGATTCCGGAAGATAATCTGGATCAAAGGGTAAAGCGTGATCATGTACCTTATGACGTATGGGAGAAACAGGGGTTTTTACACACCACTGAAGGAAATGTGGTGCATTATGGTTACATTGAAAGTTTTATTGAGGAACTTGGGATGAAATATAACATTCGAGAAATTGCCTTTGACCGTTGGGGAGCTGTGCAAATGACTCAGAACCTAGAAAACCTAGGATTTACGGTAGTTCCTTTTGGTCAGGGATTTAAAGATATGAGTCCACCTACAAAGGAATTAATGAAGCTTACCTTAGAGGAGAAACTGGCCCATGGTGGACATCCGGTTTTGCGATGGATGATGGATAATATCTTTATACGTACTGATCCTGCTGGGAATATCAAGCCTGATAAAGAAAAATCAACTGAAAGAATCGATGGAGCTGTCGCTACCATTATGGCTCTTGACCGAGCAATCCGCAAAGGTGGATCAGGAAATTCTGTTTATGACGGTCGAGGGATTCTTATTTTGTAGCAAAGGAGAGTGATGCAGATGGGATTGTTTTCTAATATTTTCAAAGCACGTGATAAGCCGCAAAATCGAACCACAGGAAGCAATTACAGCTTCTTTTTTGGTGGAACAACCAGCGGTAAGCCTGTAAACGAACATACAGCAATGCAAATGACAGCGGTCTATTCATGCGTAAGAATACTTGCAGAGGCTGTGGCAGGGCTCCCCCTACACCTATATAAATACACTGATAGCGGTGGTAAGGAGAAAGCACTTTCTCATCCACTGTATTTTTTATTACATGATGAGCCGAATCCAGAGATGAGTTCTTTCGTTTTCCGAGAAACGTTAATGACTCATCTTTTATTATGGGGTAATGCCTATGCACAAATTATTCGAAATGGCAAAGGCGAAGTCATAGCACTATATCCGTTAATGCCTAATCGAATGTCGGTGGATCGGGATTCCAGTGGCGCTCTTTATTATACTTATACTAAGTATTCTGATGAAGCACCTACGATGAAAGGTATGACAGTCACACTTAGACCAAGTGATGTATTTCATATACCTGGCTTAGGCTTTGATGGACTAGTGGGCTATTCGCCGATTGCAATGGCTAAGAATGCTATAGGTATGGCAATTGCTTGTGAGGAATATGGAGCTAAATTCTTTGCTAACGGAGCTGCTCCAGGAGGGGTACTTGAGCATCCAGGTACCATTAAAGACCCTCAAAAAGTACGGGATAGTTGGAATGCAGCCTATCAGGGAAGCAGTAACTCTCATCGTGTAGCGGTGCTTGAAGAAGGAATGAAGTATCAGCCTATTGGTATCTCACCAGAACAAGCTCAGTTCTTAGAAACAAGAAAATTTCAGATTAATGAAATCGCTCGAATTTTCCGCGTACCTCCACATATGGTAGGAGACTTGGAAAAATCGAGCTTTTCTAATATTGAGCAACAGTCACTGGAGTTTGTGAAATACACATTAGATCCTTGGGTGATTCGTTGGGAGCAGACCATCAGCCGAGCACTTTTAAGGCCAGATGAAAAGAAACTTTATTTTGCCAAGTTCAATGTAGATGGACTGCTTCGAGGTGATTATGTTTCTCGAATGAATGGGTATGCAACCGCGAGACAGAACGGCTGGATGAGTGCCAATGATATTAGGGAGCTTGAGAACCTTGATCGAATCCCACCAGAGCTTGGAGGAGATTTATATCTAATCAATGGCAATATGACCAAACTTGAAGATGCGGGTATTTTCGCAAATAAAGAAGGATTGGAGGGAAAACCTGAATGAAGAAATTTTGGAATTGGGTTCGCGACACAGATACACAGACACGAACCCTCTATCTAAACGGTGCAATTGCCGAGGAGAGTTGGTTTGAGGATGATGTTACCCCAGCTGCTTTTAGAGAAGAGCTAATGAGTGGTGAAGGAGACATAGTAGTTTGGATTAACTCTCCTGGTGGTGATTGTATTGCAGCATCTCAGATATACAACATGCTAATGGATTATAAAGGAAACGTCACTGTAAAGATTGACGGTATTGCTGCATCAGCTGCTTCTGTCATCGCTATGGCAGGGACGGAAGTCTTAATGTCTCCTACCTCACTGATGATGATCCATAATCCCTTTACCATAGCTATTGGCGATAGTGAGGAGATGCAAAAAGCAATCCAAATGCTTGATGAAGTGAAAGAGAGCATCATCAATGCATATGAGCTTAAAACCGGCTTATCTAGAACAAGGTTGTCGCACCTGATGGATGCTGAAACTTGGCTAAACGCCAATAAGGCAGTTGAGCTTGGTTTTGCAGATGACATTATGTTCAAACCAGGAGAGAGTTCACTACAAGACAGCTTTGTATTCAGCAGAAGAGCAGTGACCAATTCACTAATGAATAAACTTCAAAAACCAGTTGTAAAACAGTCAGTAGAGCCGCTTTATGAGCGGCTTAATTTATTGAAATATTAGGAGGAATAAAAATGAGTAAAATTCTTGAACTGCGTGAAAAACGCGCAAAAGCATGGGAAGCAGCAAAGGCATTTCTTGATTCAAAGCGTGGTAGTGATGGGCTTGTATCCGCAGAAGATGCAGCAACCTATGACAAAATGGAAGAAGACATTATTAATCTCGGTAAGGAAATAGCAAGATTGGAACGTCAAGAGGCTCTTGAAGCAGAGCTTAATAAGCCAGTAAATATGCCTCTTACTGGAAAGCCAGCTGTTCCAGGGATGGATACAAAGACCGGAAGAGCCAGTGATGAATATAGGAAAGCATTCTGGAACGTAATGCGTAGCAAAAACCCTCGTCATGATGTGTTAAACGCCTTATCTGTAGGCACTGATTCTGAGGGAGGATACCTTGTTCCTGATGAATTTGAGCGCACCTTGGTTCAAACTCTTGAGGAAGAGAATGTATTCCGTAAACTTGCAAAGATTATTCAAACTTCAAGTGGTGATCGTAAAATCCCGGTTGTGGTGACCAAAGGCACAGCTGCTTGGCTTGACGAAGGTGAGGAGTTTGATGAGAGTGATTCTGTATTCGGTCAGACATCTATTGGTGCTTACAAGCTGGGTACAATGATTAAAGTTTCTGATGAACTTCTCAATGACAGTGTATTTGATCTGGAGAATTATATCTCCACTGAATTTGCCCGTAGAATCGGTGCTAAGGAAGAAGAAGCTTTTTTAGTTGGAGACGGAGATGGAAAACCTACTGGTATTTTCAACGCAACAGGCGGAGCACAGCTTGGAGTGACAGCAGGGTCTGCAACTGCTATTACTGCAGATGAGATTATCGATCTTGTTTACTCATTAAAAGCGCCATATAGAAAGAACGCGGTATTCCTGATGAATGATGCAACAGTAAAGGCAATCCGTAAGCTGAAAGACGGTCAAGGTCAATATCTGTGGCAGCCTTCTTTAACAGCAGGTACTCCAGATACTTTATTAAATCGTCCGGTTTATACTTCAGCTTATGCTCCTACTATTGAAGCTGGAGCTAAAACTATTGCCTTCGGTGATTTCGGATATTATTGGATTGCCGATAGACAGGGACGTTCTTTCAAACGTTTAAACGAGCTTTTTGCAACCACAGGGCAGGTTGGTTTCCTTGCGAGCCAGCGTGTAGATGGAAAGCTTATCTTACCTGAAGCCATCAAAGTTCTTCAGCAGAAGGCTTAATGGGAGGTGTAAATGATGAGCTATAACGCAAAGAACTACACCGAACAAGGTGGAGAAAAAACCGTTATTGGTGGAGAACTTGTCATTGAAGAGGGAGCCAAAGTAACTGGGCTCCCTGTTCTTGAAAATCAACCGGCAAGCACTGCGGATACTGTAGAAGCTCTAGTGACGGACTTTAATGCCTTGCTCAGTAAGCTGAAAACTGCAGGAATCATGAATGGAGATACACCTTAGAAAGGATAGTGATGGTGATGACACTTTTAGAAAAAGTTAAAGCAAATCTAATTCTTGAGCACGATCGCGATGATGAACTTCTTCAGATGTACATCACCACCGCTATCGCATATGCCGAGAGTTACCAGCATGTACCGGAAGGTCATTATAATGAGAACACAATGCCGCCAACTACCGAGCAGGCCGTCATTATGCTGTCATCTCACTTCTATGAAAGTAGGGATGGTAGCACTGGCGGCTTTTTTGCTGATAACGTGCAGGCTGGCCAGCAGGTTTGGAACACTGTAAATTTACTGCTCAGGCTTGACCGGGATTGGAAGGTGTAGAGTATGAGTTTTGGAAAAATGAATACCTTTATCGATCTCATTTCTGTTGAAAGAACGAAAGACAGTGAAGGCTTTGGTAAATCTAAGGACACCATCCTCGCTTCCGTTCGTGCTTATAAGGAAGATCGTCATGGAAATGAAAAGTGGACTAACCGAGCGGCATTTTCTGAAGCAACTGCGCTGTTTCGTTTTCGTAGGATACCTGATGTTGAGGTATCTACCAATATGGTGATTGTGTGTAATGATGGCCGCTATGAGATTACAAATGTTGAAGATGTAAAAGGTCGAGGCATGTATATTGAAGCCTTGGCAAAAAAGGTGGTGGGGTCAAGTGGCTAAGGTACAAGTGAAAATGCCTGAGGATTTTCTTTTAAAGCTTTCAAAGCTTGGCGATAAGACGGATGAAATCATTCCAAAGGTACTTGAGTCAGGCGGGGAAATCGTTTTGGAAAAGGTTAGATCTAATTTGCAAGCTGTAGTTGGTAGTGGAACAAAAGAAAAAAGTCGGTCTACAGGTGAGCTTATTAGTTCGTTGGGTCTCTCTCCTGCTAAAGTGGACCGAAATGGCAATTTCAACGTGAAGATAGGTTTTAAGGAGCCACGAAGAAGCGGCGAAAGTAACGCTAAGATTGCCAATATCATCGAATACGGAAAATCGGGTCAGCCGCCAAAACCATTTTTAAAGCCTGCAAGAAGGGCTTCAAGAAAAGCATGTATTGACGCTATGAAGAAGAGGTTTGAGCAGGAGGTCGAAAACTTATGAGTATATTAAATGAGCTTAATCTCATAGCAGATTTGTGCGGTATCCCAGTAGAAACAGGAAGATTTTCTGGTGTTCCTCCTGATACTTATCTTGTGATTACACCTCTTATTGATTTGTTTGAGGTTCATGCGGATAACACACCGGGATATGAAGTACAGGAAGCCAGACTTTCCTTATTTGTTAAAGGTAGTTATACAGCTATAAAAAATGCAATTGTCCGCACTCTTCTAGGTGCGGATTTTACGATAACGGATCGTCGATACATCGGACATGAGGATGATACCGATTATCATCATTATGCCATAGATGTGGCTAAACCATATGAATTTCAATTGGAAAAGGAGGAATAAAACATGGCTACAATCGGTCTTGATAGACTTTATTATGCAAAAATCACCGAAGATGACAACGGTGATGAAACCTATGATACACCGATGCCGCTGGCAAAAGCAATCAGTGCAGAACTTTCCGTTGAGCTTGCTGAGGCCACTCTTTATGCCGATGATGGTGCCGCTGAAATTGTCAAAGAATTTAAAAGTGGTACCCTAACTCTCGGTATTGATGATATAGGGGTAGCAGCTGCAGGAGATTTAACAGGAGCAACCATTGATGACAACCATGTACTCATTTCAACCAGTGAGGATGGAGGGGCTCCTGTTGCAATTGGCTTTAGAGCACAAAAAGCAAACGGTAAATACCGATACTTTTGGCTGTATCGTGTGAAGTTTGGAATTCCTGCAACAAACTTGGCGACCAAAGGTGATAGTATTACTTTCTCAACTCCGACCATTGAAGGAACAGTACTTCGTAGAAATAAGCTGGATGGTCAGGGTAAGCATCCATGGAAAGCAGAAGTAAACGAGGGTGATGAGGGCGTAACCCAGGCAATTATTAATGGTTGGTATAGCGAAGTGTATGAGCCTACATTTGCTGCTTCTGGCGGAAGTGGAGAATAAGGGGGATTGGAATGGATAACGAAAGAAGTGCAAAGATCAATATTGGCGGGCAGGAGTATGAGCTTATTCTTACCACTAAAGCTACAAAAGAAATTGCTGGGAGATATGGCGGTCTTGAAAATTTGGGTGAGAAATTAATGAAGTCTGAGAACTTCGAAATGGCACTGGATGAAATAGTCTGGTTGATAACTTTAATGGCCAATCAGAGCCTACTCATTCACAACCTTCGAAATCCAGATAATAAAAAGCCGCTGCTTACTCAAGAAGAAGTTGAACTTCTAACCTCTCCTTTGGAACTAGCTACTTATAAGAACGCTTTGACAGAAGCAATGTTTAAGGGAACCAAGAGAAATGTAGAATCTGAAGATGACTCAAAAAACGTGCAAACCGGGTAAACGAGAATGAACTCTTTACCCGGCTTTTATATTACGGGACAGTTCATTTAAATCGTACCGAAGAGGAAACATGGCTTACACCTATTGGCTTGCTTATGGATTTATGGGAGTGCCATAAGCAGTTTCTTGGAATGTCCAAACCAAAACGGAAGATTTACATCGATGACATTATTCCTTATGGTATTTGATCTTTCAAAGAAAGGAGGCGGTAATCTTGGCAGATAATTTTGGTTTAAAAATCGGAGTGGAAGGCGAAAAGGAATTCAAAAATGCACTTCGTGACATTAACCAAGCATTTAAAGTATTAGGTAGTGAGATGGCTCTAGTCAGTTCCCAGTTTGATAAAAATGATAAATCCATCCAAGCCTTAACTGCGCGAAATGAAGTATTAGAAAAATCCATTGATGCACAAAAAGAAAAAATAGAGACACTACGAGCTGCCCTAGATAACGCCTCTACTTCTTTTGGAGAAAACGATCGTAGAACTCAAAACTGGCAGATTCAACTAAATAAAGCTTTGGCTGAACTTAATGGCATGGAGCGGGAACTTGAAAATAACCATAAAGCGCTACGAGACCATGCCGACGCCACAGATGACAGTGCTGATAACATGGAAGATGCCGCTGATGCAGCCAATGAACTTGCAGATAATGTTGATGATGTTGGCGATGAAATGGATGATGCTAGCAAAAAAACCTCTATTTTTGGAGATGTACTTAAAGCAAATTTACTATCAGAAGCCATAATTGGTGGGGTAAAAGCTTTAGGATCAGCCATTGCGGGAATTGGAAAGGCCTTTATAGGCGCTATGAAAGATGGCGTTGAGTACAACGCTCAAATGGAAAACTACACAGCTTCCTTTACCACCATGCTTGGTGATGAGGCTAAAGCTCAAAAGCTGGTTAATGATCTGAAAAAAGAAGCAGCAGCTACACCATTTGGAATGCAGGATCTTGCCCAATCAGCTCAAACCCTTATGAGCTTTGGTATGTCTGCAGAAGAAGCTCAAAAACGCATGAAGCAGCTGGGTGATATATCTCAGGGAGATGCCGAGAAGTTCAAAAGCCTGACACTGGCATTTGCACAAATGTCCTCTACTGGTAAGTTAACCGGACAGGACTTGATGCAAATGATTAATGCAGGATTTAACCCACTAGAGGAAATCTCGCGTAAGACAGGAAAATCCATTGGTGAACTTAAGGATGAAATGTCCAAAGGGGCAATATCTGCAGATATGGTCGCAGAAGCGTTTGCCTCAGCTACATCGGAAGGTGGGCGTTTCTATGGGTCAATGGAAGCACAATCTAAAACTTTTTCTGGGCAAATGGCAACTCTTGAGGATGGGGTTGCATCGTTAAAGGGTCAGCTTGCTGAAGGGTTAACAACCATGCTTTCTGGTACTGTTCTTCCGATGGTTAATGGTTGGATTGATGAATTATCTCAAGCTTTTGAGAAAGACGGTGTCCAAGGCTTAATTGACGTTTTTGGTGGAATCTTAGAAGAAGCTGTTCAATTTATTTCTGAGCAATTGCCAATTGTAGTGGATATTGCTTCTCAAATAATTATCTCTTTAATTCAAGGACTTACCTCTGCATTACCGAAAATAACAGAGGCGGCTGTCATGCTACTGATGACACTAGTCAATGGAATCATTGAAACTTTACCTGCACTTATTGCGGCAGGAGTACAAATGATTGGAACTATTGTAAGTGGAATTGCAGAAGCACTACCGCAGTTAATTCCGGCTGCGGTATCAGCAGTGATACAAATTGTGCAGGCACTTTTGGATGCTCTTCCAGTGTTAATTGCAGCATTGCCAGTCATTATTACTGGGATAGTAGATTTCATTATTGGTGCAATACCTCAAATAATCGAAGCTGGTATTCAACTTCTAACATCTTTAATTTCAGCTTTACCAGAAATCATCACAGTAATTGTAGAAGCGATTCCGCAAATTGTAGACGGGTTAATAACAGCGATTTTAGGTTCAATACCGCAGTTAATTGATGCCGGAGTGCAATTGTTAGTGGCACTGATTCAAAATCTGCCACAGATCATTTCGACCGTTATTACTGCTATACCAAAGATTGTGTCCTCTCTTGTGAATGCTATTATTGGTAACATTCCTCAGATTATTCAGGCGGGGATTATGTTGTTAGTTTCACTGATTAAGAACCTTCCAACGATTATTGTAGAGGTTGTAAAAGCTGTGCCACAAATTATTACAGCGCTGGTTAAAGGTTTTACAGGATCTATTTGGCAAATTGCCCAGGTTGGGACCAATTTAATCAAAGGTTTGTGGCAGGGTATTTCAGATGCCGGAGCCTGGCTTTGGGATAAAATCTCAGGTTTTTTTGGTGGTGTAGTAGATAAAATAAAAAAATTCTTTGGAATTCGATCGCCATCTACATTGTTTGCTGGAATTGGCGAAAACATGGGAGAGGGTATTGGTGTCGGTTTTGAAAAAGCCATGAATAGTGTTAGCCAGGATATGCAAAACGCTATCCCTACTGATTTTGACATTAACCCTAATCTGAATATGAATGGAGCCGGTTTTAGTAGCGGATATGGAACAATTGGAGGGTCATTAATTACGATACAGCAGATGATTGTTCGAAGTGAAGACGATATTCGGAAGATTTCACAGGAGTTATACAATTTGATGCAGACAGGATCTCGAGCACAAGGAAGATTTATAACTGCGTAAAGGAGGGCGATGTATGGGCTTTATTTATAACGGTATTAACTCAAAGAATATGAAGATAAAAGCAAGGCTCACAAGTTGGCAGGCATCTCCCGCATTAAGAAACGCGTATGAGGTTGTTCCGGGGAAGGCAGGGGTTGCTGACTTTGGTTGTGATATCTCAGAGCGGATCATTACGATTAGCTGTAGCATATATCCTCAAAAGAGCTTTGCAGATTTAGTGAGCGTGTTAGATGATCTTGCAGAGTGGCTCAACCCAATGAACGGACTTAAGCAGCTTATATTAGAGGATATTCCGAATCGATTCTTTTATGCTCGCCTCACTGAACAAGTAGACTGCGAGAGATTACTTAGAACTGCAGGTGCCTTTGAGTTGAAGTTTATCTGCCCTGATCCTCACGCTTATGCGCTGACAGATGAACAATTCACGATTTCAAGTGTTGGAACTCATGAGCTCCAAAGAATAACCGGGAATACAGATTCAGAACCGATATATCAACTTAAGGGCACAATCAGTGGATCTACATCCACATATATTTCTATTACCACGAATGGAGAGGAACTTCGAGTGGTTGGAGCTTTGACGGCAGATGAAGTGCTTGTAATTGATAGCGGATTAGTGACAGCAAAAATAACCGATGCCAACGGAAATACACTTCGAAATGGGCTTCCAGTCCTGGATGAGTTAAACTTCCCTGTACTTCACAAAGGTGAAAATGAAATAACAGTATCAGCTGTGGGAGCAACATTTTCGGAGCTGAAGATTCTGGCCAAAAGCAGATGGAGGTGATCTGGTGGCAATTAAATCAATCTTAACATCACAGACGGATTTTACGGGTGAGTTTCCTGTAAGCGAGAAGACAGTTGCTCTGTGGCGATTTAATGAAGCCGCACCAGATAGCAACAACATGCTTACAGATGACTCCGGTCATAACAGAAACTTCTTTGTATCCGGATGGTCAGGCACATCCGCCAACTTGTTATCCGGTAGATTAGGAAGATATTTCAGGCAGAATATCATTAATCCAACAAGTGAAAAGACTCATTTAGTGGCTACCAATGACGGTAGCTTTTTTAGTGATTTAGGTGAAAAGATTGTTGTTGGCGGATGGATAAATCCAACTACTTATTCTGTAGGGCAGACATATATCCCGATTTTTAATACTAGACAAGGGCCTGGTCAGCCAATTTTTTATGTTTCTTTATTTCAGGGAAGGTTGCGATTAATGCTGTATAATGCCTCAGGCTCCTTGATATATGATCAGACCGAAACGCCTACTATTACCCTAAAGAATAACGGGTGGTACTTTATCGCTTCTGTTATCGAGGTAAACAACAAAAGGGTGCAGAACTTACTTTGTGACCGAAGTGATGGGGCTGTCTGGCAATCTCCAGTTCGAACATTCACTGGAGACTTAAATCAATCTTGTGTTGCGGATATAGTGATGGGGATGCATGCAAATACCTATTATTACGCAGGAGGATTTGATGACTGGTTTTATGAAAAAGATTCTTTACTTACCATGGAGGATCTTATTTCCTATTTCAAATTTTCAATTTTGGCAAACGGTGGTGACAGTGCTGCTGATGTAGATGCTCTTGCGGATCCTGGCTCTGTCATGTTGAAAGCAACAAGCGGAGTCTATGCACAAAGTGGTCAGCTTTTTACGATAGCAGCTGCCTGTAGTCTTGCAGGAACGGGCAGGGTATCAGTTACAAGTGAATACACCGCAGGTATAACAGCCATAAGCCTAGTGGAAACTTCTACATCAGACGATCTGTCTAGCTGGACTGAATGGCAGGCCGTTGGAGCAAGCGGGGAACTGCAGTCGCCTAACAGAGAATATATCCGCTATCGAATTACATTATCTACTCAAGACACCAGTAGAACTCCTAAACTTCTTGAAATACAACTACATGATATACCAAAACCACCTTATGAGAGACTTGGATTTGCCAGACCAGTTGTGTTGGATACTAACGGTGCTTGGGAAGCAGTGCTAGAGAATGCCTTTGATATCATAGTGACAAGTGAAGTGAATGGCGCTGATATTCTGGAGTTTAAACTGCCATTTCATGATTCCAAGCGAGTGACATTAGACAATGAAAAACAGGTGCAGATCGTCAATGATGTTTATCGTATTCGAACTATAACAGATGAGAAAAGTTCAGATGGTAGAGTTGTAACTCAAGTATATGCGGAAGCTGCCTTTTATGATCTTTCCTTTAGCGCTGAAAAAGAACCCATGGAATTTGTCGCAGAGACACCGGAAGTTCCTATGCGCTATGCCTTACTTGGTACTGGCTGGTCATTAGGAAATGTCACTGTCAGTACAAAACGAACATGGCAATCAACAGAAAAGAATGCATTAGCTATACTACGAACAATACAGAATATTCATGGTGGTGACTTGATTTTCGATAGTGCCAATCGTTTGGTACACCTTTTGACATTTGGCGGTACGGATAGCGGGGCCTTATTCTGCTATAGAAAGAACATGAAAAGTATACAGCGCGTGGTGGATACAAGAAGTCTAATTACCAGGCTTTATGCTTATGGTAAAGATGGCATGACGTTTGCCTCCATCAATGGTAATAAGGAGTATGTTGAGGATTATAGCTATTCATCAGAAGTCAGAGTAGGAACGCTGGATGCTTCATCAATCAGCAACCCTTATCAGCTGCTTGAGTTCGCTAATATGCGCTTAGCTCAGTATGCGAAGCCACGAATCTCATATGTTCTCTCTGCAATGGACTTATCAGTGTTGACAGGATATGAGCATGAGGCATGGAAACTAGGTGATATAGTAACTGTGGATGATAGAGATTTGAATTTATCTGTCAAAACTCGTGTGGTACGCAGACAATATAATCTCCAAGAACCATGGAAAACAGTGCTGGAGCTATCAACAACGTTAAGAGAACTGGGGGATTCATCTGCTGTTTGGGATAAAGCTGCTGATATTTTATCTTCAGCTGATGTTCTTGACCGTCAGGAAGTAAAAGACTTAGTTCCTTTTAATCATCTAAGAAATTCACGAGCTGATGACGGGTTAACCTATTGGTTAAGTTCAGGTTTTACAGTGGACCCTAATAATGGGGTATCAGGATCAGCTTCTTTTAAAGCTGAGGGAGTTTTAGGAATGACAAAAAGTCTATCACAGACTGTGTATCCTGCTAGTAGAAAGAGTTACACATTTTCAGCGCAGATTGCATCGGAAAATCTACAGAAAGGGCCAAACGGAAAAGTTGGAATTGAAGTTGTCATTGAATATGAGGACGGTTCGACAGAAACTAGGTTTATTGATCTCTATTAGGAAGGAGGTAGCGATATGGCTTATTTTTCACAGACAGCTCATGCTATTACACCGAGAGGTTTTGGCAAGATAAAGTCGCTTACCATCCGTCTTTTCATTACTGATTGTACTGGTGAGGTATTCTTTACGGATATGCTTTTGCAAGGTGGCTCTGTTGCTACGGGCTGGGTTGGTCATGTGTCAGAAATACAATGGACGCTGGATGGGTAGGTGGTGCAAATGTCAGTTGCATTTACCAGATTTACCGAGACGATTCATTGTAAAGAGGATAAACGAGTAGTAAGCGTAACAGTGAATTTACTTCTTGAAGATTGTACAGGTACGGTATATTTTACTGATATTCAAGCACAGGAAGGAAATCACCTTACTGGTTATACAACTAACACAGAGTGCATGCTGCAAAAATATCGAGAGAATGAGACAATTGTTCCTGTTCGCTTTTATAATGGAGTAGTTCGAAGCAGAGAGACGATTATTCT
This sequence comes from Tissierella pigra, assembly GCF_009695605.1. Classification (GTDB taxonomy): domain Bacteria; phylum Bacillota; class Clostridia; order Tissierellales; family Tissierellaceae; genus Tissierella; species Tissierella pigra. Next base: position 24,338 of record NZ_VUNQ01000037.1, read on the forward strand.
CTTCAATCTGGGTTCAACTTCCGCTGGCCTTGACTGTCATATTTATCCCAACCAAAATATGGCTGCAGGCAGTATCCAATTGTCTCAAGGAGCAGGGGCGCACAAGGTGATATTTAATGAGGCAGTTAGTCCAGGTGATACCTTTTCGCTACTAGCATCAACTAGGCAGTGTTTAAAGAACGGAAACCCAACTGATAAGGAAGGTTTTTTTCAATATACAGCATCCGGTGATAGCAAACATGTGGTGAAGCTAGAGGACAGAAAATCAGCTCGGTTATTGTTCGAATTTCAAGAAATGCAGGAAGGAAGTGAGCGCCCTTGATTGATTACCTAAAAGGTAAGCGGTGCATGGTTTGGAGTTTCATGGGAAATGCCCGCATGTATCAGGCGCTACGAGACTATGGCGATCGAATTGATACGGTGGGTATTTTTACTTTTGAAGTGGATATCACCGGGACCATAACAGAAACAGGAACAAGCATATCCAGTATGCTTACTTACATTAACCGCTGGCCTCATATCAAATGGCTACTTACAATCATGAATCATGGTACGGCTTCTATTTTTACAGCCCTTAGAAATAACACCAATGGTGCAAAGGATAAATTTCTTACTGAGATTATTCGCATCATGAATAAGTATCCTTGGTGTGCTGGAGTGGATATAGACTTGGAACGTGGAGGTGGCTACGAGAACAAGGATGCTGCCAATGCCCTATTTCGTGACATATATAATACTGTCAAAGCCTATGATTCTTCTAAACTCGTTAATATTTGTTTACCGGGAATGACGGGAGTACAAGGCTCGGTTGGTGGCGAAAATTGGTGTGTCTATGAAGACTTAAATCCGTACTGCGATACGGCAGCGATTATGAGTTATGGCATGGCATGGGCTGGTTCTGCTCCGGGACCGGTATCTCCGAGGGATTGGTTGGAAGGTATTTATGATTATGCAGTTCAGGTTATGAATCCTGAAAAAATATTTTTGGGATTGCCCGCCTATGGCTGGAACTGGAGGATACATGATACACCAGAGAACCTTGGAATAACATATCGTGGGATTTCAAACACTTATTATGCAGCAAAGCTTTGGATGACTGGAGGATATAACTTTACTGATGACGGGCCGCCACAACCAATGATACCAATCATTGCATATTGGGATGATTATGATAAGGTGCCTTGGGCCTTGCCCCATGTGTATGACTACATGGAAGGCTGGGATGCAGTTTCAAGAACATACCCATTACTTGAGGAATCCTATAATCGTCGCAGATATTTGACCGCCTATAGTAAGCAGCAAAAAACTGAATTTGGCACAATCTATGTAGATCGTAGTGGTGGAACACCTGATAACTATTTTGGTAGTGTATCAGTTTCATCTCAATTTATTACACTTGGAGATGAAGGTGAAGCCAACTACGAATTTGAAATAGAATCTGCTGGTTTTTATGATGTAGCCATTCGCTTTTCTTTTCCTTTCTGGGACAAGAATACTATCCATGTTTCGCTTGACGGAATGAATAAGGTATTTAGTGAGAGTAGGTTATGGTGGCCATATTGGCGAACAACTTGTTGGCTTTCCTTGGTTTCTGGTGTATTTCTTTCAGCTGGTACCCATACTGTCACAGTTAGTTCCTCAGTAACAGGAGTACAGTTCTATGGATTTCGGGTATGTTCAAGCTTTAGTGAAGAACCTTCTGCTGGAGAGGCTGACTTCATGTTATCCCCTCGCCAGTTTAAAGATGTGAACGGTTTAATGGTTCAGTCCGATCGAGGATTTAAATTGACAACGGAAGTACTTCGTAGAAAGCCTGATTCAGCACTAATTTGGTATGAGGACTTTCGAGATGAAAATCCACTACCATCCAGCTATTGGACAACATTAAGCGGAGAGTGGGAGGTGTGGCAGAACAAGAATGATCCAGCTACTCGCCCTTATTCACAGCTTGATGGACATGGGAGGTTGGCGTGGAAATATAATGGTTTCTCAGATGTTCATTTAAGAGCGAGATTAGCTTTTCCTTCAGATGGAAGTGGTCGAGCTGGCGTTTTTTGTGGAGAAATCTTTTGCTGTTTAAATATTAATTCACAGCGTATTGAACTATATAATGGTTCTGCTCTAATCGGAAGCTATGCAACCGAAATTTCTAAAACTCCATCATCAGATCTTCGCTCAAATCCAAGAATGTACACCATTGAAATGAGGATACGTAATAATTCTGTAAGGGTTTATTCTGGAGCAAGTAGTGTTTTGCGATTCACAGCGAATCTTGATGGTTATTCAGGTGGTTATGCCGGAGTTCAATCTGATGGACGTATTCTATGTGAATTAATAAGATTAGGAGATGCCTGGACTTATGAACCTTATGAAAGATTTGATGTAATCTTCCCAGATGGAACTAGAACGGAGTATGGGAGACTAGAAAGAACTGGTGTTACATGGGATAGTGAGTTTCAGGTTTTTACAGTTAACAGTGATGTGGAGGAAGCTTCAACAAGAAGTCAGGATATTTCCATGGATTATGATTTTTTTCACTCAGAGCTTTTATCATTGGTCTGTGGAAATGACTATTCAGTAAAGATTGTGCCTAAGGACATTAATGTATGGATTTCACGCCTATTTCTCGGGGATGCTGATGGCTTCTCAATTCTTTACTACCAAGACGTGGATAGCCTAGTCTATTGGGCAAATGAGGCAGCGTATCGATGGAAGCTTAGGGGGATTGCGATATGGTCTCTGGGACAGGAGGATATGAGGTTATGGGAAGCCTTACCTAAACAAATATAATTAACACACTGAACCAAGAGTGTTTGCGATAATGCAGACACTCTTTTTATATATGCACCAATCATGAAGGAGGTAAAAATAATGAAGGAAATTTGGAGTTGGATACAAACTGCATTTACTGTACTTGGCGGACTCTTGGGATGGTTTTTAGGAGGTTTTGATGGATTTTTATATGCATTAGTGGCATTAATGGTGGCTGATTATATCACCGGTGTCATGTGTGCCATTGTTGAAAAGAAGCTATCAAGTGAAATAGGGTTTAAGGGCATCTTTAAAAAAGTGCTCATTTTTATTCTAGTTGGAATTGGACATTTGATTGATACGAACCTGATCGGAGATGGAAGTGTGCTCCGGACTGCCATTATCTTTTTCTATTGCTCCAATGAAGGAGTATCTATGCTAGAAAATGCTGGCCGGCTAGGACTACCAATACCAGAAAAATTAAAAGATATTCTTGTTCAGTTGCATAATAAAGGAGGTAAGGAACAATGAATCTAAGAAAACTTATTCTGACTGAAAATGCATGTTATAAGGCAGGAAAAAAGATTACACCGAAAGGTATCATGGTTCATAGCACCGGTGCCAACAATCCTTATCTTCGTAGATACGTTGGACCGGATGATGGTCTATTAGGTGTAAATCAGTACAATAATCACTGGAATCAGGATAGACCTGACGGAAGACAGGTTTGCGTCCATGCTTTCATTGGAAAGCTTAAGAATGGTTCAATTGCCACTTATCAAACTCTGCCATGGGACCATCGAGGGTGGCATGCTGGAGGAAGTGCAAATGATACACATATTGGCTTTGAAATATGCGAGGACGGATTGACCGATGCCACGTATTTTAATGCGGTTTATAAGGAAGCGGTAGAGCTTTGTGTGTACCTTTGCAAACTCTACAACTTAACTGAAAAAGATATCATTGGCCATTATGAAGGCTACCAAAGAGGGATCGCAAGTAATCATGGGGATCCGAAAAACTGGTTTCCGAAGCATGGGAAGAGCATGGACACATTTCGTGCAGATGTGAAAAAACTTCTAAGTGAAGGAGCTAAACCTGCAGAATCAGAGAAAAAGAAATACTACCGCGTTCAAATCGGTGCTTATTCCGTCAAAGCCAATGCAGAGGCCCAGCTTGCCAAAGCGAAAAAGGCTGGCTTTACGGATGCGTTTATAAAGTATGATTAACACTTTTACCTATGACCTGAGGAGTGTAATAGCTCTTCGGGTCATTTTTTTTTTGACCTTTAGGGGTTCGAATCATTAGGGATTTTTGCATATAGGTGCAGGGGTCTACCTGTAGAAATGGAGGTTACCTATATGCAGATTACTAAAATTACAGATAAACAGGATCTACTATTAAATCCAAAAAGGAAATATCTAAGTGCCGAGGCTCTTCAAAGAGAATTTGATTATTATAGGGCGGAAAAGCTATTACATCAAATGCTTGATAAGGGTCTTATTTCAAAGGAAGAGTTCAACAAAATTATGCTATTAAACCGCGAAACTTTCTCACCTATGTTAGCACAGATAATGCCCTGAAATCGTTGATATATAAGGGTTTCAGAGGTAATATGTGACCTACCAAGAAGGAGGTGAGAGGATGAAAAAGATAACAAAAATAGAAGGAAATCTAGCCAACTCTTTTCTTAAGCCAAAAACACGAGTGGTTGCCTACTGCCGAGTTTCAACAGATAGTAATGAACAGCTAGTCAGCTTGCAAGCACAAAAGGCTCATTATGAGTCCTACATAAAGGCAAATCCAGAATGGGAATATGCAGGCTTATATTATGACGAGGGAATCAGCGGTACGAAAAAGGAAAATCGCTCTGGTCTTCTTAAAATGTTATCAGACTGTGAAACTGGGAAGATTGACTTAATTATTACAAAGTCCATCAGCCGATTTGCGAGAAATACTACAGACTGCTTGGAGATGGTTCGCAAACTGATTGACCTTGGGGTTCATATCTATTTTGAGAAGGAAAATATCAATACGGGGTCAATGGAAAGTGAGTTGATGCTTTCTATATTAAGCGGGCTTGCAGAAAGTGAGTCAATTTCCATTTCGGAAAATACTAAGTGGGCAATTCAAAGACGATTTCAGAACGGAACTTTTAAGATTTCATATCCACCATATGGTTATGACAACATTGATGGTCAAATGGTGATAAACCCTAAGCAGGCTGAAGTTGTGAAGTATATTTTTGCAGAGGTATTATCGGGAAAAGGTACACAGAAAATTGCAGATGATCTTAATCAAAAGGGTATTCCATCAAAAAGAGGTGGTCGTTGGACGGCTACTACCATTCGAGGGATTCTGACCAATGAAAAATATACTGGCGATGTTATTTTGCAAAAGACCTATACTGACCGCCATTTTAACAGGCACACCAATTATGGTGAGAAAAATATGTATCTAGTAGAAAACCACCATGAGGCAATTATCAGCCATGAAGATTTTGAAGCTGTGGATGCCATTCTCACTCAGAGAGCAAAGGAAAAAGGCATCGAAAAGCGCAATAACAAATATCAAAACCGATATTCTTTCTCCAGCAAAATTATCTGCTCGGAATGTGGCAGTACCTTTAAAAGACGGATTCATTCGTCTGGAACAAGAAAATACATTGCTTGGTGCTGTAGCAAGCATATAAGCCAGATAACGGAATGTTCTATGCAGTTCATTCGAGATGATGATATAAAGACGGCATTTGTTACGATGATGAATAAACTCATTTTCGGTCAGAAGTTCATATTAAAACCACTTTTGGATGGGTTACGTAACCAGAATAGTGCAGCGAGTTTTCTCAGAATTGAAGAGTTGGAAACTAAGATTGAAAACAACATGGAGCAGAGCCAGATGCTGACAGGTTTACTGGCCAAAGGATATCTGGAACCTGCTCTGTTTAATAAAGAAAAGATTTCACTGGAAGCAGAAAGAGAAAGACTTCTTGCTGAAAAGGATCAACTTACTCGTTCCATCAATGGCAATTTTGCAAAAGTAGACGAGGTTGACCGTCTGCTTAAGTTTACCACTAAGTCCAAAATGCTCAAAACCTATGAGGATGAGCTGTTTGAAAATTACGCAGAGAAGATTATTGTTTATTCACGAGAGATAGTTGGATTTGAATTAAAATGCGGAATCACATTGAAGGAAAGGTTGGTGAATTAGATGGGTCACATACCCTATGGATATAGAATTGAAAACGGTAAGGCTGTTGTGGATGAAATAGCATCGGAGCGGGTAAAAGAATTATTTTCAGGATACTTGGCAGGACTTTCTTTGAAGGGTGCTGCTAAAAAAGCTGGGATAGACTGCTACCATGCCACAGTAAGTAAGATGTTGCAGAATAAGCACTACCTTGGCGATGAATTCTACCCTCCAATTATTGATGAGGAGACCTTTGAAAAAGCCAGAGTAGAAAGACGAAAACGAGCAGAAAAGCTAGGAAGGATATGGGAGCCTAAAGATGAACCAAAAACGGATTATCCTGTAAAGTTCAAAGCAAAGTCTCTGGTGCAAAAATATGAAGACCCATACAAGCAGGCAGAATATGCTTACAGTTTGATAGAAAGTGAGGTGTAACCAGTGGCGGTAAGTAGGAATGTAACAGTGATTCCAGCAATTAAACGAGTCGGAAATAATAAAAATAGTGAAAGCAAACCCAAAATTCGAGTGGCTGCTTACTGCCGTGTTTCAACGGATAGTGAGGAGCAGGCTTCGAGCTATGACATTCAGATTGAGCATTATACAAATTATATTAAGAAGAACAAGGAATGGGAATTGGCAGGGATTTTTGCGGATGACGGTATCACAGGTACAAATACCAAAAAGCGTGATGAATTCAACCGCATGATTGAAGAGTGCATGGCAGGCAATATTGACATGATCATCACAAAATCCATAAGCCGATTTGCCAGAAACACGTTGGACTGCCTTAAATACATCCGTCAGTTAAAGGATAAAAACATCGCTGTGTTCTTTGAAAAAGAGAATATAAACACCATGGATTCTAAGGGTGAAGTCCTGCTGACCATTATGGCATCCCTTGCCCAACAGGAAAGCCAGTCCTTAAGCCAAAACGTTAAGCTGGGTATTCAGTATCGCTATCAGCAAGGTGAAGTTCAGGTCAACCACAAGCGTTTCCTTGGATACACCAAAGATGAAAATAAGCAATTGGTGATTGACCCAGAGGGTGCTGAGGTTGTTAAACGGATTTACAGGGAGTACCTTGAGGGTGCGAGCCTTTTACAAATAGCAAGAGGACTGGAAGCAGACGGTGTTCTAACAGCGGCAGGCAAAGCAAAATGGAGACCTGAAACACTGAAAAAGATACTGCAGAATGAAAAATACATCGGGGATGCACTCTTGCAAAAGACCTATACGGTTGACTTCCTTTCCAAAAAGCGTGTCAAGAATAATGGTATTGTTCCCCAGTATTATGTGGAAAACAGCCATGAACCTATCATTCCCCGTGACCTTTTTATGCAGGTTCAAGAAGAGATGGTTCGAAGAGCGAATCTCCGAGGCGGTAAGGGCGGTAAAAAGCGAGTCTATAGTAGTAAATATGCCTTATCGAGTATTGTTTACTGCGGGCAATGCGGTGATATTTACCGACGAGTACACTGGAATAACCGAGGTTACAAGTCTATTGTTTGGAGATGCGTCAGCCGTTTAGAGGAAAAAGGATCTGAATGTACGGCCCCTACCATAAACGAGGAGACATTACAGACAGCAGTGGTCAGGGCTATTAACGAACTTTTGGCTAACAAAGAGCCTTTCCTCTCAACCTTGCAGAAAAACATAGCTACCGTACTTAATGAAAAAAATGATAATGCCACCGATGATATTGATAGAAAATTGGAAGAGTTACAACAACAGCTCCTTATACAAGCAAAATCCAAGAATGACTATGAAGATGTGGCTGATGAAATTTATCGACTTCGGGAGTTAAAGCAAAATGCACTTGTAGAGAATGCAGAGCGAGAAGGGAAAAGGCAACGAATAGCTGAAATGACTGATTTCTTTAATGAGCAATCCTGCGAGTTAGAGGAATATGATGAACAGTTAGTAAGGAGGCTTATTGAAAAAGTTACGATTCACGATGGCAGGGTTGAAGTGGAATTTAAGTCAGGCATTAGTATAGACATTGAAAATTGAATAGAAATAGTTATTAGAATCTAACACCTTGCTGAAATGCAGGGTGTTTTTTAATGAGTCAATACAAATTAGTTTATTAGTATTTACAAATTAGTGGTATAATTTGTAATAGAGTAAATAGTGGAGGTGTAGACGGTGAATAAGAGCGTGACCTTTACAGTGGATGCAGATGTGTATGAGAAATTCTGCATCGCATTGAATTTAACAAATGAAATACAAGATGTTGCAGTGGAAAGCTGTATGCGTTGGTATATTGCAAAAACCTTTGAAAAAGCATCACAAGCCTATAACCCAAAAACAATAGCAAGACAGAATGAAGATACAAACAGGGATTTTTACGGAAAAGCAAATCAACGAATCCCAGTATGGGCTATAAAGTCGAATCAATATAACCACAAGATCATCCGTGCTTATTTTAAGGCGGTTGCCGCCACAGGTCGTGCTACCATAGATATGATGGAACGCTTATGCAGTGAAGAAAACAACCCGGAACTGTACGTGCCAACTTTCAAGAATAATTACTCACAGATGAAGTTGGATGGACCTAAAAGTCACGGTAAAGTATTTGAGGATGACGGTGAAACGGTAACTATCTGGCATGAGGTTGAAGATACGCTAATGAAATACAAATCGAGTTTTTGTGATTAAGGGAGCAAATTTATGCTTTAATAAGATAGGGGGATTACATAATGAGTAATCAATTAACAGAACGAGAAGTTTTACAACAATTGAATATTCCGGATTTTCGGTATATTACAAAAGATAAAATTATGACTTTTGCATCCATGCTGCAGAATATGGAGCCAGAAGTTGCAAAGAAAGCGTTAGAGCAATTCCCAGAGTTTGCAAAAATGGCTTTGGAAGTGCTGAAAGATTATAGAAGTGTCATGGAAAAAACACTGGATGGAAATTCAGCGAGTAGCAAGCAGTGCTATGACATATACAATGAAGTCATTGATGCCTTAAAGACTTGTTTGGCGAAGGGTGACTTGCCTTTCGAGGAGAAAAAATATTACATCGAAAAAATGATGGAAATTGCAAAAATGGCCGAAAGTAAGGATACAGAAAACAAAGGATTTAACTGGAGAATGATTTCGTTAGGCACATTGGCAGTCTTTACAGTTGTTGGTATAGGCGCAAGCATTCTTGGTGGTAACACTAATATTAAGTTGCCAAAACCAAAGCTATGATTATAGAAGGTAGGTAGTTAAATGTATGATTTTGACTTGAGAACACCTGATAGAGCGTATGATTTTTTACTTACTTTCTTTAATATGTCTGGAGAAGAATATATTGAAGAGCTTATTATCAATAGTAATAATGAGTTTGAAAAATTTTGGGATCGCAATGCAGCAAAGGTAAATAACATCAATATGGATACTATTAGAATATGGGGATTTCATGTTATAGGGTCTTTAGATGAATGCGGAGAAATTCATAGTCAAGGCTTAAAGAATCTCCAAAAGGTTTTATCTGGGGATACTCTATTAAGCAGAATGCTAAAATCCAATGGCGTATTTTTTGATGTGGAAAGACGTTTATTGTTCTATAAAGGTAAAGAGTACAATGTGGATTATGATTGGTATAGGAATAATGATTATTCAATGTCTCCGGAGAAATATCTCAAGCCGATTGCACATCGAGTTTATTACGACTATTGCGTTAATGGATTTATGATGAATGATGATATTTTTTCCTATGGAACAAATATTCATGAAAGACCAGAATTTTTGATGAAACTTTCCGCTGCTTTTCCGGATTTGAAAAAGATGGAGGAAGAATGGGCTAAACGTAGTAAAGGCTATAAAGTGAATTTTTACGCAACGATAGATCAAATCCATCGGTTCAATTTTGACTTAAATGATACTCAAGAAGAACTGACAGATGAGGAAATTGTACATATAAAACGGTGGATGGTAAGCCGTGCGATTGATCGAGCTAATAATAATTTGATTTCTGAAGTGTTCTTATATATAAAAGACGAAATAGATATTCCGCCTGAGCAAATAACCAGTTGTGAGGAAATATAGATTTTTGAGTACAGATGTTATTATAGACACTAGGATAACTGGAGTTCAGAATCTGTTGAAAGACACGACGGTTTGTTTAGTACTATTTGCGAATGAAGGTGAAAAATAATGAGAATAGGAAGAAATGATCCTTGTCCATGTGGTAGCGGCAAAAAATATAAAAAATGTTGTCTTGGAAAAGCTGATGATGTTTACTATTCTAATCCACTTAATCTTCTAGAAACCTATAAAAAAGTGCGAAAAGAATCGAGAATTAAAAGATGTCTACATCCTAAATCAGACGAATGCTCTGAAAAAATAATCGGGGCACATTCAATCCAAAACAATAAAATAATCAAGCGTTTATCTTCTAATGGTATAGTGTATATGCCTTGTCCAAAATCGGACAATCCATTTGCGCCAATGACTGTGTACGGTAGAAAAGAAGCAACTGTTTTTACAGGATTTTGTGGATATCACGATAAGACGGTATTTCAACCTATCGAGGATGGAATGTTTGACAAAAGCATACAGCATATTTTCCTTTATACATATAGATGTTTTGCCATTGAATATCATAAAAAGATAATTCTTAAATAAGGCAACAATATGACTTTAATATAAAAAATGTAAACAAATACTGTAATTGCAACATATATAATCAGCACCTGATTATTGGATAATATAAAATGGAAATTGAATTTGATATGAGACAATACATTTGTGACAAGTAAATATGAAAAAAGGAAAGACCTCTGATATAATGTTGTTTACCATAACAAACAAAAATCGGAGGGATCTTTCCTTATGAAAACAATTATAACAG
>NZ_VUNQ01000038.1 GCF_009695605.1 Tissierella pigra
TCGTCCTGAGCCAGGATCAAACTCTCATTTAAAAGTCTGATTAGCTCAAATTTGCTGACTGTTATTTCATGTGTTACTTTTTATAATTCAAAGTTTCTCACACTGTTTAGTTTTCTAGGTTCTCGTTGTCTCTCTCGAGGCAACTTATTCAGTATAGCAAATTTTTCATTTGCTGTCAACTACTTTTTAAAACTTTTTTTAAATCATTTGTTGATTTATGAAGTTATTTGTCGTAGCTGACTTTTACTATAATACACCTTTTCCAAATAAAAGTCAACACGTTTTATTAAAAAGTTTTAGTTTTATTATTATATATTGTTTCAGCTACCTTTTTCCTCTTACATCATTATCTTATCTACTTCTTTTCTCAGTTTCTCCAAAACCCTTTTTTCAATTCTTGAAACTGTCATTTGAGATATTTCTAAATCTTTAGCTATGGATACTTGAGTCTTTTTATTGAAATATCTTTCAATTAATATTTGTTTTTCCACATCATTTAGTTTCTCCATAGTCCTTGTTAAAAAGTCATTGTTTTCTATTTTGCTAAAATATTCATCTTCTTCACCTATTAAATCTGCTAGATTTACATCTTTATCTTCACTATTAGAATCATAGGTTACATCTAGTGATTGAGGGGTATATACTTTACTAGCTTCCATAGCTTCTAGTATTTCTTCTTCTGTATAGTTCAAATAATTTGCTATATCTTCAATTGTAGGTGATCTTTGTAATTGTTGGGATAGTAGTACTTTTGCATTATTTATCTTTTTAGATAGTTCTTGTATTCTTCTAGGTACTCTTATGGTCCAACCCTTATCTCTAAAATACTTTTTTATTTCACCTATTATAGTTGGAGTTGCGAAACTTGAAAATTCATAACCTTTTTCTATATTATATCTATCTATAGCATATATAAGTCCTATACAAGCAACTTGATATATATCATCATATTCTATACCTCGATTAGCATACTTCTTAGATAATATCTCTGCAATGTATATATGCTTTTCAATTAGCTTATTTCTAATATCCTTGTCCTTAGTTTCACTATATGCCTTAAATAATTCCTTAATTTCCATCTTATCCTTTAGATTTTTTGTTTCTCTTTCTTCCTGACTCTTGCTAGTCATTGAATATCATCCTCTATATATTTAATCATTTCTATACCATTTTCAGTAAATGCTACTTTATCCATCAATGACTTTATAATGAGTAATCCTAATTCTCTTTCTTTTTTATCTTCTATATAATCAGGTATGTTTTCTTTAACACCTGTTACTTTTACTGTTAATCTTTCTTCTTCTATTTCAAATACTATTAATATTTCTTCTTTTTCATTCAAAATAAGTGCATTTATACAAGCTTCTCCTATGGAAACCTTAATATCCTCTATATCATCTACACTTAATGCCATACTATTTCCTATTCCTGAAGTAGTGAGTCTAATTAAACTAATATAATCAGGCTTTCTGGGGATTATAAGACTAATTACATCTTTATTCATCTACCTCACCTCTTATAATAAATAACTTATCTAATTCTGTAATATGAAATAACTTTAGTATATTAGGTTTAATATTTGATAAATATATCTTAAAATTATTATCTTTTAATTTTTTTAATATATATATTAATGCTCCAAGTCCTGTACTATCTACATAATCTAAATTATCACCGTCTATTAATATATCCCTCGGGTTACTATCAAAAGCATTTAATACCTTTTCTTTTAATTTAGGAGAAGTATAAATATCTATTTCGCCTTTTGGAAAAACAATCCACATATTTTCTTTTTCATCAAATTGTACTTCTATATTTAAAGACATTTGCAAAAACCTCCCTTTTTATATTATTATATATTGATTTTATAATAAAAGAATCTTAATGTAAAGTGTGATACTGGGATTTGAAATTTCTCTATAATAAAAGATTCCTTATTTTTAAAAATAAGGAATCTTAATATATTTATTCTTCTCCTACATATTTTGCTACAGCAACTACTCTGTCATCACTCATCTTCATAAGAGTAACTCCTTGAGTACTTCTACCCATAATGGATATATCTTTAGCTATAAGTCTGATTATTGTACCACTAAATGAAATCATCATTATTTCATCATTATCATCTACAACCTTAGCTGAAACTATATCTCCTGTTTTTTCTCTTATATGATAGGTTATTAAACCTTTTCCACCTCTATTTTGGGTCTTATATTCTTCTAAAGATGTTCTCTTACCAAATCCATATTCTGATATAACTAGTAGTCTCTTACCTTCTTCCACTAGTTCCATGGCAACAACTTTATCATCTTTTTTCAAATCTATAGCCTTTACACCCATGGCAGACCTGCCCATTTCTCTAACATCACTTTCGTTAAATCTAATGGACATTCCTTTTCTAGTTACTACAATTATTTCTTGCTTTCCATTAGTTTTTCTAACTCCTATTAACTCATCATCTTCTTTTAGACTAATACCTATAATGCCATTTTTTCTAATATTTTCAAAATGTTCTAATCCAGTTTTCTTAATTATACCAGATTTAGTAATTAAAATTAAATTAGTGGCAGTAGTATTTTTATTTATAGGAATTATGGCACTTATCTTTTCATCACCTGTTAAATTCAATAGATTTATTATGGCAGTTCCTTTAGCCTGTCTACCACCTTCTGGAATTTCGTATGCCTTTAATGAGAACACTTTACCTTTATTAGTAAAGAATAGAATAGTATCATGAGTTGAAGTAATGTACAGATCTTCCACGAAATCTTCTTCCCTAGTAGTTAAAGCTATTATTCCTTTTCCGCCTCTTTTTTGAGTCTTATATGTGTACTCAGGAGTTCTCTTTATATATCCAAAGTGAGTTAATGTAATTACAACATCTTCTTCTTCAATCATATCTTCTATATCTATTTCATCCGCTGAAGGCATTATTCTTGTTCTTCTAGGATCTCCATATTTTTCTTTTAACTCTATTAATTCATCTTTAATTATTTGATATATTAATCTTTCATTTGCTAAAATTTCTCTAAATCTATTGATTTCTTTTATGAGTTCTTCATATTCTTCCTCTAATTTTGCTCTTTCCAAACCAGTTAATCTTCTTAATCTCATATCCATTATAGCTTGAGATTGTCTATCTGATAGACCAAAGTTTTCCATCAAAGCTTCCTTAGCTATTGCTTCTGTTTTAGATGATCTTATGATACGGATTACTTCATCTATGTTATCTAAAGCTATTTTTAATCCCTCAACTATATGAGCTCTTTCTTCTGCTTTATTTAAATCATATTGAGTTCTTCTAGTTATTATTTCCTTCTGATGATCAACATAATAAGAAAGCATTTCCTTTAGATCCAAAATCTTAGGTTCATCATTAACTAAAGCTAACATTATAACTCCAAATGTAGTCTGAAGCTGAGTATATTTATATAGATTGTTTAAAACTACATTTGGATTTGCATCCCTTTTTATTTCTATAACTATTCTCAGACCTTCTCTATCAGATTCATCTCTTAAATCAGATATTCCTTCTAATTTTTTATCTCTAACATATTCTGCTATTTTTTCGATTAAATTTGCCTTATTAACCTGATAAGGTAGTTCTGTTACTATAATTCTATGTCTTCCTTTATTTGTTTCTTCTATTTCAGTAACAGCTCTTACCCTTATTTTACCTCTACCAGTTTTAAATGCAGATCTAATACCATCTTTCCCCATTATATGACCAGCCGTAGGAAAATCTGGACCTTTTATTACTGTCATTAAGTCATCTATTGTAGAATCAGGGCTATCTATAAGCATTACAATACCATCTATAACCTCTTTTAAGTTATGAGGCGGAATATTAGTTGCCATTCCTACTGCTATACCTGAAGAACCGTTAACCATTAAATTTGGAAATCTACTTGGAAGTACTATAGGCTCCTTTAATGTCTCATCAAAGTTTGGTCTATAGTCTACTGTATCTTTACCTATATCCCTTAACATTTCCATTGCAAGTTTTGTCATTCTAGCTTCTGTATAACGCATTGCAGCAGCTTCATCACCATCTATAGAACCAAAGTTTCCATGACCATCTACCAATGGGTATCTAATATTAAAATCCTGTGCAAGTCTTACCATTGCATCATAAACAGAACTATCACCATGAGGGTGATACTTACCCAGTACGTCCCCTACAACCCTAGCAGACTTTCTATAGGGTTTATCTGGACTCATACTAAGTTCATCCATAGCATAAATAATTCTTCTATGAACTGGTTTTAATCCATCACGTACGTCTGGTAAGGCACGACTCATAATTACACTCATGGAATAATCTAAGTAGGACTTTTTCATTTCGTGTTCAATATTTATTTCAACTACATTATCAAATTCTCTGTCCATGACTTACCTCCTATATATCTAGATTTTTTACAAATTTAGCATTTTCTTCAATGAATTGTCTCCTTGGCCCCACCTTATCTCCCATTAGAGTAGTAAATACTTCATCAGCGGCCACAGCATCTTCTAAAGTTACCTTTAAAAGAGTTCTGGTTGATGGATCCATAGTTGTAGACCATAATTGTTCTGGGTTCATTTCTCCAAGACCTTTATACCTTTGAAGAGTATAATTTGTTCTACCTATTTCATCTAAAAGTTTATCTAGTTCATTGTCATTGTATACATAATGTTCTTGTCTATTTTTAGTCACCTTATAAAGGGGTGGTTGAGCTATATATATATGTTCATTATCAATTAATTCTTTCATATATCTATAGAAAAATGTCAAAAGTAAAGTTCTAATATGTGCACCATCTACGTCAGCATCTGTCATTAAAATTATTTTACCATATCTTAACTTTTCTATATTAAAATCTTCACCAATTCCCGTTCCAAAGGCTGTAATCATGATCTTTATTTCCTCTGAACTTAAAATTCTATCTAATCTAGCCTTTTCTACATTTAATATTTTACCTCTCAGCGGCAGTATAGCTTGGAATTTTTTATCTCTGCCTTGCTTTGCACTACCACCAGCTGAGTTTCCTTCTACGATATAAATTTCTGTGGTTTCTAAATCAGAATCTTGACAATCTGCTAGTTTACCAGGCAATGTAGTATTCTCTAAAACAGATTTTCTTCTAGTTAAATCCCTTGCTTTTCTAGCAGCATCTCTAGCTCTCTGAGAAGATATTGCTTTTTCTAATATTATCTTTCCATCTTTAGGATTTTCTTCTAAATACATACTTATATAGTCATAAGTTAAGGATTCTACTATACCTCTAACTTCACTATTTCCTAGTTTACTCTTAGTCTGTCCTTCGAATTGAGGCTCCATTAACTTAACAGATAATATTCCAGTCAACCCTTCTCTTACATCATCTCCACTTAGATTTTCATCTTTCTCTTTAAGAAATCCATATTTTCTACCATAATCATTCATAATTCTAGTTAAGGCAGTTCTAAGTCCTGATAAGTGGGTTCCTCCTTCTGGTGTGTTAATATTATTAGCAAAAGTAAATATATTTTCTGAATATCCATCTGTATATTGTAATGCTAACTCTACAGTAGTGCCATCTTTTACTCCATCAAAATACATTATATCTTTTTGAATCGGAGTTTTATTTTTATTTATATATTCTACAAATGACTTTATTCCACCTTCATAATGGAATTCTTTTATTTTTTCTTCTCTTTTATCTTCTAGTATAATCTTAATTCCTTTATTTAAAAAGGCCATTTCCCTAAATCTATGTTCTAAGGTTTCAAAACTAAATATTATAGTTTCAAATATCTGTGCATCAGGTTTAAAATGAATAGTTGTACCTGTTTCATTAGAATCTCCCACTACTTCTAGTTCTGTTTTGGATATACCCCTTTCAAATCTTTGGGTATACTCTTTACCATTTCTTCTTACGTTAGCTATTAACCATTCAGATAGGGCATTTACTACAGAAACACCAACTCCATGTAGTCCACCAGATACCTTATATGCACCATTATCAAATTTTCCACCTGCATGTAGTATGGTTAAAACAGTTTCTACTGTAGATTTTCCAGTTTGAGGATGAGTTTCTACAGGTATTCCACTTCCATTATCTGTTATCTTAACTGAATTATCATCAAAAATAGTGACCCTAATAGTGTCACAAATTCCTGCTAAAGCCTCATCTATACTATTATCTACTACTTCATATACTAAGTGGTGGAGTCCTTTTACACCTGTACTACCTATATACATACCTGGTCTTTTTCTTACTGGTTCTAATCCTGTAAGTACTTGTATATCTTGGGCCGTATAATGTCTATCATTATTACTATTTATTTCGTTATCCATTAATTTACCTCCAATCTATTATTATCTATTCATAAGTATTTCTATTTGACAGTGCTTTTGAAGATATATTTGATGTATAAATTATTGTCTTATTATTTCTTGATACTAGTACATAAGATTTAATACTTTCATCCAAACTTCCAACTATTGAGTTTTCTTCTATCAATTTATTTATAAATTCTCTAGTCTTTTTAGTACCTTCTGCTGCCTTTTTATCCAGTATAGCTATTATGTCCTTTGTAAATATATAATTATTATCACCTATATGAATAATCATATTGTAACTCCTATCTAACTTAATTGTCCATTGTCTATATAATATATTGATTTTTCAATATTATCCATTTCTTTTAAATCTACAGCATCTGTTACTGTTATTAAAGTTTGCATATTTTTAAAAGAATGAATTAAATATCTTCGCCTTTCCTCATCTAATTCAGAAAAAACATCATCTAAAAGTAAAACTGGATAAACGCCTTTTTGTTTCTTTATTAGTTCTACTTCCGATAGTTTTATGGATAATACTGCTGTTCTTTGTTGTCCTTGAGAACCATAGGTTTTGAGCTCTTTATTATTTATATTAATAAATATATCATCTCTATGAGGTCCTAACTGCGTAAAAGATGACTCTATATCACTTTTTACATTATTTCTAAGTTTATCTAAATATCTTTTTTCCATCTCTATTTTATTATCTAATATTTCAATATTTGAAATATAGTGAAGTTCTAATTTTTCCTTTGATGAAGTTATATTATTGTGGGTTATTTCTAATATACTTGATAACTCTTTTATATACCTATATCTTTCTAATATTATTTCCGTGCCAATATTAGCCATTTGTAAATCAAATATTTCTAAAAGATTAGAAATATTTTCCTGAAACTTACCAGATCTTAATAGGTTATTTCTCTGAAATAACACTTTATTATATCTATTTATATTGAAATTATATACTGGTTTTATTTGTGAGATTTCCGTATCTAAAAAATTCCTTCTTTCACTAGGACCACCCTTTACTAATTTTAAATCTTCAGGAGAAAATACAACTACATTTAATCCACTATAAAGTTCTTTATGGCTTTTTAGTTCTGTTTTATTTACCCTAATTCTTTTTGCCTTGTCTCTTTCTAGCTTTATCTCTATAAATTTTTCATATTTCCCAATATTTATTTCAGAACCAACATAAGCTTCATTTTTATCGAAATTTATTATTTCCTTATCTCTACTTGTTCTGAAAGACTTTCCAGTTCCACAAATATAAATTGCTTCTAATAAATTAGTTTTTCCTTGAGCATTTTTTCCTATAAAGACATTAGTTTTTTCGTTTAGTTTTATATTTAGACTATAGTAATTTCTAAAGTTTATTAGTCTTATATTTTTTACATACAACAAAAACACCCCTTAAAGGCAAATAGTATTATACCACAATAAAGGAATCATAGCCCTCAATATTAACTATATCATCTTTTCTTATTTTTTTGCCTCTTTGTAATACTACCTCATTATTTACTTTTATGCTACCTTCACTTATGATAATTTTTGCTTGACCTCCAGTTTGAGCAACTCCTATATGTTTTAAAAATTGATCTAATTTTATATAATCAGTATCTATTGATATTTCCTTCATAATATCTCTCCTCTAAAAATCATCCTGTGCAAGACGAACAGGCAATACTAAATAAATATAATTTTCATCTTGTATTGGCTTTATAATACATGGATTTAAACTACCCATAAAGTTTAATTGTATTTCCTCTGAATCTATTATTTTTATACCTTCTAGTATATACCTTGAATTAAATGCAATATTTATATTTTCCCCATTTACATCTGCATTTATTACTTCATTTACATTTCCTATTTCAGAATTAGATTTTATAAGTATTTGTTCATTCACTATATTTAATTTAACTAAATTAGCTTTTTCTTCTTTAGCCAATAGTGAAGCTCTCTCTAAACTATTTTGAAACTCTCGTTTATTAACTGTTACAGATGTTTTATGATCCTTTCTTATGATTTCTCTATAATTAAAGAATTGACCTTCTAGGAGTCTTGAATATACTATTGTATCTCCAGTATTGAATACAACATGACCTGGTGCTGCTGCTATTTTCATTATTTCTTCATTATCTTCCAAAATCTTATTTAATTCATTTAGTGCTCTACCTGGTATTATTATTTTAAGCTGTACATCTGATTCTATTGGTAATTTTCTTAAAGATAATCTATAACCATCTAAGGCAACAAAAGAAATAAGCTTATTTTCAATCTCTATTAATACACCCGTCAAAGACGGCCTAGTTTCATCTTGAGTAGTTGCAAATACAGTTTGCCTTATGGCAGATTTAAATAGGTCATTTGGCAATTCAAAGCTTGTGTGGTCTAATATCAAAGGAAGATCAGGATATTCTTTCGATGAATTTCCTATTATATTGAATTCAGAGTTCTCGCATTTAATATTTATATTATTGTTATCCACATGTATATAAATTGGTGCATCTGGAAGTTTTTTTACTATATCTCCAAATATTTTAGAATTAACTACAATTGCCCCTTCTTCTTCTATTTCACAATTTACATAGGTTTCAATACTTATTTCTAGGTCAGTTCCTATAAGTCTTAATCTACCCTTGTATGCTTCTAGTAAAATACCATCTAATATTTGTAAAGTTGTTCTAGATGATATTCCTTTTTGTGCAATATTTATATGTTTAGATAAATCTTTTTGGTTTATTTTAAATTTCATTTTAATTAGACCTCCTCTTTTTCATGATATAGAAAGAATATAAAATATATAGTAGTAATAGTAGTAGGGGCTGTGATTATGTGGATAACAGTTTGTAATTGGAAATATAAAAGATTATACACTTTTAATAACATGTGGATAAGTATTTATAAACTATTTAAACTATCCACAACTAGTAATATAATTTATCCTTTTAATTCTTTTACTATATCATCAATTTTCTTTTTTAAATCTTGATTTTCATTTATATCTGTACTTATTTTATCATAAGCATGTATTACAGTTGTATGATCTCTACCACCAAATTCTTCTCCAATTTTAGGTAAAGATAAATCAGTAAGTTCTCTAGTTAAATACATAGCAATTTGTCTAGGATGTGCTATTGCTCTAGTTCTTTTCTTTGAATTAAAATCATCTATTTTAATTTTAAAGTTTTTAGATACTATTTCTTTTATTAAATCTACAGTGATTTCTACAGTTTTATTGCTCAATAATATATCTTTTAAAGCTTCTTCTGCCAGTTCTTCAGTAACTTCACTATTAGTTAAAGAAGAATAGGCTACTACTCTGATTAAAGCCCCTTCTAACTCTCTAATATTAGACTGGATTTTTGAAGCTATATAAAGCATTACATTATCATTTACTTTAATATTTTCTACATTAGCTTTTTTTCTAAGAATGGCTATTCTTGTTTCTAAATCTGGTGGTTGAATATCTGCAATAAGTCCCCACTCAAATCTAGATCTAAGTCTGTCTTCCAACGTTGGAATTTCTTTAGGTGGTCTATCACTAGATATTATTATTTGTTTATTTGCTTCATGAAGTGCATTAAAGGTATGGAAAAACTCCTCTTGGGTACCTTCTTTACCAGCAATAAATTGAATATCGTCTACTAGAAGAACATCTATATTTCTATATTTATTTCTAAATTCTTCATTTCTATATTCTCTAATAGAGTTAATTAATTCATTTGTAAATTTTTCTGACGAAACATATACTACCTTTGAGTTAGGATTTTGACTAAGTATATAATGTCCAATTGCGTGCATTAAGTGAGTTTTTCCAAGTCCAACTCCTCCATAAATAAATAAAGGATTATATGCTTGTGCTGGTGCTTCAGCTACAGCTAACGAAGCTGCGTGGGCAAAACGGTTACTATTGCCTATTACAAATGTATCAAAAGTGTATTTAGGATTTAACTGTGATTTATGATTATTATCATTTGTCTCTTGTACTACAGGTTGTCCTATGTTTAGAGAATATTCTTCTCCAGGTATAATAAATTGAATATCAAATTCTTCCTCGGTAATATGAGAAAAGGCATTTTTTATTAGATTAAGGTATCTTCCTACTAAAATACCTTTTGTAAATTCATTAGGCGCTGCTAAAATTACTTTATCAGAAGAAATGCTAATGGGCTCTATTGCTTTCAGCCAAGTATTGAAACTAACTTCTGTTAATTCTACTTTAATAAGGTTTAAAACCTCATTCCAAATATTATCTAAACTTGAAGCCATTTTTTTACCTCCTATCCATTAAAATTATAGCCTATAGAAAAAAATTTAAACTTTTTTATAAAAGTCATAGGAAAAAGTTCTATAAAAAAAATAAAAATATTCGTTCTTGAAAACTTATTAGCAAAAAGTTCATAAATTAACAGAATGAAATTAGAAATTTTCTATAGGTTATAAACATAGTTATCAACAAGATTTTTAAATTTATATAAAAAAAATAAATGAGTTTGGAAAATAAAGTTTGTGGATAAACTATTGATATAATGTTATTAAAAAAATAACATTTATAAATATTAACTTATCAACACAGCATAAAAAAAATACAATGTGGATAAAAGGTGAGATAAATACAAGCTTTTATGTAAGAAAGTCCTAAGCGATATAAAAGTTATACACATACTATCCACAAAATGTGTATAACTTTTGATTCTTGATAAGTAAAATATAATATCCACATGTTATTTAATAATAACAAAAAACGTAAAGATATTCAACAAAATTATCCACAACTTAAACATATTGTTAGTAACTTTTTCTAAATATAGTTTTGTTGAAAAATCTTGACATATCTGCTTCAAATAAATATAATCATTAGTAGTATTCATGTTTTCTTAATGGAAAACTCTGTATTATTTTATATATTTCTGAAGTTATATTATCGAAGGAGGTGTTTATAAGTGAAAAGAACTTATCAACCAAAAAAGAGACAAAGAAGTAGAGAACACGGATTTAGAAAAAGAATGAAAACTAGATCAGGTAGAGAAATAATAAAAGCAAGAAGAAGAAGAGGTAGAAAGAAATTAACTGCATAAGGCCGCTAATATGGTGGCCTTTTTATAACGAATAGAAAAGTTTCCTTAACTTTGAATGTTTTCTATATATTATAGAAGCTTTTCTTATAATTAAAGGCCATTTATTTGACTAAAGGGAGCAAATGCAATGAATAAGATTTATAGATTAAGAAGTAATATGGAGTTTAAGAAAGTCTATAGTGGTGGAAAGAGTTATTGGAACAGAAATTTAGTTCTTTACGTTAAGAAGAATAATATTGGAAACACTAGAGTAGGTTATTCTATTACTAAAAAGATTGGAAATTCAGTTGTTAGAAATAAGATAAGAAGACGGATGAAAGAAATTTATAGACTAAATTTTGAGAACATAAAGAATAACTATGATTTAATTTTTATACCAAAAAAAAACACGGTGGATATTTCATATAAAGAGTTAGAAAGTGCAATGCTTCATATTTTAAAATTAGGAAACTTATTGATGGATAAAAGAGATAGTGATGGCTAAAATAGCTATTTTTTTAATCAAATTTTATCAGAATTTTATATCGAAATATATACTAACTAGAAAAAATTGCAGATTTTATCCAACTTGCTCAGAATATTCTATACAAGCCTACCAAAAATATGGATTTATTAAGGGAACTTATTTAACTATAAGAAGAATATTGAGATGTCATCCATTTAATAAAGGAGGATATGATCCGTTAAAATGATAGGGGGTTTATAAATGACGGCTTTTTTAGGTAACATATTAGGCGGGCTTTTAAAGTTTGTCTATGATATGGTGTCTAATATTGGTACAGAACCACAAAATTTTTCTTTTTATGCAATGGCTATAATAATAACGACTGTAATATTTAAGATTATACTTTTACCTGTTAATTTACATCAGAGTAAATCCTCAAAGAAGATGAATGAGATTCAACCGAAAATGAAAGAAATTCAAAATAAATATAAAAATGATCCTCAAACTATGCAGGCAAAGATGGCAGAATTATATAAAGAACATAATTATAATCCAGCTGCTGGATGTTTGCCACTTTTAATTCAATTTCCCATTATTCTTGCTTTTTTTAAAGTAATGGGCAATCCTACTATTTATGCTTTCAAAGACCCAGCAGTTTACCAAGCTATGAATAAAACATTTTTTTGGATTCAAAATCTAGAAGTTCCAGATCCTTACCTTTGGGGACTACCATTGTTAGCAGCAGCTACTACTTATTTACAAAGTTTAACTATGGTTCAGCCAAGTACAGACCCTCAAGCACAAGCTACACAGAGAATGATGAATATATTTTTACCTGTAATGATTTTTATGGCTGCAAAAGGATTTGCAGCAGGACTTGCACTATATTGGGTAATAGGTAATATTTTCTCTATTATACAACAAGTTGTGACAAATAAGTCTTTACGTAAAATTAAGGAGGAGAATTAAGGTCATGAGGTCTGTTATTAAGGTATCAAAAACCATTGATGAAGCAGTAAAAGAGGCTTTAATGGAATTGAATGTAAGTGAAAAAGATGTTGAAATAGAGGTAATAGAGGAACCAAGTAAAGGTTTATTTGGTTTAATCGGTGGAAAAGACGCAAAAGTTAGGGTTTCTGTAACATATGACCCTATTGAAATAGCAGATAATTATTTATCAAAGATATTAAATTCTATGAATATAAGTGCAGTAAATGTAGTTAAAAAAGATGGAGATAGTCTAATTGTAGATATAAAGGAAATTAGCTCCACAGATATGGGGATATTAATAGGAAAAAGAGGTAATACTCTTGATGCAATTCAGTATTTATTAAGTTTAGTTATAAATAAAAATCGAGATGATTATACTAAGGTTGTAGTAGATACAGAAGGATATAGGGCAAAGAGAGAAGAAACCTTGATAAAATTAGCTAATAAAATGGCTGAAAAAGCGAAATATATTAGAAAGCCTATTAAATTAGAACCTATGAATCCTTATGAAAGAAGAATTATACATTCTGCATTACAAAATATACAAGGAATAACAACTTATAGCGAAGGTGATGAACCTTACAGAAGAGTAGTTATTCAAGCAAAGTAAAACTAAGAACCCAGTATAATACTGGGTTTCTCTTATGATATAGAGAATCTTGTAAATTATTATAAATATGGAGAGTATTGGAATATTAAATACTTTTGTTAGTGAGGTGAAATTATGACTATTGCTGCAATTTCTACAGCTATTGGTGAGGCTGGAATAGGTATAGTAAGAATTAGTGGAAAAAATGCTTTAAGTATTGGAAATGCCATATTTAAAGGTAATAAAACAGAAAAACTAGGTAACAAATATAATAGAAAATTAGTATATGGACATATTGTAGATAAAAAAAACAATCAATTAATAGATGAAGTTTTAATATCTTTTATGAAAGGACCTACTACCTATACTAGAGAGGATATGGTAGAGATATATTGTCACGGTGGCATTATTTCAGTAAAGAAAGTATTGGAACTTGTATTAAATAGTGGAGCAAGACTAGCCGAGCCAGGAGAATTTACTAAAAGAGCATTTTTAAATGGAAGATTGGATTTATCTCAGGCAGAAGCTATTATAGACATGATAAAAGCTAAAACAGATAAAAGTTTTGAGACATCCTTAGATCAATTGGAAGGCTCTTTATCTAGAAAGATAAAGGAAATAAGAGATATACTATTGGAGATGATTGCCCATGTTGAAGTTTCAATAGATTTTCCAGATGAAGACATAGAAGAAGTTACCTACGATGATTTAAAATTAAGTGGCAATAAAGTAAAGGAAGAAATAGAAAAACTTTTATCTACAGCAGATAGAGGTAAGATTTTAAGAGATGGACTAAATACTGTAATACTAGGTAAACCTAATGTAGGAAAATCATCTTTATTAAATGCAATTCTTCGAGAAAACAGGGCTATAGTAACTGATATACCAGGTACTACAAGAGATGTCATAGAAGAATATGTAAATATAGATGGAATACCTCTTAGGATAGTAGATACTGCTGGTATTAGAGATACAGATGATATAGTGGAGCAAATAGGTGTGGACAGGGCCAAAGAAACTGTTGAAAAGTCTGATTTAGTTATAGGAGTATTCGATGCTTCAAAAGAGTTATCAAGTGAAGATTATAAGATCATAGAGCTAATTAAAAATAAGAAGAGTATAGTTATTTTAAATAAAACAGATTTACCTAATAAGTATAATAAAGATGATTTAAAAAAACTTATAGATAATAAGGATGTAATAGAAACCTCTATTACTTCTGGTATAGGTATAGATGTACTAGAAAAGAATATAAAAGATATGTTTTATAGCGGAGAAGTAGAGATTTATTCTGATGCAGTAATTACAAATATGAGGCATAAAAATCAGTTAATAAAATCTTTAGAGAATATAACACAGGCTTTAGAGGACATAGGAGCAAATGTACCTATAGATTGTATAGAAGTTGATTTGAAAAATTGTTGGGAAAACTTAGGTGAAATCTCTGGAGATACCATAGGAGAAGATATTTTAGATAGGATATTCTCTGAATTTTGCATAGGAAAATAGAAAAGATAGTGAAAAGTGTATAGTGAATAGTAAAAAGCTTTGAATTAATAAAAAATATCTATTTTAGTTTTTATTTAGTAGTTTCGAATTTATTCGAAACTTGTCTGAACTATTCACTGATTTATTAGAAAGGTGAAATTTATGAAAGAAGTGAAAAGATATTTTGCAGGAGAATATGATGTTATAGTAGTAGGTGCTGGTCATGCAGGTGTTGAGGCGGCTCTTTCTAGTAGCAGAATGGGTATGAACACCATGATAATGACAATGAGTTTAGATTCTATAGTAGCATTATCTTGTAATCCCAATATAGGGGGAACGGGGAAAGGACATTTAGTAAGGGAAATAGATGCCCTTGGTGGAGAAATGGCATTAAATATAGATAAGTCTTTTATTCAATCAAGAATGTTAAATACATCTAAGGGTCCTGCTGTTCATTCCTTGAGAGTTCAAGCAGATAAAAAAATATATCATACCGAAATGAAAAAGATATTAGAGGAAGAACCAAATCTAACCCTAAGACAAGGGGAAGTAATAGATATATTATTACAAAACAATGTGGTAAAAGGAGTTATAACGAGAACAGGAGCAATTTATAATTGTAAGTCTGTAATCTTAGCCACAGGAACTTATTTAAAGGGAAGAATATTTATGGGAGAAGTCAACTATGAATCAGGACCTGATGGAATGTTTCCTTCCATACTTTTATCAGATGCTTTAAAAGAAAAAGGTTTTCAAATGAGAAGGTTAAAAACTGGTACACCTGCTAGAGTCCATAGGGATAGTATAGATTATTCAAGGATGGAGATTCAACCAGGAGATGAAGAAGTTATACCTTTTTCTTTCCTAAATATGGATAAAACATTTGATAGAGAGCAAGTTCCATGTTATTTAACTTATACTACGGAAAAGATGCATGAAATCATAAGAAATAATTTACATCGTTCTCCAATGTACGCAGGAGATATTGATGGTATTGGTCCTAGATATTGCCCTTCAATAGAGGATAAGGTAGTTAGATTTGCAGATAGAAATAAACATCAGGTATTTATTGAACCAGAGGGTTTGTCTACAAAGGAAATGTATGTACAAGGAGTAAGTTCTACATTGCCAGAAGAGGTTCAATTGGAAATGTATAAAGAGATAATAGGTCTTGAAAATGTAAGATTTATGAGATCAGCCTATGCAATTGAATATGATTCAATAGATTCTACAATATTAAAGAGAACATTGGAACATAAGGAAATAGAAAATCTCTTTTTTGCAGGACAAATAAATGGATCATCAGGATATGAAGAAGCTGCAGCTCAAGGTTTAATTGCTGGAATAAACGCGGTATTAAATATAAGAGGAGAAGAACCCTTTATACTTGACAGGTCAGAAGCTTATATCGGGGTGTTAATTGACGATTTGGTTACTAAGGGCACAGAAGAGCCGTATAGGATGATGACATCACGTGCTGAGTATAGACTTACTTTAAGACAAGATAATGCGGATTTAAGGCTTACAGAGCGTGGCTATAAAATAGGATTAGTAACGGAAGACAGATATAAAAGAATGTTAGAAAAGAAAGAAGCTATAGCACTTGAATTAGAAAGACTGAAAAAGGTTCAAGTAAATCCTACTAAAGAGAACAATGATATAATTGAGAGTTTAAATAGTTCTCCAATAAATACACCTACAAATATTTATGAGTTAATAAAAAGACCTGAATTGGGATATGACTCTTTATCAGTTCTAGATTTAGATAGGCCTGAACTATTAAGGGAAATTAGATTGCAGGTAGAAACTCAGATTAAATATGACGGCTATATAAAGAAACAAATGATTCAAATAGAACAGTTTAAAAAGCTAGAAAATAAAAAGCTAAGTGAGGATATGGACTACAATGTAGTAAAGGGGCTTAGCAATGAGGCAAAACAAAAATTAAATGATATAAAGCCCGATTCTGTAGGACAGGCATCTAGAATATCAGGAGTATCTCCATCGGATATAAATGTATTATTAATTTATTTAGAACATAAAAGAAGGGTGGGAAAAGAAAATAGAGATGAACTCGATTAATACCCTATTAGATGGAATAGTAGATTTAAATATGGAATTAAGTCAAGAGCAACAAAATCAGTTTATTAAATATAAGAGATTATTAAAAGAATGGAATGAAAAAATTAATATTACTGCCATAACTGATGATGTAGAGATCGATATAAAACATTTTTTAGATAGTCTTACTCCAATAGCGACTAAATTATTTGATGGCAGAAAAAAGATAATAGATATAGGAACAGGAGGAGGATTTCCAGGTCTACCTCTTAAGATTTTTAATAAGGAATTACAAGTTACATTATTAGATAGTTTAAATAAAAGAATTACTTTTTTAAATGAAGTAATTAAGGAATTAGAATTAAATAATATAGAGGCTATACATGGAAGGGCAGAAGAGCTTGGAAGGACAGAAATATATAGAGAACAATATGACATATGTGTATCTAGAGCAGTTGCGTCATTAAATACTTTATCAGAATACTGTATGCCTTTTGTAAAAGTAGGTGGATATTTTATATCTATGAAAGGTGAAGATGTAGAAAATGAATTAAAAGAGTCAGAAAAAGGAATCGAGACACTAGGTGGAAGGATTATAAAGAAACAGTTGGTAAAAATTCCTAAATCTGATATAATACATTCTTTGATAATAATAGAGAAAATAAAAGAGACTCCTACAAAATATCCTAGGGGTGGAGGAAAACCAAAGAAAAACCCACTATAATTTGTAGAAATTTGTAGAAAAAAACTTGGGCAATAAAGAAGGAAATAATCTACCTAATGTAGAAATATATATTAATGTCAATTGAGAAGAGGGATGTCATGAAAAATACTCAACCGGAAATAAAATATATTCCTATATCTATTATTAAACCTAATCCATATCAGCCTAGAAAAGAGTTTAATCAAAGAGCCTTAGAAGAACTTAGTCAATCTATAAAATCATATGGAGTAATTCAACCTATTAGTGTTAGGAAAATTAGGGAGGATTCCTATGAATTAATAGCTGGAGAAAGAAGGCTTAGAGCTTCTGAGCTGGCTGGATTAAGTGAAATACCTGCCATTGTAGTAGATTATAGAGACAAAGAATCAGCTTTAATTGCATTAATGGAGAATCTTCAAAGGGAAGATCTAAATTTCATTGAAGAAGCTGAAGGCTATTATAATCTAATATCAGATCATGGTTTTACTCAACAAGAAGTAGCAGAGAAAATGGGTAAAAACCAATCTACAGTTGCTAATAAGCTAAGGCTTTTGAAATTACCAGAAGACATTAAAAGGAGTCTATTGGAATATAATTTGACTGAAAGACATGGAAGAGCATTGTTAAAACTGGCAGATGATGATTTGAAAAGAAAGATACTTGAAAGAGTAATAAAAAATGAATTAAATGTAAATCGAACAGAGGCTTTAGTGAATGATATATTAAATGATTTAACTAAAGAAGAAAAAGTTGAATCAAAACAAAATATAAAAAGTTTAATAAATGTTAGAATATACTTAAATACATTTAAAAAAGCCTTTTCTGCCATTAAAGATACTGGAGTTAATGCAGAGTACAAGGAAGTAGATAAGGGAGATCATGTAGAAGTAGTGGTTAAAATACCGAAATAATTTAAATTTGGACGGCATGAAAGCCGTCCATTATTATATTAATTGTAATTATTCAACACTTTTCTATCTTGTGAAATATTGATTAGTTCAGACATAGTAACAAAACTATAACCTTCCTCAATTAATTGAGGCAAAATGACTTTTAGAGCTTCTACAGTATGACTCTCAGGTTTATATACATAATCATGAAATAAGATTATATCTCCATTTTGTATTTTAGATAATGTAGTATCTATTACTACATCTACTCCAGGATTACTCCAATCTTTAGAATCTTGATAAAATGTCCAAAGTACCACAGAAGAATCATCACTACTTACAATTTTAACTACATCATCGTTATAATTTCCATAGGGTGGTCTAAATACCTTAGGCCTTATATTTGCTATAGAATAGACTATATCCTGAGTTTTTTCAAATTCTTGTTTAATAATCTTTGCTGAAACTTTTTTCATATTTACATGAGAATATGAATGGTTTCCAATTTCATGACCTTCAGCTACTTGTCTTTTAATTATATCTGGATATATTTCAGCATATTTTCCTAATACAAAAAAAGTTGCCTTAGCATCATATTGTTTTAATAAATCCAAGATTTCCACAGTATACTTTGGATGAGGACCATCATCAAAAGTTAAAGCTACTACTTTATCTTCTTTAGATCCTCTTGAAACAATAACAGCTCTATTATTTGAAAATGTGTATACTGATTTGGGATATGTATTATAAATAGTTACTATCATAAAAACCATAACTATAATAGTAATATCTAATATTATATTAATATCTTTTCTTATTTTATTCATTTAGATTCTCCTTATTTTGAAATATTAGAACTTATATAAAATTATATTCAATGGGGCAAGTACATATTAATAAAAGTAATAAATGTTTCATATTGAACATTTATTACTTTTATAATTATTGAATAGAAAATTATATTATGATATTGTTTTAATAAAAGAAATATATAAAACATGGAGGAATGGGAATATAAGATGATATTTGAATTAGAAGAGTTTAAATTAGAGAAAATAGAAAGTAAAGATTTAAATAAGATTCTTGAAATATATAATTCCAATGGTGAATTCTTAATAAATCATATGGACAAAAGTGTAGTAACAGAAGAATGGATAATTCAAGAATTAAAATATATGGAAGAAATGGACTTTAAATCCTGTAAAATAGTTGAAAGACATACAGAAAATATATTAGGAATAATAGATTTCAAAATAGATGAAGAAACTTACTTATCTCTGTTAATGATACATAAAGACTTTCAAGGAAATGGCCTTGGACATATAATTTATCAGGGATTTGAAGAATATATAGAGTCTTTAAAAGGTAAAAGTATCAGAATAGATGTAGTAACTAATTATGATAGTTCTGTATTAAAATTTTAGGCTCATAATGGATTTGTTAAATTGAAGGATATAGAATTAAATTGGACAGGAAAAACTTTATCTGCTGTAATTATGAAGAAAAGATTATAATTCTTTATGAAGAAAGGATTATATTTAGTAACATTAGAAAAGTTTAAAAGCGGAGATTTTGTAATGTTATGAAAGTAACTGGGAAAAGAAATAAATGTTTCACATGGAACATTTTAGTTTATATAAAATAAAAAGCTATTAAACTTTTGGAAAAATCCTTAAAATCAAAAAGGATTTTTTTATATTGAATCAATTATTTAAACTAGATTATAATTTAAGTAAGATTATAGATAACCAACACGAAATCATAATAAGTATATAAAATTTGAAGTATAAGTGAAAAACAAATAATAAAAAAATAACTAAAGGTTTAATATTTATTTTAGAATATAAAAAAATGAGGCTGTATTTTCAAATTTAAAGACATTTTAATGAGTTGTTCATATAATAGGTATACTTATTATATATAAATTAAATTTTCGCCTATTAGGACTTTAAATGGATTATGTAAAATTATACAGTAAAAATTTTTTGAGTTTTATATATTGGGATTAATTAGATTAAGTAAAATATATATAGTTGAAAAATGAATAATAAATATTATATAAAGAGCCTTTAGACAAATATGAGCAAACTTGGATAGGAAATATGTTAAAAATAACCTTACAATATAAATAGGAGGTGACAAAGATGGATTGTATTCAGAGTATACAAAAAGCAATAGAGTATATGGAGGAGAATATTCTAGAGAATATTAATTATGAAGATGTAGCAAAGCAAGTATATATGTCAAATTATCATTTTCATAGGCTTTTTAGTATGATTACTGGAATAACTGCAAATGAATATATTCGAAATCGAAAACTCTCAATGGCTGGTCAAGAATTGATAATGTCAAATAAGAAAGTAATTGATATTGCAATGAAATATAGGTATGATTCTCCTGAAAGTTTTACTAAAGCTTTTTCTAGATTTCATGGAGTAACACCTGTGATGGCAAAAGGTTCTGGAATACAGTTGAAATCATTTAATCCCCTTGTAATAAAAATAAAATTGGAAGGTGGAACAACTATGGAATACAAAATCGTAGAAAAAGAAGAATTTAAACTGTTGGCTAAAGTCAAAACATTTAAAAACGAGTCTATCTCTGAGGAAGGTAATACAGAGATACCAGAATTTTGGAAAGAATGTAGAGAGAACGAAGTATTTAACGTATTGGCTCAATATACTACAGAGCATGATATTTATGGAGTATGTGCTCCTATTTCAAAGGAAAGCATTTATTTTGACTATGGTATAGCTATGAAATATAATGGTGAAAATATTCCAGAAGGTTATAAATTGTGGCATGTGAGACCAACCTTATGGGCAGTGTTTGAATGTATTGGAAGTGATGGTGAATGTATAGGAGAGACATGGGAAAGAATATTTAAAGAATTCTTACCTAGCTCAAAATATAATATGTTAGATGATACAGATTTTGAATTATATCCAGAAAATAATAATTCTGATTGTTTTTGTGAAATATGGATTCCTATAGAGAGAAAGCACTATAGTATATAGAATAAGTATAGTTAAAACTTTAAAATAAAACACAAAAATAAAAGTAATAAATGTTTCACATGAAACATTTATTACTTTTATTTTTATTCTAATAAATCTTTTTTAAACTTTTCATAATCCTTTAGTAATTCAACTTTCTTTTTATCATCTACTATAAAAGTGGGAACACTTTCTACTTCATATATTGATATTAAATTTCTTCCTTCTTCTAATCTTTTGTTAAAGGTACCTTCTTCAATACAATTATTCATCTCCACTATATTTAGTCCTGTAGATAGGCCTATTTCATTTACTACTGCAGGGTCACCTACATTTTTTCCATATTCAAATATTGTTTTAAAAGCTTCCTTAGCAAATTCATAATATTTGTCCTCTTTGTTTGCATAGAGGGCAGCTAGGTGTAGTCTATTGGTATTAAATTTTTTACTTTTATTATTATATATTAGTCCATATTCTTTTCCTAGTCGTTCTATTCTTCTATAACTCATGTCTAATTGTTCTCGAGGAATATGATTTAATAAATCATCTCCATCTAAAGATAAGTTTGAATCTAGTATATAGGGTATCCACTCAATGTTTATATTACTATTTTCCTTCCTAAGTTTGTCAGCTATAGAAAATCCTATATAACAGAAAGGGCATGCAAAATCTGAAAATATCTTTATATTAACCATTAAATCACTCCCGTTAGTAGTTATATTTAAGTAGAGTATACCCAATAAACAATAGAACTAACAATTCTGTTATATATAGTATTTGAGTATTGTAAAATTACATTTCAATTACAATTTTTTAATAAATATTAAAGAAGTTCTCTTTATGATATGATATAAAGTATGTAAGTAAATTGAATATAAAATGAGGTGAATAATTTGAAAGATAAAAAAGCAAACATTATTGTAGGAATTCTTATAATGTATATATTATTTGGATTATTTCCAGGAGTAAAAATAAACTATGTTTCTCCAATTAAATTCTCCATACTTAAATTTATGGATTATCTAATAAAAAATTTCTTTTATCTTTGGAAAGTTAAATTACTAGCTTCAATAGCCTTTGTTTTTATTAGCCATGCAATTAAGAAAAATAAATTGAAAAAATATAATATAAAAAATAAATAGTTAATTAAATTTAAGACCGATTAAAAGATATATTTATATTTCAATACATAAGGAGTGAAGATTTTGATTCAGTATAAAATATATTCTTCAGATTTGAAATACTTAGAAATAGGGGAAGGTTTTTTTGATAAATGGCCAAATCCTCCTAGTCCAGAAAAACATAGACAAATTTTAGAAAATAGCTACAAAGCCATAGTTGCTATAGATAATAATAAGATAGTTGGATTTATAAATGCTATTAGTGATGAAATATTATCTGCATATATTCCTCTATTGGAAGTTTTATCCCAATATAAAAATCAAGGAATAGGCACTGAATTAATCAAAAAGATGTTATATGAGCTAAGAGAATTTTATATGATAGATTTGTTATGTGATGAAGATTTACAATCCTTTTATGGAAAACAAGGAATGTTTAAATCTCAGGGTATGGTAATTAGAAATTATAAGTATCAATCAGGAAGGTATAAATAAAATTGGGATGAGGTGATACTGTGATACAAAATTACAATTTTAGGAAGTTGACTCTTTCAGATTTAGACCTTGTATTACAAATGGAAAGAGATTTTAGAAGTGGATTTGTTGTTGAAGAAAATGCTAGACAGTTTCTTTTAAATCCAAATAACTGGATTTTTGCCTGTATTGAAGATAAAAGAGTAATTGGATTTGCATATGGATATGAACTTAATCGTCTTGATAACAAAGGAAATATGTTATATATTCATGAAGTTGGTGTACTTCTAGAGTATCAAAGGCAAGGTATTGGGCTTCAGATTCTTACTAGTATAAAGAACTTATGTAAGTTGACAGGCATATGTAGATTTTTTTTGTTTACACAAAAACTTAATAGTGCTGCATGTTTATTATATGAAAAGGCTGGTGGTGAAAAAACATCTGATGGACAGGATGATGATGTAACATATTTTTTTAATATAAGTGAAAAAAGATAATTTTTGTAGAGCTGGGAAAGAAATACATATATCCTATAGGCATAGAGATTCGGAAAAGATTATAATATGAGTATAAATATATTAGTATATATTATAGATAGTTTAAATTAATGCTTTGGTTAATGTATATTGGAAAATTAAACCGTAATATTAAATTAACATAGTAATATTTTTATTATTTTTACTGGGATAGTACTTATAAGTCAGGCAATGGATGAATGGAATAGATATAAAGAGACAAGAAGGAAAATATATTTGATTATTCCTATTATTTTATTGCCTATTATTACTGTTTCTATAATTTCTATAACTGTAACAAGATGTTCATATCTTAACATTGATAAAACAAAAGAGTATATAGGGGAAAAGTTATCCATAGGAATAATTGGTAATATTCCTGAGATTAGAGAAGTGGAAATAGAGTTTGAGATAATTGATTTTGATTTTTTATAAGACATCACAAATACCATTTTATTTTATTGAAAATGAAAAAACTCATGTTAATTTTATAAAGGAAGATTTATCCTATAAAGATGAACCAGATGCTGAAGATGGAATGTATATAACAGGATTATTATATAGTAAAGATAAGGTTTGGGGATATGGTTTATATAATAATACTAAAAATGCAACTAATATAAAAGCAGTATATTCTAGAATTTTTGAAGATATTTCAAAACTAAAAAAGGATGAGTTACATTGAAAAAATTTATTAAATTGGCTTTTATTTGTTTAGGAATTATTATAACCATAGGTATTGTTATAAAACTAGTGGAATATAATTCTCTATCAAGTAAAAACACAAGATCGTTAGAAAAAATATTGTTTGAAGATATTAAATTAGGAAAATATAGTAATGAAGGAATGGTGAAAGATTTAATTACTATTGACTATGATAAGCTGTATGTATTTGAACCCTATGAGTCAGTTGAAGAAATGGAGAAACAATTGGGGCTTAAACATACTAAATTAAAAGTAGTTTATAGTGAGGGATGGATGAACATGGTATTTATCAAAGAAGATAGGATAGTTGCTTATTTATATGGATTCGACTCTTACTATATAGATCTACCAAAGGGTATATATTCTAAAGAAAAAATGAATCAAATGATATACTATAGTGAAGAAAAAGAAATTGGAAATTCATCAGACGCTAGAAAGAAGTATATATATTATGAATTTAAGGAGAAATGATATGGAGTATAATATATTTGATGAAATGATGAATTATTATCATTGAGATTCTTTGTATATTATATTTTAACTTTTATAATCTTTATAATTTTTATAAGATATGTAGATTATGGAAAAAACACTTAATGTTCCACATGGAACATTAAGTGTTTTTTCACTAAATCTAGATAGATAAAGTCTTTAGGGTAGTATTAAACTAAGGTGTTTATCTTAGTTTAAAATCTAAAATATTTGATAATATACTTATTTCACCAGCAAAAGGAAAATACATAAGCTGATTTTCTGTTTCAAAAATTATAAAAAAGGGCAAATTACTTTCTGGAATTGGAATATAAAATTGTTGAATTGGTATAGTGTTCATTTATAAAATCTAAAATATTACAAGATTTGATGTTTCACGTGAAACATCAAATCCTTCTTTCAAATATTGAAATAATCTGATATTATATAGTTAAGATATATAATGCAAGGTGGTGGTTTTTTTGGGTAAGATTATATCTATATTTAATCAAAAAGGTGGTGTTGGAAAAACTACAACCACTATAAATCTTAGTGCTGGAGTTGGTAAATTAGGGAAAAAGGTCCTTCTAATCGATATTGACCCTCAAGGTAATGCAACGTCAGGTCTAGGAGTAGAAAAGGACAATGGACAACCTATTATATATGATGTATTGGTAAATGATGTGGATTTAAAGGATGCTATTAGAGATACTACTGCCGAAAATGTAAATATAATTGGTTCTAACAACGAATTGGCAGGTCTAGAAATAGAACTTGCTAGGGAAGGGAATTGGGAAAACATATTAAGTAATAAACTTAGAGACATTAGAGATGATTACGACTATATTTTTATAGATTGTCCTCCATCTCTGGGAATTCTCTCTATTATAGGGCTAGTGGCTTCAGATAGTGTAATTATACCTATACAATGTGAGTATTATGCTCTTGAAGGTGTAAGCCAATTATTTGATACGATAAAATTAGTAAGAAAGGGATTAAATCCAAATTTAGAAATAGAAGGTGTAGTTCTTAGTATGTTTGATGGCAGGACAAACTTGTCTATACAAGTAGTTGAAGAAGTAAAAGGATTTTTTAAGGGAAAAGTTTATGTAAGTCTTATTCCTAGAAATGTTAGATTAGCTGAAGCACCAAGTCATGGCCTATCTATTATGGACTATGACTTAAAGTCAAAAGGGGCTGAGGCTTATATGGAGTTGGCTGAAGAATTTTTAGAGCTAGTTGAGGAGTGATGATGTGAGTGTGAAGAAAAGGGGCTTGGGAAAAGGATTATCAGCTTTAATTTCAGATGAAGTAATTATTGATAATAAGAAACAACATAAAGAAATTATTGAAAATATAGATATAAAATTGGTGAATCCTAATGAGAATCAACCAAGGAAAGAATTTGGAGAAGAAGCATTACTTGATTTAACTAATTCCATAAAGATACATGGTTTGATACAGCCTATTATAGTAAGAAAAGTAAAAGATAAATATGAAATCATAGCAGGAGAAAGAAGATGGAGAGCATCTAAAGCAGCTGGATTAAAGGAAATTCCATGTATAATAAAGGATGTAGATGAAGAAGTATCTGCTAAGTTTGCATTAATAGAGAATATTCAACGAGAAGATTTAAATCCAATAGAAGAGGCTATAGCCTATAAACAGTTAATGAAAAAATATCATTTGACTCAAGAGGAAGTAGCAAGTCAAGTAGGAAAGTCGAGATCTTATATAGCCAATACCCTAAGGCTTTTAAATCTAGAAAATAAAATAATAGAGCATATATCTAAAGGAGAACTAACTTCAGGTCATGGAAAGGCTTTGCTGGGAATTAAAGATAAGAAAAAACAATTATTAGTTGCAGAGGAGATAATAAAAAACAATTTAAATGTTCGTGATGTAGAATCCATTGCAAATAAAAAAAAGGACTTTACTAGAAAAAGTATTATATCCAATAAAGACCCTAATATAATCAACCTTGAAGAAGAACTTATGGAGAGACTAGGTACAAAGGTTAATTTAACAGAAGGGGATAAAAAAGGTAAAATTGAAATAGAATACTATGGCTATGAAGACTTAGAAAGAATTATAGATATTTTAACTAAGTAAACTTTGAAAGGAGAAGCACTTATGGAAGTAAAAATATACCGAGTAAATGCTTTCACAGAGGAGACTTTCGGAGGAAATCCTGCAGGAGTAGTATTAAATATAAATGGATTAACAGATAATATGATGCAAAGCATTGCCAAGGAAATAAATTTATCTGAAACGGCATTTATAACTCCACTTCAAAGAGATAATTTTGATATAAGGTTTTTTACTCCAATGTGCGAAGTAGATTTATGTGGACATGCCACTATTGCTACATTTTATACTTTGGCTAAAGAAGGATATATTAGTCCAATGAAAAATGGTGTAAAGACAGTTTATCAATATACGAAATCGGGAAAATTAGCAGTAGAAATTTGTTTTGAAAATAGAAGAGTAACAAAAATATTTATGGAACAAGGAATTCCTAGGAAATTAGGTAAAATTCAAGATATATTGCCATTATCTAATTCAATGGGAATTTCTGTAGAAGATATAGGAGTATTAGACAAAGATATAGCTCCAGAAATAATTTCAACAGGATTAAAAGATATTATACTACCGATAAAGACAAAAGAGGCATTAGATAGTTTAACTATAGATAAAGAATTGCTAAGTAAATTATCAAAAAGACTTGGAGTAGTAGGGGTACATGCGTTCTATTTGCCAGAGTTAAATTCAGAAGTTGTATATACTAGGAATTTTGCTCCTATAGTGGGTATAGATGAAGAGGCTGCAACTGGAACATCAAATGGAGCATTAATTTACTTTTTAAAGGAAAATAGACTAATCAAAAATAATCAATTAGTGTCATTTCAAGGTGAAATGATGAATAGGCTTAGTAAGATTTATTGTAAAATTGAAGAAGATAATGAAGTCCAAGTAATTAAAGTGGGAGGAAATGCTAAACTAATAATTAGTGGAACTATGTTTGTATAATCAACCAATTTTTGGTTGATTTTTTATTGCAAAAATAAGAGCGCTTATGTCGAAAAATGTCGTAGTACAATATTACAATAGAAGAAACTTTGAAACAAACAATCTAAATTGTAAGATATTTAACAAACAATCCCTAAGATTTGATTTACAAAGATAGATATAAATGATATATTAGAATTGTGTCATAAAATTTTATTATACTTAAGAGGAGGTAGTTTTAATGCAAGCGTTTATTGATGTGGTAAATGGATTTCTATGGGATAACTTCTTAATTTATGCCTTATTGTTTGTAGGAGTCTATTACACTATCAGATTAGGTATTCCACAAATATCTAAAGTTGGCCCAGGATTTAAGCAAGCTTTTGGTGGGATATTTAAAAAAGAAAAAAATGAAAGTGCAGATGGAGAAGCAGATGGAATGACTTCATTCCAAGCACTGGCAACGGCAGTTGCAGCACAAGTTGGTACAGGTAACTTAGCTGGTGTAGCAACAGCTATAGCAGCTGGAGGTCCAGGAGCTATTTTCTGGATGTGGGTATCAGCGGTTTTGGGTATGGCTACAAACTTTGGTGAAGCTGTACTTGCGCAGAAATATGCTGATAGATCAGGTGAAGAAGTAACAGGAGGTCCTGCATATTATTTATCTAGAGGAGTAAAGAGTAAATTTTTAGCTGGATTCTTTGCTGTTACTATAATAATAGCACTAGGATTTGTAGGTAATATGGTTCAATCAAACTCAATAGCAACAGCAGTTAGTGCAGTGGTTCCTATTCCTAAGGTTGTCATAGGAGTTCTTACAGCAGCCTTTGTTGGTCTTATACTAGTAGGTGGTATGAGTAGAATAGCATCATTTGCAGAGTTAGTAGTACCTTTCATGGCATTACTTTATATTATAGGAAGTTTTGTTATAGTGTTTAAAAACCCTGCAGCTTTAGGACCAGCATTTAAGAGCATTTTCCAAGGAGCTTTTACTACTCAAGCAGCAGTAGGTGGAGCATTGGGAGTTACTATGAAGCAAGCTGCTAGATATGGTATAGCAAGAGGATTATTCTCAAACGAAGCAGGTATGGGTTCAACACCACATGCCCATGCAGTAGCAAAAGTAGCACACCCTGCACAACAAGGTATGGTTGCTATGGTTGGGGTTATTATAGATACAATCGTTATTTGTACAGTAACAGCACTTATAAATTTAGTTACAGGAGCCAATACTTTAGGACTTACTGGAATAGAAATGACTCAAGAAGCATTTAGATTAGGACTTGGTAACTTTGGATTAGTATTTATAGCTATTAGTTTATTCTTCTTTGCACTTACTACTATAATAGGATGGTATTTCTTTGGAGAAGCAAATATTAAATATTTATTTGGAGCTAAAGCTGTAAATATTTATAAAATTGCAGTTCTTGGATTTATAATATTAGGTTCATTTATGGAAGTTGCTGTGGTTTGGGATTTAGCAGATATGTTTAATGGTTTAATGGTTATTCCAAACTTAATAGGTCTTTTAATATTAGCACCTCAAGCTGCTGCCATAGTAAAGGATTACGATACAAGTTTTATTAAACAACAAAGATAATATACTATATAAAAAGGGAACAATACTGTTCCCTTTTTTTGTTACTTATAGTAAAATAACAATAGGAGGGGATAAAATGTTTATAGATAAGAGTCTAAAAGAATACATAGCTGCTACAGCTAGTGGAGAGCCTACTCCAGGGGGCGGAAGTGTTTCTGCCTTAGTAGGTAGTTTAGGAGGAGCACTGACCAATATGGTATGTAACCTAACTGTTGGTAAAAAAGCTTATGAAGAATTATCAGATGACATCAAGTCAAAAATAGTTAATAATTCTAAAGAAGTAGAAAAATTAGTTGAAACATTAAATAATATTGTAGACGAAGATACTAAGGCTTTTGATAAGGTTATGGATGCTTTTAAACTTCCTAAAGATACAGATGAAGAAAAAGCTGCAAGAAGCAATGCTATTCAAGAGGGCTATAAAATAGCATTAGAAGTACCTTTAAGATGTGCAGAAAAATGTTTAAGAGTATTGGAATTACAAGATGTGTTTGCTGATTATGGAAATGTAAATGCTATTACGGATGTAGGTGTAGGTACATTATTAGCTTATGCAGGATTAGAAGGAGCATTATTTAATGTGACTATCAATCTAGGAAGTATAAAAGATGAATCATTTAAGAAAGAAACAGAAACTAAAGTAGATAATCTCTTAACTGAAGGAAAGAAATTAAAAGAGGAACTACTAAAGGTTGTATATAAAAGATTAGCATAAGAGAAGGGAAACCTTCTCTTTTTCTTTATTAAATCATAAAAATATTGTATTATAATAATAGGAGTGTCATAAATAATTTTCACCATTAAAGCTTAGGAGGTATTAAGATGTTTAAAAAGCAGTTGATAGATCTTATAACTAAAGCAAAAGGTGTAATAGATGTGGAGTTGGTGCTTAAAAATATAAATATAGTCAATGTATTTTCAGGTGAAATAATAAAGGGGAATGTGGCTATTGATAATGGGAAAATAATAGGCATAGGTGAATATAATGGTAAAGAGGAGATTGACTTAGAAGGTAAATATTTGGCTCCAGGATTTATAGATAGTCATGTTCATATAGAATCATCTATGTCATCACCTTCACAGTTTGCTAAAGTAATAGTTCCAAGAGGTGTAACTACTATAATTGCTGACCCTCATGAAATAGGAAATGTTAAAGGAATAGATGGTATAAAATATATAATAGAAGATAGTAAAAATGTCCCTTTAGATGTTCATATAATGCTGCCTAGTTGTGTTCCATCTACAAGCTTTGAAAATGCAGGAGCTATACTAAAAGCTGATGATTTAAAAGAATTATTAGAAGAAGAGACAGTTATAGGCTTAGGAGAAATGATGAATTATCCTGGAGTCATATTTTTAGATGATGATGTATTAAATAAATTAGCTTTATTTAAGGATAAAGTAATAGATGGTCATGGACCTATGATCCGTGGAAAGGAATTAAATGCCTATGTAATATCAGGTATAAAAACAGAACACGAATGTTCTACAATCGACGAAGTATTAGATCGTTTAAGAGTAGGTATGTATATACTTATTCGTGAAGGTTCAGCAGCAAAGGATTTAAAAAACATAATTAAAGTTGTAAATAAGGATAATTTAAGAAGATTCCTATTTTGTACAGATGATAAACATCCTGAAGATTTAATTAATGAAGGAACTATAGATTTTAATATTAAACTTGCAATTAAGGAAGGTATTGATCCAATAGATGCTATTAAAATGGCTACTATAAACTCAGCTGAATGTTATGGCCTAAAAAATAAGGGAGCCATAGCACCAGGATATATTGCGGACTTAGTAGTAATAGATAATCTAGAGGATTTTAATATATTAAAGGTATTTAAAAGTGGAAAGTTAGTAGGAGAAAATAATAAGGCACTATTTGAACCTAATATACATTTACCAAAAAACATGATGGATTCAGTAAATATAAAAGACATAGACTTAGAAGATATTCAAATTCCTATGACCAATAATAAGGCAAATATAATAGGAGTAATGGAAGGGAGTTTAGTTACTAAAGCTGTGATAAAAGAAGTGAATATACTAGATGGATTTTTTCATTTCTCAGATGATGGTATACAAAAACTTATAGTAGCTGAGAGACATTTAAGAAAAGGAAATATAGGTGTAGGACTTATAGAAAACTTTAAATTAAAAAATGGCTCCATAGGTTCAACTATAGGTCATGATTCACATAATATAATAGTCATAGGTGATAATGACGGGGATATACTAACTGCCATAGAAGAATTAAAAGAAATAGGAGGAGGACTCACAATAGTAAAAGATGGGAAAGTCTTAAAAAGTTTGCCTCTAGAAATTGGAGGAATCATGACTTCCAGGCCAGTTGAAGAGACCAATTCTATTCTTAAAGAAATGATAGAACTATCTTATGAAGAATTAAATGTAAATAAAAATATAGACCCTTTTATGACTTTAGCATTTATGGCATTACCAGTTATACCTAAGTTAAAACTTACAGATATGGGTTTATTTGATGTGGAAAAATTTGATTTTGTTAAAGTATGTAGAAATGATTAGTATAAATTATTTTAAATGGAGATGATTTTATGGTTTATTTTGATAATGCAGCTACATCTTATCCTAAACCAAAAGTAGTATATGATGCTATAATGGATGCAATGATGGAATATGGTGCTAATCCTGGGAGATCAGGGCACAAGAAGGCATTAAAAGCAAGTAGGGGGATATTTGATACAAGAGTTCAAATAGGTAAGCTTTTAAATATAAAGGACCCTATGAGTATAATATTTACTTTTAATTGTACAGAAAGTTTAAACCTAGGGATAAAAGGATATTTAAAACCAGGAGACCATGTAATTACCACCTCCATGGAGCATAACTCTGCTTTAAGACCTATTGTATTTTTAGATAAATTAGGAGTAAAGCATACTATAGTACATGGAGATTCTAAAGGAAGGATAAACCCTAAAGATATTGAAGATAGTATAACTAAAGAAACTAAGATGATAGTCACTACTCACATATCTAACTTAACAGGAACTATAATGGATATAGAGTCTATAGGAAAAATTGCAAGGAAACATGGGTTAGTATATTTGGTAGATGGTGCTCAATCAGCAGGTGTATATAATATTGATGTAGAAAAAATGAATATAGATATGCTTGCTTTTCCTGGACATAAGGGGTTACTTGGACCTCAAGGAACTGGCGGGCTTTATATTAGACCAGGTATAGAATTAGTAGAAACCTTTCAAGGTGGCACAGGAAGTATATCTCATTCCTTGGAGCAACCAGATATATTTCCAGATAAAT
Organism: Tissierella pigra; assembly: GCF_009695605.1. Classification (GTDB taxonomy): domain Bacteria; phylum Bacillota; class Clostridia; order Tissierellales; family Tissierellaceae; genus Tissierella; species Tissierella pigra. Next base: position 32,755 of record NZ_VUNQ01000038.1, read on the forward strand.
TTGAATCTGGTACACCCAATGCACCTGGAATAATAGGTTTAGGAACTGGAATAAAATATATATTTGAAAAAGGTATTGATAATATAAGGAAAAAAGAAGAAGACCTTACAATGCACTTTATAGAGGAAGCAAGTAAAATTGATAAAATCATACTATATGGAACATTAGAGAAAAATCATCATGCACCAGTAGTTGCCTTAAATGTTGGAGAAGCTGATTCCTCAGAGATAAGCTATATATTAGATGAAGAATATGATATTGCTGTGAGACCAGGGTTACATTGTGCACCTTTAGCTCACAAAACTATTGGAACTTTTGAACAAGGAGTAGTTAGATTTAGCTTTGGATATGAAAATACCCATGAAGAAATAGAGTTTGCCATAAAGGCCTTAAAAGAAATTGCTAAGGAAGTTTAGAGAGGAGAAAATATATGGTTCAGCTACAAGAATTTATTGCATCGTATAATATAGAAATTATGATAGGACTTATGGCAGCAATACCTATATTATTAGTTTTATACCTAATAGCTGAAATAAGAATATCAAAGATAAGAGAGAGATACAATGAATTAGTAAGAGGAGTTAAAGGTATAGATATAGAGCAACTCCTTATAAAAACTAATGAAGAACTGAAATCAATTCGTATAGATATGAATACTATGGAACAAAAAATAGAGAGTATTGAAACAAAGCTAGCCTTTGCTATTCAAAAGGTTGGCTTTGTTAGGTATAATGCCTTTGGAGACATGGGATCCGATTTAAGTTATTCTGTTGCATTATTGGACAAGTTTAATAATGGATTTGTCCTTACAAGTATTTATGGCAGAGAGTATACTACCAGTTATGCAAAACCAGTTAAATTAGGAAAATCAGTATACCCATTATCTGTAGAGGAAATGCAGGCAATAGATAGGGCGTTAATGGGTGAATACCAAGAGAAGACTCTGTAGTAGGAGGAACAAATTAGATGAGTAAGATTTCTTTTATTATAAATCCTGTAGCTGGTGGTGGAAAAGCAAAGGGTTTAATCCCTTTAATTGAATCAAAGATGGAGAAATATGAAAAAGAATATTCAATAAAATTGACTACAAAGCCTGAGGAAGCCATAAAAATTGCAGAAAACTGTGTAGAGGATTATGATATAATAGTTGCAGTAGGTGGAGACGGAACAATAAATGAAGTAGCTAGAGGACTAGTTAACAAAGGGAAGGGTATATTGGGAATCATCCCTGGTGGTACAGGAAATGATATGGCTAAAAGTCTGGGAATCTCCATAGATCCTGAAAGGGCTTTAGAACATTTATGTAATGGTAAAAATAGCACAATAGATGTTGGACAGGTAAATGACTTTATTTTTTTCAATATTGCTAGTATTGGATTTGATGCAGAGGTTGTAATGAATACTATAAATATAAAGAAAGCCATTAGAAGTAGGTTTGCCTATGGAATTAGTGTTATATATTCATTATTTAGTTTTAAAAAGAAAAGGATTCAAATTAATATAGATGGAAAATTTGCAGAGGAAGATGTAATTTTAGTAGCTGTAGGTAATGGAAAATACTATGGTGGCGGAATGGAAATTTTACCTGATGCAAAGGTTAATGATGAATATTTAGATGTATGTATAATATCTGGAATAAGAAAAACAAAACTTTTATTTTTATTTCCAAGCATATTTAAAGGTAATCATATTAAATATACAAAGTATGTAAAAATATATAGAGGAAAAAATATAAGAATAACATCTAAAGAAGGATTATACTTAAATATAGATGGAGAAATTAATCCTAAGGTTAAAGATATAGAATTTAACTTGAAGGATAAAAGATTAAATGTAATAACCTAAAAAAAGTAGCCCAAGGCTTCTAGTGTTGCATTTAGGAAACAATTAAATATTGACAAAGTGAGAATCCCTTGGATGATATAAATTACATCCAAGGGATTCCTAATTCTACAGTGTAATACATAATTGTCTAATATTACCATATA
>NZ_VUNQ01000039.1 GCF_009695605.1 Tissierella pigra
TCTGTTATAATTGTTTTCATAAGGAAAGATCCCTCCGATTTTTGTTTGTTATGGTAAACAACATTATATCAGAGGTCTTTCCTTTTTTCATATTTACTTGTCACAAATGTATTGTCTCATATCAAATTTCTAGAAATGTAAAATACTAGGAAAGGAAAATTTCCATTATTTCAGTTTACATATAATCATTTCACCATAAGCCTTATTTAGTTTTAAACATCTATGACCTATAAACTTTATATCCTTTTCTTCCTTTTTTATGTTTTCAATCATCTCAAAATAAGTTTTACCTTCCACTTTCTTTCTTTCAATATCTAGAAGTCCTATTGACTCTAAGGAAGTAGATGTTTTGCCACATAGATGAACTACTGTATTTCCTGTAATATTATCTTCTATCCTTTTCAATATATTATATACTGATTTTCCCGACATCTCTTTATATACTTTTGGTCCAACTATATCTATAGTTCCTGTAGGATCAGCAAATGAAATAATATTTACTTCTTGTTCCATAGCTTTTAGTGTAAGTTCCACTATACTGTCCTCAATTATAGACAATAATCTATTGATCATTTCCTTTTCTTTTCTTATGGATTTATAAAATAACTGACTATCTAAAATGGAAGTAACTACACTAATAGGTCCTGTTATATTCAGAACTATATTTTCTCCTTCTTCCTTTAATATATCTATTGCCTTTAAAACTTCAAATATTCTTCCCCTTTTTAAATCTATCTTTTCCATTTCTGGGATTTGGTCTATGTTCTCAATTCCATATTTTATTATTCTATTTCCTACGTCTGGATTAAAAGCTACAGTAGAACCAAAAGATTCTGCTTCTACTGTATGACAAAGTGGCAGACTACAATAATCTTTATTATTATAGTCTTTTAATTTCTTAGCCAATATTGACATTTTTAATGCTTCTTTATTACCTTCTTCATAGGAAATATTTAGTTCCTGTAGGATTTCATCAGGTATTATTTCGACTTCGTTTCCTGTACATTTGAATATATTTTGAACTGCCATTTAATCACCTTTTCTAAAAGTTTAATTGAGATATAAATACATCTTGAAATTTTTCTCCCATGGATAATTCTAAAACTTTCATTTCTCTCCTTATGGTATATGCTTTTTCAAGATATTCTTTATTAATTAGTGCTAATCTAGCCCCTTCTAAAGAAGTATTACCTAAGAAATATATTTCTCCATTAAATCCATTGGGAATAAGCCCTATGATTTTTATACTGTTAGGGTTAACATGATACCCAAATGAGCCTGCAATATATATTTTTGGTATTTCCTCTATGTTCAATTCCATTTCCTCTAGCATTAAAATTACACCAGCAGCTATGGCTCCCTTTGCCAACTGAATTTGTCTTATATCTTTTTGAGAAATATATATGTCCTCAGTTATATAGAATTTTTTATCTACTAATCTATCTTTTATTTTAGAATCTAGGTTTTTATTCCATCTTCCTGATTTCATCAATATATTTCTTTTAACTAATGCCGCCGCTATATCTATTAATCCACTACCACAAATTCCTGTAGGATTTTCATCTTCTATTGTGGTAAATTGAATATTATAGTCTTCGTCTATATCAAAGCTTTCTATTGCTCCTTTTTCTGCACGACACCCACATTCTATATTCATTCCCTCTAGAGCAGGTCCTGCTGCTGTAGATGTACATATTATTTCTCCGTCTTTTATGGCTGCCATTTCACCATTTGTTCCTATATCTATAAATATAGCCTCTTTATTATTTTGGAAATCTGATGCTATAATCCCTGAAACTATATCACCACCTACATATGATGATGCAGATGGAATTATACTAAGTATTGCTTCCTTATTGGATTTGATATTTATATGATTTGCTTTAATATTCTTTGGACTTAATACTATGGACCTATAAGGTGCCTTAGATAAAGATACTGGACTTATTCCAAGTAAAAGATGTATCATAGTGGTATTGGCAGAAACTATAATATGATATATATCATCTTTATTATAAATACTCCCTAACAATATCTCTATGGAGTTATTTATATCTTCTATTATTAATTCCTGCATTTCACTAGCACCTAATGGATTCTCCATACAATATGAAATTCTTGTAAGTACATCTCCTCCATATTGAGTTTGAGGATTGAGAGAGGAATATCTTTCTATTATTTCTCCATCTTTTAAATTTATCAAATAATATGAAACACCTGTAGTCCCAATATCTATACCTACTCCTAGTATTTTCTTTTCACAATTACCAATATCCATTAGTTCTTCTTTAAATACTACTCCCCATATTTCTGTAGAATCATTTTCTTCCATATGACTAATCTTTTTATATAGTTCTACTGAATTAAAGGAGTAATTTAAAGAGTCCACATAAGGTATGGATTTTTCTCTATGAATACTTGGTAATTTAATAGATTTAATAGAGCTATCTACAGCTACATCAATACTAAATCCTTTATGCACTGTTTTAAGTGATTTTTCATTGTGTATTAATCCTACTTCCACATTTCCAAGAACTTTTGCCATACAGGACAATCTTTCATTTTTACTTTCATCAATTATTTCTCTTTCTTTAGAACTTGGTTCTGATAACTGTCCTTTTTTAATTATTACCTTACATTTGCCACAAAACCCCATACCATTACATGGAGTTTCCATCTTTAACTTTGTCTTTCTAATGGCATCTAGCAAAAAACTTCCCGTTTCTACTTCAACATCTATATTCTCTTTAGTAAATTTAACTATAGGCATTAGATACTTCCTTTCACATAATCTGTCATGGCTTTTAGATTTTCTATGGGAGTTGACATACCTAGACCACAGGCAGGTGATACAATGTCCACACCAGAATCCATAGCATTTTTAGTTATTGATATGATTTTATCTGTAGGTCCATTCTGTAACAGTAAAGTACTTACATTTCCCATAAGTTTTGTTTTAAGAGTTTTTCTTGCAAATCTCATATTTACTATGGAATCAAAGCTAAGGGCAGCAACATCTAATGTATCTAAACTATCTATTATGGTTTTTGCATCTCCACAGATATGAATAATAACAGGAATATTTATTTCTTTCATTCTATTTAAGAATTTAATATACATAGGCATTGCAAATTTATCAAAATTCTTTCTACCTAGTATTTCACCTGTTGCTGTAGGATCTGAAATCGCTATTATATCTGCACCAGCATGAACCATTTTTTCTGCATATTCTATTAGATATAAATTTATATATTCTATAAATTTATATGCCTTATCTGGCTCTCTTCTCAACATTTTAAATAATTTCATGGGGTCTACAATAGAAGTAGCTGTACTTATGGGTCCAGTAATATTTCCTATTACAGGTATTTCATCATTCTTTAGCCCTTGAATTGCTTGTATTACAGTTTTAGCCCTAAAGTTCATATTTATATTTGGGTCAAAATTATCCATTATTTTTTCTAAATCATCTTCGTTATATGCCAATACTCTTGGTTCATTATTTTTATCACCTTCACTGATTTTTACACCAAAAGATTCTGACTCGCAAGTCATACAAAAAGGAACTCCATAGTTTTCAAATCCTGTAAGTTCTCTTACCTTAATAGCAGTAGATACCATAGCTTCCACATCAATATTATGATTGGAGTGCATATCTTCTATAATCTCTGTAACAGCAGCATTCATCATCCCTCCTGGACATATGACTGGAGGTCTATCTACTTTTTCTCCATTTAAAACTTTTAAAATTCTTTCTTTTTCCTTCATTGTATCTCTCCATTTTAATTATTTGCAATTAGTTTCATTCTTCTTACTGCTTCGTTTGCGTCTACAGCATAGGCATCGGCCCCTATTTCATCGGCAAATCTTTGAGATATAGGTCCTCCACCTACTAGAACTTTATATTTATCTCTAATATTACTTTCCTCTAACATATCGATTACCTTCTTCATTCCCATCATAGTTGTAGTCATTAAAGTTGACATACAGATAAAATCCGCCTCTACTTCTTCTGCCACTGTAATAAAGTTTTTAAGAGGAACATCTCTCCCTAAATCATATACTTCTATTCCAGCAGATTCTGTCATTATTTTCACTAAATTTTTCCCTATATCATGGGTATCTCCCTCTACTACTCCAATAACCACTTTTATAGTATTTTCTCTATCCTCTTTTTCAATATGAGGCTTTAATATATCTAGTCCTATATTTAAAGTATCTGAACATATTAGTACTTCAGGTAAAAAATATTCCTCTTCTTCATAAAGTTCTCCTACTCTATCCATTCCTGATATTAAACCTTTAGTAATTGTTTCATTAGGTGGTATAAGCACTTCTAAAGATTTATTACAAAGCTCCTCTACTAATTCATCATCCATTTCTACTACAGCATCACTTATTTCTTGAAATAATTTTTCCTTCTCCATTTTGTCATCTCCAATTATTATTTACTTTGTTAATTATTATTTTATCTCAATTAGCCCTAGTATTCTAATAGGTATTATTTATCTGCCATCTTGTATCTATAGGATAATATAATAGTATTAATAGTATGAAAATAAAGTTTCTAAATCTAGAAGTTTCCTTCTATATAAATAAAAACGAATCCTTGAATGGATTCGTTTTTATTTACAATATATTTTTTATTTTTTCTTCACCATAAACGTAATTCCTATGGCGATTAAAAGAAGAACTCCCGCTACTATATAAGCATAATTATAAGTTCCAGTAAAATCCAATATAGTAGCTGCTGTCATAGGTCCTATTACTCCTCCTAGTCCCCAAGCCGTAAATAATATTCCATAGTTCATACCAAAATTTTTACTTCCATAAGCATCTGATGCCATGGCTGGAAATATGGCGAATCCTCCTCCATAGCATAGTCCTGCTATGGCAACTCCAATACTAAGTAATGCTACATTTGAATATACGGCGAAACTAAACATATTTATCATCTGTAATATAAATATAAATCTAACTAAAGTAAGTCTATCTACTTTATCAGATATAAGTCCACCAAGTACTCTTCCCAAACTATTAAAAATAGATAATATAATTACTAAAATAAATCCAGCTTCCCATTTTATCTGAAGCTTTGCTATATTGGATATATGTCCAATAATCATCAGTCCAGCTGATGAAGATAATCCAAGCATTACCCATAATTTATAGAAATATTTATCTTTTATTATATATTTCCAATCATAGTCTACACTTATATTTTTCTGTTTATTTACTTCTTTATTTTCTGGAATAAAATTCTGTGGTGGATTCTTTATAATTAAAGATAATGGTATGGCTGTAAGTAAAACAAATATTCCCAAATAGGAAAATGTTTTAGATATACCAACTGAGTTTATAAGGTAATTGGATAATGGTGAATAAAATGCAGAGGATAGTCCTACTCCTGCAACTACTATTCCTGTTACCATACCTTTTTTCTCCTGTGAAAACCATTTTACAACAGTAGCAGTAGTTGCAACATTTATAATACCTGAACCTGCTCCAACAAGTATCCCCATTGTAAATACCATAAGTATAGGGCTAGTAGTCATTCCTGAACAAATCAAACCTATTCCGATTAAAATACCTCCTGCTGTAGCAGGTATTCTAGGTCCCTTAGAATCTACTATTTTCCCAAATATAACCATTGCTATTACAAAGGATATAGTTAATACAGTATAGGGAAGAGATGCTTCTTTGCTTGTCCAATTCAGCTCAGTGACAAGCGCCTTGCTTATTACACTCCAAACATACATTATTGCTGAAATAAAGTTAATTCCTGCTGCGGCTGACAGTACTATATATCCTCTCTTATTACTATTCTTCATCTTATCCTCCTTTTAATTTTTTATGTATACAGTATAAGATTATACCATTGAACAATTCTGTCTACAAGAGGAATAGGGTCTTGTTCACAATAAACATCCACCTCCGAAAAATCAAAGGTTCAATTTCCTTGCAAAAAAATGATATAACTTATTCCATAATTTTCCTAGATTTAGTTTCTACCTTATGATATTATTAAAACTAGTATATACTTTATCTGTTCTTCTTGCTAAAGGGCAGATTAACGGAGTTTAAGTTTATATAATACACAGATATAGGGAGGTTATTATGAGTATAAAAAATATCATAAAACAACTATTGTATATGTTTTTGCCAGCTGTTTTTTTCAGAGTATTGTATGGAAAGTTAGGAATACCCATAGCTTTAAGCATCTCTATCAGCATCAGTACTATTATGATTTTATACAATCTTAAGAAACATAAAAAGATTAACAATTCGCTTATAATCGGGTTTTGTCTAACTCTATTTTCATTATTAGGCTGTGTTTTTTCGGGCAATGATCGGTTCATGTTTTATCCAGCTGTACTTGAAAACTTTATTTTAGTAGTCATTCTCTTAATCTGTATAATAAAAAAAAGGTCTTACTCATATTTTTTCGCTAAAGATTTTGAAATTCCATATATCAAAGACATGGATGAAAGTGTTTTTCTACCGACTAATTATGCGTGGCTTCTTATATTTTCAATAAGACTTTCTTTAAGGGTAATCAGCTTGTTAAGTACAAATATAAGTTTTAACAGCTTATATTGGGTATCATTTTTGGCTGGTGACCCCATAACAATTCCTGTATATATTTATACATATTATTTTTTTAGGAAAAAAATAATAGAACATTGTGACGACAGTTCACAATAATACTTACTACACTTTTTAGTATCCATTTAAGTTGTCGAAAATAAAAATTAAATATGGTTAATATATTACTTTGTATGTCACTTGATTATGTAAATTTTCTCTGACATACAATTTTTTATTTTATTCTATAAAAATTAGACCATCTCCTCATAAGTTCCATAATAAAGATAATATAATCACTTAAAGAACATATAAATTAATATTGGACTTTTTTTAAGAGGTGATTTTTTTGAATAAAAACGGATTTATTTATGGTTCAGTTTTTATGGTTTTTATGAATTTTTTTATGAGAATCATTGGATTTGCTTATGATATTTTTCTATCTAAACTCTTAGGAGCAGAGTCTATGGGATTATTTCAAATTGGATTGTCTACCCTTATGACATTTTTGATTATAACAATCTCTGGAATTCCTACTGCCCTCACAAAGATAATTGCAGAAGAAAACTCTAAAAGTGGTCCTAATAATGTAGAAGGTATTTTTAAACTAACTTTTATATTTAATTTTTTATTGGCCATTTTACTTAGTGGAGTCTTAATATTTTTCTCAGATTTTATAGCCGTTAAAATGCTTAAAAACAAAGATATGATTCTTGGAGTATATTTTATGGTTCCAGCTATTATTATATTTTCTTTAAGCAATGTATTAAAAGCATATTTCTATGGAATGAAGAATATGGTGACTCCTGGTCTTGCACAAATAATTGAACATTTCACTAGGTTTGTTGGGGTTATGGCTATTATATATTGTGTAAAGCCTACAAATCCAATTAACGGAGCTATAATAGCACTAATTGGTCTTAGTATTGGAGAATCCTTCGATTTACTATGGTCCATATACTGGAAAAATCGTTTATATAAAAGGAAGAAAATTCCCCATAATGTAAGCAGTATAGCTTTGTTTCTAAAACTTTTGACTATGGCAGTTCCTTTAACTGTTGCTGGTTCTTTTCAAGTTGTATTCAGGTTTACCAATACTGTTTTAATTCCTAGCAGACTTATGGCTTCAGGATATAGTAGCAGTGAGGCTATATCAACCTTTGGAAGAATTATGGGAATGGCTATGCCCCTTATTCATCTATCCTTTATAGTTACAGCTGCTTTGGTTCTTAACCTGATTCCAAGTCTTTCAGAACAGATGGCTTTAAAGAGATATAAGGAGATGAAAAGAGATATAAATCTATCTATAAAGGCAACTATTCTTGTTTCTCTGCCTTTGACAGCAATATATACTGTGTTTTCTAAACCTTTAGCAGTATTTTTATATAGTGATATAAAGGTTGCACCTTATATATATATTATGGCTTTTGGTACTATTCTTATGGCTTTACAGAACACTATTTCAGGTGTACTTCTAGGTCTAAACAGCCAAGTGCAGGATACTATAAACGGAATCATTAGTATGGTCATTAGAATTATTCTTATTTATATATTAGTGGGAAACCCTCAATTTGGAATCAACGGATTTTTTATTGCATTTTATGTATCTATTATAGTAGCTCTTATTTTGGACTTAATTGTTTTACGTTCTGTAATTAAGCTGAATATCAATTATCTAGATATTATAGGGAAACCTCTTTTAGCCACTATATTTATGATTGGAGCAATACTTTTAACTACCCATGATTTATCTAACCTTCAAAGCTCTAATTTTATTGGATTTATATCTAGCCTTTTAGTAGGCATAATAGCTTATATATTTATTTTGGTAATTACAAAGGCAGTACCTAAAAACTTCTTTAGACGATTCCTAAAATCTAAATAGTTTTGTAAAAAATTTGTAACCTATACTTTGACATATCATTGTATAATAGTGGAAAAGGAGATGAGAAATTTGAAAAATAGAAGATTAATCCTTATAGTAGCTTTTATTTTAAGTTTTTCCATAATATTTTCAGGATGTGCTAGAAAAGGCATATCAAAATCAGAAACTTCTTATGATATGGCACCTATGGAAACAGAGGAAAATAAAATTTCTGGAATTAGAGATGATTTAATAGTTGAAAACTCTAGTATTGATTCAGTTGAACCTGAAAAGATAATAACTACAGTTTTAATTTCTATGGAAACAAAGGAATTCATGGTTACCACTGACAAGTTGAATGAATTAATTACAAAATATAAAGGCTATGTTGAAAACTCTGATATATATTATAATAATTATATTGAGCATAGTGGATTAAAAAACTCTCATCATTCCATAAGGATTCCTAAAGAAAATCTTAATCAGTTTGTAGAAGAACTCAAGGAAATAGGCAACGTTATTTCAGAAAATACCTCTAAGGAAGATATAAGTAAAACCTATAGAGATACAGAGTCTAGACTTAGAGTTTTGGAAGCAAAGGAAAAAAGAATCCTTGAATTATTAAATAAAGCAGAAAAAATGGAAGATATAATAGCACTGGAAAACCAACTTAGTACCATTATCTATGAAAAAGAAAATTTAACTATAAATATAAAGGATATGGATGATAAAATAGATTATTCTACTGTATATTTTGAATTAAGAGAAGTATCAAAACTAAGTTCTAAAGACAATAGCAAAACTCCTTTTTCTACTAAAATTGCAAACGCCTTTAAGGATTCTCTATATTTCTTTACTTCAAATATTGAAAACTTAGTTGTATCTCTTATATATTTCTTGCCATATGGTATAATAATTGGAGTTGTAATTTATGTTTTATTAAAGTTTAGGAAAAAAAGAGGGGAATAATTAAAATATTTTAATCACTCTGTACGGGCATACAGAGTGATTACTTTTTCTTAATATAAATGACATGCCACAAAATGGTCTTTTTCTACTTCTTTAAGTTCTGGCTCCAGGTTGTTACATTCCTTTTTCTTATATTTACATCTAGTGACAAATCTACATCCTGTAGGAGGTTTAAGAGGGCTTGGTACATCTCCTTCTATTACTCTTATGGGATTTTCTCTGGCTAATTTTGGATCTGGTTCTAGTACTGAGGATAATAAAGCTTTAGTATAAGGATGTAGAGGGTTTTTATATATAGCATGGCTAGGTCCTATTTCTACTAGTTTACCTAAATACATTACTCCAATACGCTGAGATATATGTCTTACCATAGATAAATCATGGGCTATAAATAAATAAGTCAGCCCCAATTCATGTTGTAAATCCTCCAGCATATTGACTACCTGTGCCTGAATAGATACATCGAGGGCTGATATAGGCTCGTCACATAGTATAAATTCTGGATTAATAGATAAAGCTCTTGCGATGCCTATTCTCTGTCTTTGCCCTCCACTGAATTCATGAGGGTATCTATCTAAATGTTCCTTAGTTAGTCCTACTTTTTCTATTAGTTCTAATACTCTTTCATATCTTTCTTTTTTGTTTCCTATATGGTAAACATCTAAAGGCTCAGATACCAAGTCCTTTACAGTTAAAGTTGGATTAAGAGAGGCATAAGGGTCTTGAAATATTACCTGCATTTTTCTTCTATAGGGTTTCAATTTTTTTTCTTTTAATTTAGATATATCTACCCCCTTATAATATATCTCTCCACCATTTATATCAAACATTCTAATAATACTTCTGCCTGTAGTAGATTTTCCACATCCAGACTCTCCCACTAATCCCAAAGTTTCTCCTTGATTTATATAAAAGCTAATATCATCTACAGCCTTCAGATAATTGGTGCTACCAAATAAAGAGGATTTACCTACTGGAAAATACTTCTTTAAATTCTTTACTTCTATTAACTTATTCTTATTTTCCATTAGATTCATCTCCTTTCTTTATACTATTATCTAAAAGCCAACACATTGCCCTATGATTTTCTCCATCATAATAATACTCTGGTTCTTTGTTACATATATCCATGGCATGAGGACAGCGTTCTTTAAAGGGACATCCAGAAACTATTTTTGCTAAATCAGGTGGATTTCCCTTTATAGGTATAAGCCTTTGTCTTTCTTCTGTATTTTTCTTTGGTAAAGATTGCAGAAGTCCCCTTGTATAAGGGTGCATCGGATTATAAAAAATATCATCTACAGTTCCTTCTTCCATTATAAGTCCACCATACATTACAATTACTCTAGAGCAGGTATTTGCTACTACTCCTAAATCATGGGTTATTAAAATAATGGAAGTATCTATTTTTTCCTTTAACTCCATTAGGAGTTGAAGGATTTGAGCTTGAATAGTTACATCTAAAGCTGTAGTAGGCTCATCTGCTATAAGTAAATCTGGCTCACAGCTTAAAGCCATGGCAATAATTGCACGTTGTCTCATACCACCGCTAAATTCATGGGGATAATTGCTATACCTTTCTTCTGGTGAAGGAATTCCCACCATTTTAAGCATTTCTATTGCCTTTTCCCTAGATTTAGCCTTACTTAATCCTTGATGTCTTCTGATAACATCGGATATTTGAGAACCTACTGTAAATACTGGATTAAGGGAAGTCATAGGGTCTTGAAATATCATGGCTATGTCATTACCCCTTATTTTCATCATTTCTTTTTCAGATTTTTTAACTATGTCTTCGCCTTTATAAATAATCTCACCATTTGTGATTTGTCCTGTTCCTTTTAAAAGTTTTATAATGGACATAGATGTAACAGATTTTCCACTTCCTGATTCTCCAACTACTCCAAGGACTTCTCCCTTTTGTAAATCAAAGGAAACTCCACGAATTACTTTTACTTCTCCGCTATTATTAAAAAAGGAAACCTTTAAATCCTTTATGTTTAGTAAGGGCTCTTTCATTTTAAAACTCCTTTCCCCTAATCATTATTTGCCTTAGGCTCAAAGGCAACTCTAAATATATCTCCCAAAATATTAAAACTAAGTACCGTAAGTAATATTAATATTCCAGGAAATAAAGCTAAATATGGTGCATCTCCTATATATCCTTGAGCATATTTAAGCATACTTCCCCAAGATGAGTCTGGCTGACGTACTCCTAAACCTAAAAAAGATAAAGAAGACTCCGTAAGTATGGCTCCTGCAATATTTAAGGTTGATGCAACTATAACTGTAGGAAAGATATTTGGTATAATATGCTTTAGCATAATAGTTCGAGACTTTTCTCCAGTAACTTTTGAATACAATACATATTCTCTTTCCTTAACTGAGAGAGTCTCGCCTCTAACTATCCTTGCTATTCCCATCCAACTAAACAAACCTATGATTATAATTATATTTTGAATTCCAGGTTTTAAATATGCGTTTAGTATAAGTATCAAGAAAAATGTAGGTATACTCATTAAAATATCTATAGTTCTCATAATCAAACTATCAATTCTTCCACCAAAATAACCACTAATGGTTCCAACTATTGTTCCTATTACTGTGGAGATTATCATAGATAGAAATCCAACTGTAAGGGACACTCTTCCACCATATAATGCACGGGCAAAATAATCTCGTCCCATTTCATCTGTACCAAATATATGCTCCTTATTTGGAGACTTTAAACTGTTCATTATATCAATTTTATTTGGATCATGAGGAGCTAAGAAAGCAAGAATAGATGCAATTAATAATATTGCTATGACTATTACAGCAATAATTCCCAGTTTGTTTTGTTTTAACTGATATTTTAAATTTCCTCTTAACCTGCTATTCATTATTAACTCAACTCCTTAATCCTTGGATCTGCAATACCATATAATATATCAGATAATAGATTTCCTATAATTAATATCAAAGATGAAAACATGGTAATAGCCATAATAAGGGGATAATCATAACTAAATATAGATGTTATGCCAAGCTGACCCATACCTGGCCATCCAAAAATACTCTCTGTAATAAATGCACCTGATACTAGGTTTGGTAAAGACATTCCAAGTATTGTAATTACAGGTAAAATTGCATTTTTTAATACATACTTATATAACACTTCTCTTTTACTAGCTCCTGAAGCATATTCTACTACTACATAGTCCTCTTTTAACTGTGATATGGTACTTGACCTAATATATCTGGCTATGGTTGCTATACTTTGTAAACTTAAAACGATTGTAGGCATTATTCCATGTTTTATTAAATCCCAAGTTGTATGAACTCCTATGGTCCTCATACCAATACTAGGTAAAAGTTTTAATTTTAAAGATAAAACATATACTAACATCATTGCAAACCAAAAACTGGGTATAGAAATCCCAAGGTAAGAAATAAAAGTTGCAATATTGTCAAATGCCTTATTCTGGTTGGCTGCTGAAACAAGACCTATTATAATACCAATAATCATAGATGTAATTAAAGATGCTCCCATGAGACCTAAGGTAGCTGGAAGTCTCTCTGCTATTTGTACTCCTACTGGTCTATGATTTACTAATGAATAGCCTAAATCACCTTGTAATGTGGATTTTAGCCATCGTATATATTGTATATGCAAAGGACTATTTAGCCCCATATTTTCCCTTATTGTCTCTATTTCTGCTGGACCCATTTCAGGAGTAATATATGCTTGAACAGGGTCTCCTGGTGCTAATTGTATAAGAAGAAATGAAACTATAGATATGGCAAATAGCATTGGTATTGCTTGAACCACTCTTTTTACAATCATTCTTACCACAAAAATTCCTCCTAATATAATTACAAAAGTAAACTGAAATTCAGTTTACTTTTGTGAACTTTATTTAAATTGGTTACTATTCACAGCTGCCCAATATAATAAAAATACTAAACGAACATTTGCAGGACATGACTATAATTCTTAGGGAATGTAAGCTGAAAAACCGTTAAGCAACTTGCACTGTTTGAGCGTAGCGAGTTTGCAAGTTGTAGGATTTTCAGCTGGAATTCTCTATAGAATTATTCATGTCTGAAACAGTGAGTGTGTATTTTTATTATATTTATTTCATTGGCTGTGAATAGTAGCTTAAATTATTTCATGATATAAAGTTTAGATAAATCTCTAAACATAAATATTGGAGCTGGTGTTGCTTCTTCTATTCCACCAAATTCACTGCTTATTGCCACAATTGAATTTGGGTAGGCTATTGGATATACTACCATATCATCCATTAGTTGTTTTTGAATACTTTCATAGATTTCAGCCCTCTTAGCTTCATCTGTTTCAACTACTCCTGCCTCCCACTTTGCATCTAATTCTTGATTCTCATATGCCATGAAATTGTTAAAATCTCCTGTACGGAATAAAGGCTTATATCCGTTTGGCTCTACTCCCATTACATATCCGTTAAATGCTAAGTCGAAATCAGTACTTGAAGCATCTAGTAACTTATCATAGAAAGCTCCTCTTTCCATAGGTATAAGTTCTAATTCTACCCCAATTTCTTTTAATTGCTGCTGCATAATTAGTCCAAAACCTTCGTTCTCTTTACTTGAATTAATATATGCTAATCTTAATTTTAGATTTTCAGCTCCTGCACCTTTAAGAAGTTCTTTTGCTTTTTCTACATTATACTCATATTTCTCTACTTCATTAGTATGGAATTGTGTACTTGGTACAAAAACTGAGTATGCTTGTTCTGCATATTCTTCTGATTTATAAACTCCTGTTACTAACTCTGCCCTGTTGATTCCATATGCAATTGCTTTTCTTATATCTTCATTTTGTAAATCTTTGTTAGATAGTTTAAATACCATATTATTTAACATACCTTCTTTATATGTCACTACATTAATATTTTCTTCTGAATTGAATTTATCTAAATCAGCAGTAGTAATATATCTAGCAGATAGCTCTCCATTTAATAAAGCTGTATTTGCAGCATTTGGATCAGCTATTACTCTAAATACTACTGATTCTAAATTTGCTTTTCCATCAAAGTATTCATCAAATCTTACTAATTCTACTTTTTCCCCACTTTTCATTTCTTTAAATTTAAACGGTCCTGAACCTATTGGTTCTAAATTCTTTGGACTTTTTTGCAAATCTGCCTCTGCTTCAAATATATGCTGAGGTATTGGACGAAGTCCACCTAAGCTACCCATAAATGGTACTGAAATTTCTGGTAATACAAATTCTACTGTTACATCATCTATCTTTTTAGCTTCTACTGGTTTACCATTAATTACAAATGAACCTCTGGAGTTAGCATTTTGCTTTTCATCAGTTATTGAATTCAATGTAAATATTACATCGTCTGCATTTAAATCTTCTCCATCATGCCATTTTATACCTGATTTTAATTTCAAAGTATATGTTAAATAATCTTCTGATGGTGTGATACTTTCAGCTAAATAAAATTCTGTTCCTTGTTCATCAACAACATATAATGGTGAAAATATTGCATTATTTATAGTCATTGTAACTCTATCCCCTGCATATAATGGATTCATTACATTAGGGTCACTTCCAATTGGAAGTATAAAGATTCCTCCATCTACTTTCTGTGGAGCTGCTGACTCTTGTGCCGTATCCTTTGATGTATCAGTTGTTTGTTCTTCTATTGGAGTTTTATTACCACAAGCTGTAGATACTACCATCACTAAAGCAAGTAGTAACACTAACCATTTTTTATTTTTCATTCTAATCCTCCTAAACTTATTTTATTCACTAGTTTTCCCAATTGCTATTGTACATCTACTTATGCAGATGAATCAAATCAATTATTTATATGGAGGAGCATATGAATATAGACAAAATTAATTGACTGAATCTTCGCCACTTCCTGTATTTATCAATCCTTTTAATAACTATATAATAAATAATAATGCTCCCTCTAATGTGTAAGATTGTAATTAAAAATCTGTTTACATTAGGGGAGCATATAGTAAGCCCTTATTTTGTTATTCTTTTTATATGTTTTTTGTTTCTTCTTTTAGCCAAGCTTTTTCTTCTTCAGTTAAATGAGAAGAAAGGTTATTATATACTTCTTTATGATATTCATTTAACCATAACCTTTCACTTTCAGATAATAAGCTTACATCTATTCCCTCTAAATCTATTGGTACAAATGATATTGTGTCGAATTTCATAAATTTACCAGAGTCAGTTTTTATATCTTCTACTACTACTACAACGTTTTCTATTCTTATACCATGACTTCCTTCCTTATATACGCCTGGCTCTATGGTAATTATCATTCCTTTTTCCAATACAACAGTATTTGAGACCATGGCAAAACCATGAGGCCCCTCATGTACATTTAGTAAAAATCCTACACCATGTCCAGTGCCGCATTTATAGTCTATGCCTTCCTGCCATAATGGGTATCTTGATAACACATCAAGGCTATGTCCTGTAGCACCGTAAAGGAATCTAGCGTTTCCCAAATTTATATGAGCCTTTAATGTTAAGGTAAAATCTCTTTTTTCTTCTTCTGTTATTGAACCCATTACTGCTGTTCTAGTAATATCTGTAGTTCCATCAAAATATTGTCCTCCTGAATCAATTAAATATAGACCTTCCTTTTTAATCTCAGAACTTGAGTCTTCATCAGCTGAATAGTGCATCATTGCAGCATTCGCTTTATATGCAGATATAGCTCCAAAACTTGGTTCAATAAATCCTTCTTGCTCTTTCCTAAATTCTAGTAACTTTTCTTGGGCAGAATATTCCGTAATATAAGTATTACCTACATTTTTATCTAACCAGTATAGAAATTTTACTAAAGCAACACCATCTTTAATATAGGCATTCTTTTGATTTTCTATTTCTGTAGGATTTTTAATTCCCTTTAGCTTTGTTGTAATATCTATTCCTGATTCTATAGTACACTCTGAAGGTATTGATTTATATGTCCATCTATTTATTCTATTTTTATCTAAATATATTTTCGAATTTTTATCTAATGATTTTATATAGTCAATTACTTCTTCATATGCAGCTATTTGTACATCATTTTCACTTAAGAAAGTTTTAACTTCAGAATTTATCTTTTCCTTGTCTACAAATAAATAAGCTTCATCCTTTGAAATTAGGGCATAGGAAATAACAACAGGATTATGTAATACATCTTTTCCTCTAATATTATAAATCCAAGCTATATCATCTAGGCTCCCTATTAAAACATAATCTATATTTTGTTTTTCCATTTCTTTTCTAACTTCTTCTATTTTTTCCTTACCAGTTTTTCCTGTATATTTTACCTCATGTATGAATGCCTCTCCCTTAGGAATACCTGGTCTATCTTCCCATATTTCTCCTACTAAATCATATTCATCAATGAATTTAATATCTTTTCCCTCAAATTCCTTTTCTAAACTTTCAACTGAAGACTGTGAAAATACTTCCCCATCAAAACCTAAAGTATCTCCATCTTTTAATTTCTCATTTAGCCATTGACTATAGGTTGGATATCCTGGAATCCTCATTTTAAATAATTTATATTCTGAACCTTCTAGTTCTTTTTCAGCTTGAATAAAATATCTGCCATCAGTCCATAGAATTGCTTCATCTTGAGTGATAACTACAGTACCAGCTGACCCTGTAAATCCTGATATCCAAATCCTTCCTTTATAGTAATCTGCCACATATTCAGATTGATGCGGATCTCCTGTATTTACTATATAGGCACTAATTCCTTTCTCGCTCATTAACTTCCTTAATTTTCTTAGTCTTTCATTAATAGTCATATTTGACCTCCTTAACCTTTTCTAATCTTAAAAATAATATAGATATAAATATTGCAAAAATTCCTCCTACTAATTTGCTGACTATAAATGGATTAATATTATCTGGTGAAACAGAGGATATATACGCAAGCTGTCCTCCAAAGGTAAATGCACCTGATACAATAAATGAAGCATTTATTACCTTACCCTTTTCATTCATTTTATCATAAATTCCTAACATGGGAATACAATTGGCCAGGGAGCTTAAAATACCCAGTACGGAGTATTCATCAAGCCCTACTTTTTCACTAATATTAGATAAAAATTTATTTAACTTTTGAGATATAAAGTGAAACATTGGATATGCTCCAGATAGTATAATTCCTATTTTAGCAACTAATAATATACCTTCTTCTAAAGGTATCATACCAGGAATCAAATTATATCCAAAAATAAAACTAATTATATTTAATATTAAGCCTATGGTGCTAATTATAACAATAACTTTACCTAATATATTAAAGGTCTTGACCATCTTATCTGGAAATTTAAGTAGTCCACAAATTATTAAAATGGAAAATATAATGACTGGTACTAGATTATATACAATGTCCATAAATTCAATTCCCATTATAACTCCACCTACAATCATTCCCAAAGGCAAGGCAGTAATACCACCCAAAATTCCTTTAGCAAAGAATTTAAAATCCTCCTTTGATATAAGACCAACTGCCACTGGAATAGTAAATGATATAGTGGCTCCTAAAGTAGAAGCTAATATTAGTCCATTGAATTCACCTATTATTGATGAATTTGCTATTTCAATACTAGTATTATATCCTCCTAAATCTACTGCTAATATGCTACTTAAAAAAACAGAGGGATCTACATTAATTAGTTTTGATAATGGACCTAAAACAATCATAAGCTTTTCTCCTATAATTGGAGATAAGCTATAAATGCCAATTATACTTAGGGCTAAATCTCCCATGGCTTTAAATCCCTCTTCAAACTTCTCTCCTAATCCAAATTTATTGTTTAGTATCTTATCTATTCCTGCTATAATTGAAAATACAATCATTATCTGAATCACTTTATACCTCGCTATTATGGATTAGAGGAATATACAATTTTTCCATCTATTATTGTGTTAATCAATTTTGCATTTGTATTGTATGTTGGCATTCCTTTAAACAATAGTAAATCAGCATCTTTTCCTTCTTCTATACTTCCTACTACATCATCTATTCCAAGTATTTTTGCAGGATTTATTGTTATCATTCTTAGGGTTCTTTCCACATCTAATCCTGAACGAACTGCTTCTCCAGCATGATGAACTAAACTATCTATATTAAGTATTGGAGCATCTGTTGTTATGGCAGTCAATACTCCTCTATTATCTAATTCTATTACGCTTTCTATATCTATTAATCTAGCCTCCCCAAAGCTTTTTATTGACCCTAAAGGTCCAAAAACTATGGAACACTTAGATTCTACTAATTCTTCTATATAATCCCTGGCACCCCAAGCATGATCAATGGAAAATTCTAAATTAAATTTCTTTGCTACTTCTATTGCAGTCATCATATCAAATTGAGTACAATGTATTTTTAATGGAATTTCCTTTTTAATCGCTGGTATAATGGCTTCTAAATCTCTATTATATTTAGGCATTTCACCTTTTCCCAATTCTGCTGCTTCTTTTTCTTCTAAGTATTTAATTGCTTTATTAAATGAATCTATTATTATATTAGGAATAGCCATTCTACTTGATGGTGTCTGGTTTCTATCACCATAAGTCCTCTTAGGATTTCCCCCTAATGCCACCTTTAATGCTACTGGGTTTTTAATTGTCATATCAAATATATTATCTCCATATGTCTTGGCAGCAAAAACTAATCCACATATTACATTTCCACTGCCTGGTGTAATTCCCAATGTAGTTATACCATTTTCATAGGAATATTTAAAGTCTGGAGACTTTGGATCAACTCCATAAATCGCTTCCATATTAGCTGTTATACTGTTGGTCATTTCATTCAAATCATCAATACTAGTGGACTCACTGAAGTTCATACCACCTATATGGGAATGACAATCTACAAATCCTGGTAACAAAACTAATCCATCTCCATCAATTATTTCAATATCCCTAGTAGATTCAGAAATAATTGATTCTAAATAAGACTCATCATCTCCAACCTTAATTATCTTTTTTCCCTCAACTATTACATAACCTTTTTCTATTATTCTATCAGCCATTGTATAAATCTTACTATTTCTTATTACTAACACCCTAACCCCTCCTCTGAATATACAAGCTCTCCACCAACTATTGTATTAGAAACTCTTGCATCATAATATTCAATAGGGTTCTTTGTATATATGACTATATCAGCATACTTCCCTTCCTCAATACTTCCTAAGATATTATCTATGCCTAGTATTTTAGCAGGATTCAGAGTCATGATTTTTACAATATCTTCCTTATCTATTCCAGCTTTGTAAAACTCTATGGCATTCCAAAGGTACTTTACTTTTCCAGACATACCATAGTCTCCAGAAATTGTAAAACTTACTAAATTTCCTTCTTTCATTAGTCTAGAAATTTTATATAGATCTGTGTTATTATATTTTCCTTTTGTAAGATATATTTGTTCTCCAACTATAACAGAGGCATTAGACTTTATTATACTATCAATACATTTATCTCCTTGATAAGCTCCTACAATAGCAAGTTTTATATTAGTTCCCTTAATTATTTCAATAAGGGCATTTATTTCGGCTGAAGTATTTGCAGTAATAATTAATGGCAGTTTTCCTTCTACAATAGAATTAACTATTTCCTTACTTTCATCACTTAATTCTAATTTATTATTTAGAAACTCCTCTAATCTTGAAAATATGCCCATTTTTGTCATAGGAAACATCTTTTTCTCACCATACTGTTCCTTAACATTGTTAATGACAGAACCCTTTATTCCTATGGGTTCCTTTATTAACATGGTGCTTGAGTTTTTCCCCCAAGTTCTATATGCAGCCATTTGTCCTCCTATTATATTTGAGTTTCCTGGAGATGCACCTATGGTTGTTATTCCTACCTTATATAGTTCTTCTAAGTCAATTTCTCTATGATTAAAGGAATATTTTATTTTACACTCTGGTGTTATAGGACTTGATATTTCATTATTGTCCTTTATACTAAAGGAAATATCTGTACATCCAAAACTACTTACCGGATCAATAAATCCTGGGAAAACTTCCTTACCTTTTGCATCAATTATTATATTATCATTAGTCCTAATATTTTTATTTATTTCTTTTATAATCCCATTTTCTATTAAAATATCATAATCAATTAATACTGTTCCATTACCAACATGAATATTTCCATTTTTTATAATCAAATTGTTACCTCCTTATTTATAACTAACAATGATGTGAAAGCAAGACCTAGTTTTTTTACCTACTAAGTCTTGCTTTCTTATATCAAGGGGTAGTGTTATTTTCCTGATATATGCATTAAGCTATAATCTATACTTGAATGTGGATTAGTATAATATCCTTTTACATATTTAGCTAAGAAAACAGTAGATGTTTTACAATAAGTAGGAGCAATTACACCTGTACCTACAAGAAGTTTTTCTGCTTCTACAAATAGTTCTGCTCTCTTTTGGTTATCTGGAGAATTAGAAGCCTCTTCTAATATTTCAGCATATCTCTCAGCATCTGGTCCAGTCCAACCTGATTTAGTACTGTTGAAATATCCATTAACTGGTTCATATAATTCTAATATAGCATTAGGGTCATTATAATAAGGTCCCCATCCTGCAGTACATATATCATAATCTCCTGCGTCAACTCTATCCCACATAACATTCCACTCTATCATATCTATTTTTATTTCAACGCCTAGTTTTTCCTGCCATTGTTGTAATAACCACTCTGCTGATTTCTTAGAATACTCTGTTGTACCTCTTGTTGCATAGCTAATATCCATCTTTGCTGGATCTGGATCTAATCCTTCTTCCTTAAGTCCTTCTATTAAAAGCGCCTTTGGATCTGGATACTTTTTCATAAGTTCCTTTAAAACTTCGTTTTGTCCATTAACCCTTTCACTATATAGCTTATCTCCTACATTTGTAACTCCTGGCATTACAGAATATAATGGTTCTCCTTCACCTTCTCTTAGATCTTCAATATATTTTTCTCTATCATATGCTAATGAGAAAGCTAATCTTATTTTTGGATTTTTGAAATATTTATTTTTAGCATTAAATCCTAAGAATTCTGGTGCATTGTTAGGTATTACCATTGATTCAAATCTACCATCTTCAATAATTAATTCCTTCCAATTAGGATCATTTGTTGTAACAACATCAATCTCTCCACTGATTAACGCCTGTACAGCAGTTGCAGGGTCTTGTATAAGTTTTCTCTCGATTTTTTCAAGTTTCATGTTTTTAGCATCCCAATGACTTTCGTTTTTCACGAATGTTATTTGAACATTTTGATCCCAGCTTTCCATTAAGAAAGGTCCGTTCATTACAATTTTATCTATAGATGAACCATAGTTATCCCCAAATTCCTCATACTTATCTTGTCTAACTGGTTTTGCTCCAGCTAGTAAATCTAGAAAATATCCATAAGGCTTAACTAATGTAAATTCTATTGTTTTCTCATCTACTACCTTAACTCCTATGTCTTCTGGTTTTTTATTATAATCTGGATTAGTTCCATCGTTATAAAGTGACTCCCCAAAATTTAAAATTACCCCGTCAAATAGCCAAGCATTAGTAGATCCAACTTCTGGTGTAGCCATTGTTCTAAAAGTAAATAAGAAGTCATTTGCTGTTACAGGAACTCCATCATTCCATACAGCATCTTCCCTAATATTAAAAGTATAAATAGTTCCATCTTCACTAATTGTCCAGTCCTTTGCAGCAGCAGGCTTTATTATACCATTACCTTCTTCATCAGCCACATCTGCAACTAATGTTTCATAAATAAAATTTTGAACATTATTATCTGGACCTGTGGTATTTGCCATTGGATTAAGTCCTGTTATATCACTATTGTCACTATATTTATATACTTGTTCTTTATCCATTTGCAATTCATTTTTATTTATGTCGTTAGTATCACCTGTAACTACTGGTGAATCTTCAGTTTTACCGCATCCTGCTAATGTACCTAAACACATTACTAAAACAATAATTAAAATTGCTACATTTCTAATTTTTTTCATTTTTGCCTCCTATTAATAATATTTTTATACTTTAAAAGCATTGGCTATTAAAGACTTCTTATTTTCTTATCATATGACAAGATACAAAATGTTCCTTCTCTACCTCAATGAATTCAGGTACTTCCTTTGTACATATTTCCATAGCATGCTTGCATCTTGAAGCAAACTTACATCCCGGAGGAGAATTAATAGGGCTTGGTATCTCGCCATCTATTGGTATCCTTTTTTTCACCTTCTCCTCCTTAGGATCAGGTATTGGAATTGCAGATAATAAAGCTTGTGTATATGGGTGTAATGGTTTTTTATAAAGATTTTCACTAGTTGTAAACTCTACCATACTACCAAGATACATTACACCAACTCTATCAGAAATATGTTTAATCATTGATAGGTCATGTGCTATAAATAGGTATGTAAGACCTCTTTTCCTTTGTAATTCAATTAAAAGGTTTACAACTTGTGCTTGAATAGAAACATCAAGGGCAGAAATTGGCTCGTCACAAACAATAAAATCTGGTTCAATGGCCAATGCTCTTGCTATTCCAATTCTTTGTCTCTGACCTCCTGAAAACTCGTGGGGAAATCTTGAAACATGTTCCCTATTTAACCCTACAGTTTCAAGTAATTCAAAAATCTTTTCTTCTCGTTCCTTTCCCTTATATAGAGAATGTATGTCTATTCCTTCTCCAATTATATCCCCCACTGTCATCCTTGGATTTAAAGAAGAATATGGATCTTGAAATATAATTTGAGCTTTTTTAGCAAACTCCTTTTTTTCTCTATTATTAAACTTGTGTATATTAACTCCATCGTAGATAACTTCTCCTTCTGTAGCTTCATATAGACCCATTACAGTTTTTCCACAGGTTGTCTTACCACAACCTGATTCTCCTACTAACCCTAATGTTTCACCTTTATAAATATTGAAGCTTACATTATCAACAGCTTTTAATACACTATTTTTACTAATCTTAAAATGCTTTTTTAAATTCTTAACCTCAATTAATACTTCTTTAGTAGCCACATACCTCACCCCTTTTTACTAATACCTCTGGCACTCCACTTAATTCAGCTCTTTTATCATGTAACCAACAGGAACATTCCTGTGTTTTACTAAAGCTTGTTGTCTCTGGATGTTTTACTCTACAGATTTTCATGCCATGCTCACATCTTGCCGCGAATGGGCAACCAACTGGAGGATTTATTAAATCTGGAGGAGTACCTGTTAAAGAATATAAAGTTTCCTTATGATTTGAATTTAACTTCGGTACAGAGTTTAAAAGTGCAAGAGTATAAGGATGTTTTGGATTGTAGAAAATTTCATCTACTGTTCCTCTTTCAACAATTTTACCAGCATACATTACTTGTATTCTATCTGCAACACTTGCTACAACTCCTAAGTCATGGGTAACTAAAATAACACCTGTATTCAATTCTTTTTGTAAATCAGCTATTAAATCCATGATTTGAGCCTGAATAGTTACATCTAATGCAGTGGTAGGCTCATCAGCAATTAGCACATTTGGATTACAGGCAAGGGCAATTGCAATCATAGCACGCTGTCTCATTCCTCCTGAAAATTCAAAAGGATATTGATTTAGTCTCACTTTTGCATTAGGTATTCTAACTAATTCAAGCATTTTTAAGGCTATATTTCTTGATTCTCTATGAGACATATTACTGTGCAAGAAAACACTTTCAGCAATTTGATCTCCAATTTTCATAGTAGGGTTTAAAGATGTCATTGGATCTTGAAATATCATTGAAATTTCTTTTCCCCTTATTTTAGACATTTCTGCCTCATCAAGATGCAGAAGATTTTTACCTTTAAAATTAATCTCTGATCCACCTTCCCCAATTACTGATTGAGGCTTAGGTAGTAATCCCATAATTGCTTTGGCTGTTACTGTTTTTCCACATCCCGATTCTCCTACTATTGCAAGGTTTTCTCCCTTATTTAAATAAAAATCAATTCCTCTAACAGCATAGGCAGTACCTGTTGCAGAAGAGTCCATATACTGATAGTCTTTTCCTGAAAGTGATGGTCCGATATATATAGTAAGTACTACAAATATTAAGAGAACCAGTCCAACAATTGCTAACTTATTTGATTTAAATCTTCTCCAAACATCTGCCCAATAAGTTAACGAAGGTTTATTTATTGCCTCATCATCTAAACCCTTTATTCCAACTCTTTCAAACATATCATCTGTAACAGTCATTTCATTCTTAAGTACTTCTACATTGCTTTCTAAACTATTCATATTATCATTACCTCACTATTGTTTTTATCTAAGATTCTGTAACTCTAATTCTTGGGTCAACAATACCATATAAAATATCCACTAATATTAATGCCAAGGTATATAATATTGCAAAAAATATAGTCAGTCCTATTATCATAGTATAATCACTATCTGACACAGCCTTTACATAGTAATTTCCAAGTCCAGGTATGGAAAACATCTTTTCAATTATAAAGGAACCTCCAAATATACCTGCAACTGCTGGCCCTATCATAGTAACTATTGGAATCATGGAGTTTCTTGTAATATGTTTTCTAACAACCCTAGGTTTTTTACATCCTTTTGCTTTTGCAGTAAGTACATAATCCTCCGTCATTACAGAAATAGTACTACTTCTCATAAACTTTGTATAACTTGCAATTCCTCCTATGGCGTAGGTTGTAACTGGTAAAATATAATGTTTTAATTGTCCCCAGCCAAAAACAGGTACTAATTTCCACTTAAAGGCTATAAAGTATTGTAAAAGTGCTGCTACTACAAAGCTGGGAACACATATTGCAATAACAACCCAGACCCTTATAATATGATCACCTATCTTTTCTCTATTGAGTGCTGAAATTAGCCCCAGTAAAACGCCAATTGTTATTTGTAGAGCTAATGCTATAATCCCTACTTTTGCAGATATGGGAGCATTTTTCTTTATGACATCATTTGCAGATTGACCTGTATAAATAATCGATTCTCCAAAATCACCAGTAGTTAAAAGATTTTTCATGTATATAAAGTATCTTTCGGTTACTGGCTTGTCTAATCCATATTTAACTCGAATTACTTCTTGTGCTTTTTCAGGCATTTGCCCAACCTTAGCTGCAATAGGATCTCCTGGAGCACCAGCTATTAAAAAAAATGTTGCTGTAATAATTAAAAACAAAGTAATTAATGAATACCATACTCTTTTAATAATGAATTTAAGCATAAATAAATCTACCTCTCTTATAAATTAAAATTATGAAAATATAGTTACCTATTATATTTTTCTATTCACCTCCTTGACCATATTATTAAGCAATCTCTATGCCAAGTTTTTACTTTAATGAAACTTAGTGATACCAATGTATTTATCAATCTCAATAAAAAAAGAATTAAAGAAAAGTATTAAATTTAATACTTTTCTTTAATTCTTTTAAAACTAGTATGAAATTTCAGACTAAATTTACAATTATAGTAGACTTTATTCCTTTTCATCTATTTTATATCTCTTTAATTTACTAGATTTTATTATCTATAGTAGTAACTTTAATGCAGCCCTTTGTAAAAAGAATGTGAAATCTTAAAAATTAAATCTTTTCCTATTTCTTTGTTATCCACTTTCCTTTATTCTAATTAATAATATATTACAATCCAATAAAACTTGTCAAAACTCTAAATCATCAATTATTATATTCTTCCAACCTCTTTTCCAAACTTTCCTCATACCCACTCTTTTCTAAAATCTCTTTAGCATCCATTTCAGTCCATTCTTCTATACTAACATCCGGGTTGTTCTTTATAAATTCTTGCATTATATTGTATCCTATTTTATAACCACAATTTGTTGGAATACCTTTGACCCCTCCAAAAATTATCTCTCTTTGATATTTATAATCTACACTATTAAGATTCTCTTCTATCTTATTCCACATTTCTTTTTCCATTATTATTGGAAGTGGAACTGTACTTGTCCGTCCAGTTCTACTTTTGCATCTGGATAAAAAATTTCTGCAAGGCTGATAACCTCTTCCTCAATCTCAAGAAAAAATTATTATAAATCAATTCGCTTATTACAGTATTTTAAATTATCTTGATCATGGGAAATTAAAAATATTATTTTATCTTTTGATAATTGCTGTATTGATTCGTATATATCTCTTGCTGAATCTTTATCTATATTGCTGGTAATCTCATCTAGCAAAATTACATCTGTATCATTTAATAATTCACGTAGTATAGCAATTTTTTGCTTCTCCCCTCCAGATAAATTGGTTCCATTTTCGTGAACCTTTTCATCTAAAGATTTGAATTTAGTAATAGTCTTTAGCAATGTAGAATTTTGTAGTTTCTCCATATCTACATCCTTTTCATTACGACCAAAGAGAATATTTTCTTTAATCGTTAGTGGTAAAATAGGAATATCTTGAGTAACAAAAGATATATTGTTTCGTAAACAATTATTATTTAAATCCCTTATATCATATCCGTTTATATAAATAGTATCAGTAAGACGAAACTTGGGAATCAACTTCAATAAAGTAGATTTCCCTTTTCCAGAATCCCCTGTAATTCCTACGATATCACCTTTACAGAAAGTACCCTTAATATCTTTAGACAAAACCTTTTCATTAATCTTTAGTTGTTCAATGTCAAATCGTATCTCATTAATGCTATCTATTATTAAGCTTCCATCTTCCTCTTCGTTATTATCCAAAGTTTCTATAAATTCATTACTTCCCTTCAAATCTCTAATTTGAATATTGGTATTAATTATTTGATTAATAGCTTCAAAATAAATAGGAAGTAGAATACTTATTAAAATAATATTTGTGACCTGTGTCTCTCCATTTAAAATATATATACTTACTGTCAAAATAGTTATATTCTTAACTAAACTATTTAGCATTCTCAAAGTAGAACTCATTACTTGTCCAAAGATGTTCACATCAGATATACTCTTGTAAATTCGGTTAAATGAAGGATTTAGTAGCTCAATTACATGTTCAGTATCTCCTAATTGCTTTATATAATCACTATGTCTACAGACACTAACAATTTCTTTAAATCCAGTAGATGTTTGGTCTTGCATATGTATTGCCTTTTTTTGTAACTCCTTATTTAAATACTTAAACCCAAAATAATTTATAGGTAGCATAGCAAATAAAATAATCATCAATATAGGATTAATGTAAAATATCATACATAAAGAGATTAGACAAATAATAAAGCTACTCACCATAGCAGTAATTCCTTGAGCTAAAAATGCATATATACTATTAATTGCTATGCCAATTCGTTCAATAGTATAAGTGGGTTCAAAAGATATCATCTTATCATATTGTAATCGAAACATCTTATTGTATAACTCTTTTGCCTTGGATATATTAAATTTAACAGCAAATTTCTCTCTAATATAGATAATCAATATTTGAATTAAGTGAGAAAACAATAGCACTCCTACAATTATAAAAATCAAGTGTATAGTAATTTTCTGTTCTACCTGAATGCAATAATTGATAAATATTGGAGAAATCATAACAAATAATGAACTTAACAACACTAAAAAAAGTAATAACAATAAAAACATCCTATATTCCTTTAGTAATCTTAACATAATACTCCCCCATTTTAAATTTACTTTTTAGGATAAAATCTATCTATCTCATCCAAAATCTTATCTTTTTCTATTGCACCTTTAATAATTATATCGGGTATAACTCCATCCCTAAATGTTGGTTCTTGAAATAATACCCGATAAATTGGTAGTTTGGTAATTATGCTGGTCTCTACTTATCTTTCTTAAGCAATCCCTATGCCAAGCTTTTATTTTGACAAAGTCTAATGATACCAATGTATTTATCCATCTCAATAAAAAAGAATTAAAGAAAAGTATTAAATTTAATACTTTTGTTTAATTCTTTTAAAACTAGTATGAAACTTCAGACTAAATTTAGAATTATAATAGACTTTATTCCTTTTCATCTATTTTATATCTCTTTAATTTACTATAAAGTGTTTGTTTTGGTATTTTAAGATTTCTTGCAGCTTGGGCATAGTTGTTATTTGCTTCATCAATTGCTAATTTAATGATATTTTTTTCGTACTCTTCTACCATCATTTTAAGATCAATTTCTCTTTGCATATTATTTTCAAAATCTTCTATTTCAACGTTTTTTATATATCTATCATTATATGATTGAAAATCTTCCATCTTAATATAATCATCTTCAGCAAAATTCATAGCACTCTCAATGGTATTTTGTAGTTCTCTAACATTACCTGGCCAGTCATAGTTTAAGAAATATTCCATTACCTGACTATCTATTGACTTAATTGTTTTATTCATTTTATCATTACAAATCCTAATAAAATGATCAACTAAAATTGGAATATCTTCTTTTCTATCCCTAAGAGGTGGTATATTTAAATTTAATACATTTAGTCTATAATATAAATCTTCTCTAATTTTATTTTCTTTTAGAAGTCTTTTAGGCTCTTCATTTGAAGCTACAATTAACCTTACATCAACTAAGATAGTTTTTGTACTTCCTATTCTTCTTATAATTCCATCTTCAATTACTCTCAATAACTTGGATTGCAGTCCTAACTGCATAGAATTTAATTCATCTAAGAATAATGTACCACCATCTGCTAATTCAAATAATCCTGGATTGTCCTTCGCACCCGTAAAACTTCCTTGTACTGTACCAAAAATTATACTTTCAAGTAAATTTTCTGGCAATGCTCCACAATTTTGTGCAA
The DNA here is from genome assembly GCF_009695605.1 of Tissierella pigra. Classification (GTDB taxonomy): domain Bacteria; phylum Bacillota; class Clostridia; order Tissierellales; family Tissierellaceae; genus Tissierella; species Tissierella pigra. Next base: position 29,210 of record NZ_VUNQ01000039.1, read on the forward strand.
TAAAAGGTTTACTTCTTCTATGACTTAAATTATGTATTCCTTGTACTACAAGCTCTTTCCCTGTACCTGTTTCCCCAAATACAAATACTGGTGAATTGCTATTAGCAATTTTTTGTATCTTCGATTTAAGTTGGTTTATGGTATTACTTTGTCCGATTATATCAGATATATTATATTGTGTACCATTTTGTAGAAACCTACTGCCTCTCATATCTTTACTGTATAATGTACTTTGTAACATAAGTATTTTTTCTGATAGCTCAACTACCTTACTAAGATCCTTAAAAATCTCCATAGCTCCCTGAATTCTACCATTACTAATTATAGGTATTGTTGATGTCACTATGGAAACACTTTTCCCTACATAGTTTATATAGTTCTGAACATGTTCTATTATAGGTCTTTTAGTATTAATTGCTTTATAAAAGGTACTATCCTCCCTTTTAATATTTGGAAACACTTGGAGAATACTTTTCCCTATGGCTTCTTTGGAATTAAATCCTGTAATATTTTTGGATGATTCATTAAAATATCTAATTTTTAAATCTGAATCTACAACTATTATGCCTTCTTCTAGATTGTTGATCATTAAGTCAATGATATTTTTATAATCCATAATATACCACCGTTCTCTATTATTTGCTTACATAATATCTATATATTTACTTTACCAAATTATCCCATTATTGTCCAACAGATTTAATTATATAGCTTTTAGATTGTAATATGAAGATTTGTAAAAAACTAGAAAATAAGATATGTTAAAATAATGACTAAAGTAATTATATTACTTACTTCATTCCTTTTTACAGGATTTTCCCTTGTCTTACTAATTCCTATACCCTATAATTTAAAATATATATTTCATAAAGGGGCTGATTTTATGATACTTGAGATAAAAAACATACGCAAAAGTTTTTCAGGAACTGAAGTGTTACATGGCGTATCTTTTTCAATAACAAGTGGTAAAGCATTGGGATTTCTCGGTCGAAATGGCGCTGGTAAAACTACAACCATTAGAATACTTATGGGATTATTTGATGCAAATGAAGGGGAAATTCTTTTAGATGGAAAACCTTTTAACCCTAGAGAACATTCAATAGGATATCTTCCAGAAGAAAGAGGACTATATCCTAAGCAAAAGATATTAGACCAACTTATTTATTTTGGAGAGTTAAGAGGACTATCTAGAAAGAAAGCTAAAGAAAATACATTATATTGGCTAGAAAAACTAGGTGTATTGGAATACAAAGATAAAAAACTAGAAACTCTTTCTAAGGGTAATCAACAAAAGGTACAAATAGCAGAAACCTTACTATGTGATCCAGATATAATTGTATTAGATGAACCCTTTAGTGGTCTAGATCCTGTTAACTCCCAGATACTTAAGGATGTAATTAATGAGTTAATAGATAAGCAAAAATTGGTTATCTTCTCTAGCCATCAAATGACCTATGTAGAGGAATTTTGTGAAGAAATTTCTCTTATAAATAAAGGAGATATAGTTTTGACGGGAAATCTAAAATCTATAAAGAAAGAGTATGGTGCTAATAGAATAATATTAAGTGCTATTAATCTTAATATTAATGAATTGCAAAATATTTTATTTAATAAAGTCAAAGATATAAAAATACTTGAATCTAAAAATGATTATTTAATTATCGAATTAATTAATGGTAAAACAAAAAATGAGCTGTTAAATGATTTAATAGGACTTGATATTGATATTGAAAAGTTTTCAGTATATGAGCCAACTCTAACAGATATATTTGTACAAAAGGTAGGTGATAAATAATGAAAAGTTTTTTGACAGTGCTAAAATTTGAATTATTTAATTTCCTGAAAAATAAGGTATTTAAGGTTTCTACTATTATCCTCTGTTTATTGGTAATAATAGGACTTACTATACCAACTATAATGGATGCTTTTGGTAAACCAATTTTCGGTGATAAAAAGAAAGAAGAACCATCTTATACTGAGTCTAAGATTAGATACGGAATTTTAATTAAAGAAGATGCAATTGAATTAGATGATTTACAATCTCAATTGCCAGATAATGAACTAATCAATGTAAAAAACCAAGATGAGTTAAGTAATTTAGTTATATCAGATAATATAACTGCAGGATTTATAGTTAACAATCCTACAAATTATGAATATCTAGTAAAAAATACTAGTATGGATGATGGAAATAGGTTTACATTTGAAAGTGCTTTATTGAATCTATATAGAAGTAAATCCCTTTCAGAAAAGGGTATAGATTATAATGAAGTACTGGAAGTTTATAATGTACCTATGGAATATGAAACTACTGTCTTAGGTAAGGATGGTATGAAGAATTATTTATATACCTATATCTTAATCTTTGGATTATATTTTATTGTACTATTTTATGGTCAATTAACAGCTACTTCTGTAGCTAGTGAAAAAAGTAATCGTACTATGGAGATTTTAGTAACTAGTACCAATACCAAAAACCTTATATTTGGGAAAGTAATAGCTGGTGCTTTGGCTGGAATAATACAATTTGGTACTTTGATTCTGGTGGCTAGTATAACTTATAGATTAAATGCTCAATCCTGGAATAATAATTTAGATTTTATCTTTAATATTCCTGGAAATGTATTGGCTACATTTTCTATCTTTGGAATATTAGGATACCTTTTCTATCTATTTATTTATGGTGTCATTGGTGCATTAGTATCTAGAACTGAAGATGTAGGCACAAGCTCTACACCACTTACCATAGTATTTATTATTGCTTTCTTTATCTCCATGATGGGTCTTACACACCCAGATATGTTTGCATTAAAAGTAGCTTCATTTATTCCATTTACATCCTTTATGGCAATGTTTGTAAGAGTATCTATGGGAAATGTATCAACTTTTCAAATAGTACTTTCTCTATTGATATTAGCTGTATCAACTATTATTACTGGAATATTTGGTGCTAAAATATACAGATTAGGTACTTTAATGTACGGCAATCCTATAAAAATTACAAAGGCTATTAAAATGTTAAAAGATAAATAATCATATAATAATTAAAATAACAAGGGGTATCCCTTGTTATTTTAATATTCTTTTTCTATTTTATAATCTTGTATATCTTTTATCATAGGAATAGATGGGTTTGATTTTCTTTTACCAGCATCATAAGTTGTATCTATATTCACCCATTCCTGAGTATCTTCTAGGTATACTTGATTCCAAGCATGATATTCATCCATATCATTTTTATATCCCATAACCAATTTTGTAGGTATTCCTATTGACCTAGTCATTGCTGCAAATAGAGAAGAATAATCATAACATATACCTGTTTGTACTTTTAATGTTTCATCTATCTTTGGTATATAATTTGAATTTACTCTCTTTGCCTTATCCTTATCATAGCTTATGTTAGTTACAATATAGTTATAGATAATTTCTACCTTTTCTTGATCGTTCTTAACATTCTTAGTTAATTCCTTTGCTTTTTTAATTGCATTCATATCAGTATTCCAATTAACCATTTGAATAGATTGTAAATATACTTTGTTTGGGTCTTTGGCTTTTAGTGTAACAGTTTCCTTTGCAATCTGCTTGAACTTATTATTGCCTACACTTTCTAACGCCAATATGGTGTATTCACCATCTCCAAGTTGTAGGGGTATAGTCTCGTCCCCCTTTAATATATAATCATAGCTTATATTGCCTTTACTGACTCTTACTGCTCCAACGTTGTTATTATTGTTGTTGATTTTTATTACTCCATTAGTTATTTGAGATTTATCAATATAATCACTAGCTCCGTAAGTTACTGTTGAAAATAGTGATAAAATAATAACTGCTAAGAGTGTAATTCTATGGTTTTTAAACATAAAAAACTCTCCTTTCGGTAACTGGCTGCCATCTTATTTTTAAGGAAGGCCCTTTAGCTTTGCGTCTCTAGCTTTCACTAGATTTGCCTTTATCGGTGGAAAGCACCAATAAATTATATTTATTTTCTACATTCTATCATAATATTAGGTTCAAACGTATAGGCATTTTGTCCTATATAATTAAATCATTTTACTTGATCTTGATTATTATATACCCACTTTTTTCATTAATAATTATTTTTCATATGAAAAATAATTATTTAAAAATAAAGATGAATTCTTAAAGTAACAATGATATAATGATGTTGTATATATAACTTTAGTATGTAAGTTTAAAAATAGATTGGTTGTGATTAATTGAAAAAACTCGAATTTACAGGATTTCATGCAACTTCTCTGGATAATTGGAATAAAATAAATAAAGATGGTTTTTTAATAAATAAAAAAAGAAAAAATGAATGGCTTGGTCATGGAATATATCTCTTTACATACAAAATAGATGCTCAAAGTTGGGCAAAGGGAACTTACTATTGTAGTCCAAATCCCGTTGTTTTAAAGTGTATGATTGAAGTTGAAGAAGATAAATATTTGGATCTTGATAATCCTGAAGAAATGCATAAATATGATAAATACTATAATGAAATTCTCCAATTGTTATCTAAAGAAGGAAAAAGTGTTGTATTTAAAAATAAATATGAAGGAATGTGCTTCGGGCTCAATATCTATAAAAAAGACAAGAACATTGATTTAATAAAGCATACATTTCCTAATAATAGGACAAAAAATGTAATGAAGTATGAAAACAATATATATGGGTATAAATATAACGAAGTTCAAATGTGTGCAAGTAGAAATGAAGTTATAGTTAAGAAAGATTTATACTCTTAGGAGGTTTTAATATGTTATGTATAGAAGAAATTCTTAAGATTAGCAACGAGATGGGTATTGAGATAAGAGACAGTACTGATGGAAAACATTATATACTTGATGAATATGGAAAAGAAGTTGAATTTAGTACAAATATGTTGATAAAAGTAGATGAAAAAAATACATCACATAAAATGCAAATACAAGTTTCTGAGGATTTTAACTATGGTAAGTTTAGTAGCAGTTACAATTTAGCAGATTGTAACAGTTTATACGTGGCTGAATCAGTAAGTATTGGCGAAACAATAATAGATGCAGCTTAAAGGAGTGATAGATTTGAAACCCAGTAGTTTTCAATTAATAAATAAGCCGAGAGTTACTAAAAATATATTTCAAGCTAATAAAAACTTTGATTTTCCAGGAGAAATATCTCTAGAAATCGATAACAATGTAAAGGTGATTAAAATGTCTAATGAAGAAATGACTGCTATAGTAATACTTAATTTAAAATTCTTCGAAAATAGTAATTTTAAAGAAGTACCTTTCAAACTTGAAATGGAGATAGAAGGTATGTTCAGCTGGGATAAAGAACTAGAGAAAAACCATAATCAACTAGAAGATTTATTAAAAAAGAATGCTCCAGCTATTTTATATGGTAGTGTAAAATAATCTGTGCTTTTGCGAAATAAAATTCTCTTTTCTGGCAAGAATCAAAATATGATTTAAACCAGAAAGGAGAATTTTTTATGTCAACATTACCAAAAGAAATTTTAAGAAATA
>NZ_VUNQ01000004.1 GCF_009695605.1 Tissierella pigra
ATTTCTTAAAACTTCTTTTGGTAATGTTGACATAAAAAATTCTCCTTTCTGGTTCAAATCATATTTTGATTCTTGCCAGAAAAGAGAATTTTATTTCGTAAAAGCACAGATTATTTTACACTACCTTAAATTATAACTATTCTTCCTTATTATTAAGTTTTCTTTCAGCTCTTTCTACTAAATTCACAGTCATAGTACCATCTAAAGTTTCTTTATCAGTTAAATCAGCATCTAATTCATTAGCAATTTCTGCTTTCATTTGATCTAAAGCTATACTAGCGTTTCTATCTATTGGTTTTGGCATTAAAATCACCTCTTTTTATTTACTTTTATTTTGTACGAAAAATAAGTTCTAATACAAGGTAATTTATAGATATATCAAATCATAATAATTACATCTATGATATAATTATTATATAAATAAAAATGAGTTAAAGTTTACTATTTAGCAAAGAATAAGGAAGTGAGGTATTAATATGAAAAATTTTAAAAAGGCTAGTATGTTTGTATTTATAATGATTATGATATTTTCTCTAATGGGTTGTGAAGATATTATAGATACTAATTTAGATTCTAATACAGGTGATATTCTAGAGATACACTTTATTGATGTGGGACAAGCAGATTCCATTTTTATAAAAAAGGGACAAGAAGCCATGTTAATTGATGCTGGTAACAATAAAGATGGAAAAACCGTTGTAGAATATATTAAAAATCAGAATGTAAGTAAACTAAATTATGTAATAGGAACACACCCTCATGCAGACCATATAGGTGGATTAGATGATGTAATAGATAATTTAGATATTGATAAACTAATTATGCCAAATGCCATATCCAACACAAAGACCTTTGAAGATGTATTAGATAGTATAGATAAAAAGGGATTAAAGATTACAAAACCCAAAGTTGGAGACAGATATACTTTAAATGGTGCAGAATTTATTGTCCTTGCACCTAATGGAGAGAGTTATGAAAGTTTAAATGATTATTCAGTTGTAGTAAAACTTATAGATGGAGAGACTTCTTTTCTATTTACAGGAGATGCAGAGGCACTATCGGAAAAGGAAATGTTAAAAAGTAATAGAAATCTATTAAAATCAGATGTACTTAAAGTTGGACACCATGGTAGTGTAACATCAACATCACAAGAATTTTTAGACGCAGTTGACCCTTATATTGCAGTAATATCTTCAGAAACTGGAAATAGTTATGGACATCCTCATAAGGAAATAATAGAAAGACTAACAGAAAAGAATATAGATATATGTAGAACAGATTTGCAAGGGACGATAATAATTAAAAGTAATGGAAAGAGTTTAGAGTTCAATCATAAGGAAATAGTTCTTAATAACAATTCTCCCGTTAATAAGCCAGATGTAGTAATAAGCAATGTAGATAAAATAGAAGAAATAGTAACTATAAAGAATAATTCAAAGGATGAGATTAATTTAGAAGGATGGAAACTTCTTTCTGTAACAGGTAATCAAGAATATATATTTCCTAAGTATGTCCTAAAGGGGGGAGAAGTAGTTACAGTAACTAGCGGTAACAAGGAAGGAGATTTAGATTGGGGAAGTACTAATATATGGAACAATACAAAAAGTGATCCTGCTGTACTTTATGATGAGGCTGGTAAAGAGATATTTAGATTTAATGACTAGGGGTGATTAGATGAAATTTACTATTGATAGATTTGAAGAGGATTTTGCAATAGTTGAACTGGAAAATAAAGATACAATAGAAATCCCAAGAATTATAATTCCAGAGGAAGCCAAGGAAGGAGATATTATAAGTATTACTATAGAAAAAGATGAAACTGATAAGAGAAAAGAGAGAATACAAGGAAAGTTTGATAGGCTATTTTGCGGAGAGTAACTAAGATGAAGAAGGTACTTATAATTGTGATTAAATAAAAGCTTCTGGAAAATTTTGGAGTACATCTATTATTTTATAATCTAATGTATATTTAGGGTATAATCTATAATAATAAATTTAAAATGGAAAGGAGTTTTTTAATGAAAACTATTGCAATTGCAGGGACTTTTGACTCTAAAGGTAAAGAATTTGCTTATGTAAAGAATGTTTTAGAAGAATTAGGTTTAAAAACCCTTACAATACATTGTGGTGTATTTGAGCCTATTTTTGAAACAGATATATCTAATGAAGAAGTCGCAAAAGAAGTAGGAGTTGATATTAAAGAGATTGCAGCTAAAAAAGATAGGGCATTGGGAACTGAAATATTATCAAAGGGAATGGAGAAATTAATTCCTAGATTATATGCAGAAGGAAAATTTCATGGAATAATTTCTCTTGGAGGAACTGGAGGGACATCTTTAGTGACTCCTGGTATGAGAGCATTGCCAATAGGAGTACCTAAAGTCATGGTGTCTACAGTTGCATCAGGTAATACTCAGCAATATGTTGGAACTAGTGATATTATGATGTATCCTTCAATTGTTGATGTATCAGGACTGAATTCAATTTCCACTAAGATATTTACAAATGCTGCTTTTGCAATTGCAGGTATGGTAAATTTTGAACATAAGGAGAAGATTGATAAAAAACCTTTAATTGCAGCTACTATGTTTGGAGTAACTACTCCTTGTGTAGATATGGCTAGAGAATATTTAGAAAAAGAAGAATATGAAGTATTGGTATTCCATGCAACGGGTACAGGTGGAAGGACTATGGAAAGACTTATAGAGGATGGATTTTTTGATGGGGTACTTGATTTAACCACAACGGAGTGGTGTGATGAATTAGTGGGAGGAGTTTTAGCTGCTGGACCTCATAGATTGGAAGCAGCAGGAAGAAATAAAGTCCCACAGGTTGTATCTCTTGGGGCATTGGATATGGTAAACTTTGGGCCTATGGATACTGTGCCTAAAGAATTTGATGGAAGAAACTTTTACAAACATAATCCTACTGTAACCTTGATGCGTACTACTATAGATGAAAATAAGAGATTAGGAGAAATAATCTCTGAAAAATTAAATGAGACAAATGGTTCCACAACCTTAATGATTCCTCTTAAAGGAGTATCTATGATTGATGCAGAAGGGCAGCCTTTCTATGGACCAAAAGAAGATAAAATGTTATTTGATACCATAAGAGATAATATTGATAAAGATAAAATAGAATTAATTGAATTAGATTTTAATATTAATGATAGAGAATTTGCAGAAACAGCAGCTAAGAAGCTAATAGAACTAATGAGGAATAACAAATAATATTGGAGGAATATATATGTCTAGAATTGAGATACTCAAGAAACTAAAAGATGAGGTAACAAAGGGAAATATTATTTTAGGGGCAGGAGCAGGTACAGGTATATCTGCAAAAAGTGGAGAAGCTGGTGGAGTAGATTTAATTATTATATATAATTCAGGAAGATATAGAATGGCAGGACGTGGGTCACTGGCAGGACTTCTTTCCTACGGAGATGCAAATCAAATTGTAGTGGATATGGGAAACGAAGTTTTACCTGTAGTTAAAGAAACTCCTGTTCTTGCTGGAGTTTGTGGTACTGACCCTTTCCGTATTATGGATGTATTTTTAAAACAATTAAAGGAACAGGGATTTGCAGGAGTTCAAAACTTTCCGACTGTAGGACTAATAGATGGAGTATTTAGACAAAATTTAGAAGAAACAGGTATGGGATATGACCTTGAAGTAGATATGATAAGAAAGGCTCATGAATTAGATTTATTAACTACACCATATGTATTTGATACTGAACAAGCTAAGAAAATGGCAGAGGCAGGAGCAGATATTTTAGTTGCCCATATGGGTCTTACAACAAAGGGAACAATTGGAGCAAAAACAGCTTTGACCTTAGATGATGCAGTAAAGAAAGTGCAGGAAATTTGTGATGCAGGTAAATCTGTAAACCCTGATATTATGATACTTTGTCATGGAGGACCTATTGCTGAACCAGAGGATGCAGCTTATGTTCTTCAAAGAACTAAAGGTGTAGATGGTTTCTTTGGTGCATCTAGTATTGAACGTTTTGCTACTGAAGTAGGTATCAAAAAACAAGCAGAAATGTTTAAGGAAATTAAGAAATAAATATAGTTATAAATAAAAAAGCTCTTTTCTCAATATGGAAAGGAGCTTTTTGTATGAGCTAGTATATATTAGATTTCATGGCATCTTCTTTAGTCTTATGGATAGTGCCATGAGGATGTTCAGGAGGTGCATAAATAGCATATAATTTAAGAGGAACGCAGCCTATATTAATTACATTATGCCATTTACCAGCAGGTATAAATATTACATAACCATCATAGACCTTTTCTTGAAAGTACAAATTATCTCTACTATCTCCCATTAAAACAAGACCTTGACCTTCCTCGATTCGTATAAATTGATCATGGTCAGTATGGATTTCTAAACCTATATCATCTCTAGGATTAATACTCATTACAGTAAGTTGTAAATAATTTCCTGTCCATAAAGTAGCTCGATAATTATAGTTTTGTCTTGTAGCTTCTTCAATATTAACTACATAGGGGTTTGGACCGTAGTCACTTAAATCAATACATCTTTCCCAGCAATTGGGAGGCATTACTGGTGGTCTATTACAGCAAGGAGATGAATATCCTAGGTGATTATTATACATGGAATTATTGTTATTTTGTTGATTATATGGATTATAGTTGTTATCCATTATATCCTTCCTTTCATTGGCTTTTTAATAGTATATGTAATATGGATTGAGTAGGTGATAAGCTTGATAGTTAGTAGACAAAATATATTTGTAAAAAATAAAGTATTTGTATTAATAGAACGAATAAAATAGCCTTAGATAATGATATAATAAAAACTATAGATATATTAGAGAACTATCAGATTGGAAGTATTATTACATTTAGGGGGAGATAGAATAATGGAGAACCTGCAAAGAAATTCTAAGAAAGTAAGACTTTGGACTAGGCAAGACATTAGAAGCCTCGAAGATATTAGGAAAAATGGTTTACATAGAATCAAAAAGCGATATATAGAAGAACAATTTCAAGATATTGCTATGTATTATATAAGTCTTTATCAATGGTTTGTAGACAAAGCTAGTAAAATAGTTCCCAAACCAGAAGATGTAGAGTTTCCAATATGGTGTTCAATAAGTGAAGAAAATATGCTAAAGCCTATGGAAGGTACTGTAATATATGTATTAGAAGTAGATAAAGCTGAAGTTATATACTTTGATGGAAGAAAGTGGGATTATGTATTAAATCATCTTTATATTCCTAAAGATGAAGAAGACGAAAAAGATTATATAAAGGATATGGAGAGAAAGGGATTTAAAAATTCATTTTCTTTTATAGAAGGAAAGTATGCAAACTTTTATCCTTTAGAAAAGAAAAGAGTAATGGACAGCTGGATGAGAGTATTTGAAATCTCAGATTGGAACATATTTGATGTACAGGCAAATATATGGGAAATAAGGGAAGATATGATTAAGGATATACTGTATTGGAATGGAAGGATTTAGATTATATCATTAATAAATTATAGGGAACGCCTTGGCGTTCCCTAATTTTATTAATATGCAGTCCATCCTCCATCAACTGCTATACATTGTCCGTTTACATAGCTTGCATCCTCACTTGCCAAGAATACTGCAACTGTTGCAATTTCACTGCCTTTTCCAGTTCTTGGATTGCCAGCTGCACCTGATGTTGCCATATTCATTCCTTCCATATTTATGTTTTTCATAAATTCTCCTGTGCCTATTTCCGTTTCAATTCCACCAGGACATATAGCGTTACATCTAATATTTTTCTTAGAATACATAAAAGCAGTATTTTTTGTTAGACCTATTAAAGCATGTTTTGATGCAGTATATGCTGCTCCAGCTCTAGAACCAAATAAACCACCTATGGACGCAATATTTATAATATTTCCACCGCCATTAGCTAAGAAAATTTCTACAGCTTTTCTCATGGAGTAGAAAGGTGAATATACATTTAAGTTGAAAACTTTTTCAATCATTTCATCTTTTACTTCGCCAACAGGACTGAAATCGTCCATTATTCCTGCATTATTAACTAAAATATCTAGTCTTCCCGATTCTTTATAAGCTTTTTCAACCATGTTTTCTGTGGATTCTTTACACATTAAATCAGCGACAATAGGTATTATTTTTCCTTCTAAATCTTTGGAGCTATTTGCTAATTCTTCAAGTCTTTCTATTCTTCTAGCTACGGCATATACAGTAGCACCTTCTTTAGCAAAATAATAAGCTATATCTTTACCCATACCTGCACTAGCACCCGTTACAATAGCTACTTTATCTTTTAATTTCATAAAATACCTCCTATTATCATAAAATTATGGGAATAACTAACGTATATGTTAATAATATCACAAATAAAGAGACACTTCAACAAATTATATTATATAAATACTTTATTTTCCTATTGCAAATTTATTTTGCATCTGATATACTTTCTTGAAATACAAGAATAAATTCGAAGACAAAGAAGAGTAGTTAATTCTTATCTTTCACAGAGAGCTAAAGATTGGTGGGACTTTGGCAAAGAAGGATTTAACGAATGGACTTTGTAGAAGCTGGTGGAAATCTATGGAGAGTACCCCGTGCCGGAAGCCTACCGTTAACTAAGGACAGGATATGTTAGTATCCCATTAAGAGAGATGCATTTTTGCATAATTTAGGTGGCACCGCGAATTCAACCTTCGTCCTATTGAGGATGGAGGTTTTTTTGTATTTAAATTTAATCTAGGAGGAAGAAGGATGAAAAGAGAAAATGGATTATTTGGAGAATTTGGCGGGGCTTATGTACCAGAAGAATTGAAAGTAGTATTAGATGAATTGGAAAAAGAATTCTATAATGCTATGGAAGATGAAGAGTTTTTGAAAGAACTAGGTTATTATTTAAAGGAATATGTAGGCAGAGAAAATCCACTATATTTTGCAGAAAGACTAACAGAAGAAATAGAAGGAGCTAAGATTTATCTAAAGAGGGAAGATCTAAATCATACAGGAGCTCACAAGATTAACAATGCCATAGGACAAGGGTTACTTGCTAAAAGAATGGGAAAAAAGAGAGTAATAGCAGAAACTGGAGCAGGACAGCATGGAGTTGCTACAGCGACAGTATGTGCTTTGCTTGGACTGGATTGTACAATTTATATGGGGGCTGAAGATACTAAAAGGCAAGAGCTAAATGTTTTCAGAATGGAAATGTTAGGAGCAAAGGTAGTGGCAGTTGAGGAAGGAAATAAAACATTAAAAGAAGCAGTAGATAAAGCATTAGGGGATTATGTAGAAAATAAGGATAATACTTTCTATCTTCTTGGTTCAGCAGTAGGACCTCATCCATTCCCAATGATAGTAAGGACATTCCAATCCGTAATAGGAAAAGAAGCAAGAAAACAGATATTAGAAAAGGAAGGAAGATTACCTAATTATGTAGTAGCCTGTGTTGGAGGAGGCAGTAATGCCATAGGTTTATTTTCGCCTTTCTATGATGATAAAGAAGTGAAGATGATAGGAGTAGAACCAGCTGGAAAAGGGATAGATACTAAAGAGCATGCGGCTAGTATATGTAGAGGTAATATGGGGCTAATACATGGTTTCAAATGTTATTTACTAGATCATAGTACCCATTCCATTGCTGCAGGACTAGATTATCCTGGAGTAGGACCGGAACATAGCTATTATAATGAGATTAAAAGAGCAGAATATAAATCTGTAACTGATAAAGAAGCCTTAGATGCTTTCTTTAAGTTATCAAAAACAGAGGGAATAATTCCAGCTTTAGAATCTTCCCATGCCATAGCCTATGGAATGAAGTTGGCTCAGACTTTGGACAAGGATAATATTATAATAATAAACCTTTCTGGTAGAGGAGATAAGGACGTAGCACAAGTAAGAGATATGATAAGATGAAAAGGATAATTTCCCTTATGAGTTTATAAATTTATAAGGGGAATTATTTATAATATTTGAAGATTATAAATTTTTGTATATAATAGGATTAAAGTATGAAATATTGGGGGGATTGAAATGTTGGGAAAAAAAGAATCACAAGATGCAAAGTACAAGGTATTATTAGTGGCTTATAAGGACTTAACAGAGGAAATGGAGAATGAATTGCACTATTATTTTATATCTAATATTAGGAGCAAAGAGGAAATAGAAGAAAACTATGGTATGGATAAAAGTTCTTCTGGATTATCATTTAGAACTGGTCTTTACCATAAATGGTTTAAAGAAACGATTTTACAAAAAATAGAAGAGGGTTATAGTTTAGGTATTGTAGAAATATCAAAATCTTATGGGGATAGTGAAGAGATGAAATTAAAGGAGCTAGACGAAAAATTTGGAGATAGCATACTAATATTAGAAACTCAGGAACTATAATATAAACCACGGGGTTTAACCCCGTGGTTTATATACTAAAACTTGAACATTTCCCATTAAGAATAATAGGCTATTTATTAAGTTTTTAGATTATTTTGAGGTCTGACTTAAATTTAATTAAGCTTCATATTATGTCCTTTTATAAAAATGAAATAAAAGTTGCTGATAGAGAGGTGAAAATCTTGAATAGCAAAAAGATAAAATTTTTAGTTAAAGAAAATAAAGTAGGTATGGCTCAAAAAATATTAGCTGCCTTGGCTTCAAAAGAAATGAATATTATTACTATGGAGATAAATCCCCCTTATATTTCTGTTAAAGTTGAATGGGAAGGTATAGAATGGGATGAGTTTAAGAGATGGATAAAAAATGAGATTAAGGAAATTTTAGATATAACAGAGCTGGATATGATGGACTCGGAAAAAGCAGCTAAGGAACTTCAGATAGTAATAAATAGTATGACAGATGGCATTATTGCAGTAAATAAACAAGGAAATATTGAATATTACAATTCTAAGGCCAGTAAATTATTTAATATTGAACCCAAGGATAAGGATACTAATATAAATCTCATAATACCAAAAGAAGTATATAATCCAAATGTGGATATAGATGATAAAGCTAATATTGAAGTAAGTACAATGATTAGAAATAAAAAGGTAAATCTTATACTAAATATTAAACTTATAAAAAATAATTTAGGCATTAAGATGGGGGCTCTTTTGATTTTTAAAGAAATGGATGATGTTAGAAGGCTGATTCAAACTATTTCGAGGCCTTCTATGATAAGTTTTGAAGATATAATCGGAGAATCAGATAGTATAAAGAACACCATTTCATTAGCTAAGTCAGTTTCAGTAGCAGAGGCAAATATAATGATATTAGGAGAGTCAGGCACGGGGAAGGAGTTATTTGCCAGAGCAATTCATTTAAATAGCAGAAGAGGAAATGGTCCATTTGTAGCAGTTAATTGCTCTGCTGTACCAGATGCTCTTTTGGAATCGGAGTTTTTTGGTTATGAAAAAGGTGCTTTTACAGGTGCGAATACAGGGAAGCAAGGACTCTTTGAATTGGCCACTGGAGGAAGTATATTTCTAGATGAGATAGGAGAACTACCTATTCATTTACAGGCAAAGATACTAAGAGCCATACAAGAAAGACAAATACGAAGAATAGGTGGAACAAAGGAAATACTCATTGATGTAAGAATAATTTCTGCAACTCACAGAAATTTATCTGCCATGGTAAGTGAAAAGACTTTTAGGGAGGATTTATATTATAGATTAAATGTTATACCTGTTAATATACCACCATTGAGGGAAAGAAAAGATGATATATCAATACTTGCAAAATATTTTACAAAGCTTTTAGGAGAAAGTGCAGATAAACCAAGATTAAAAATAACTGAAGATGCCTTAGAAAGATTGCAGGAATATTCTTGGCCTGGAAATATAAGGGAACTACAAAATGTTATGGAAAGAGCTGTAATATTTGCAGAGGATTCAATAGATGTTAAACATTTATTGATTGCTAATAAATTTGATTCATATGAAACAGAAAAGATAATTTATAATGAAGAGAATATTGAATTTCCTGTAAATCTACCAGAAATAATTAAGGCTGTTGAATATAACCATATTATAAAAGCAAGAAAGCAGTTTAATTCATCAAGGGAGATTGCAAAGGCTTTAAATATATCCCATACTACTGTTATTAAACGTATTAAGGAACATGAAGACTGTAAATAATATTTACAAAAATGTAAAATATAATTCCAGTTGTAAACATTATTTACAATTGGAATTATATTTAGCTTGTTAGAGTAACAATATTATAGATATTCCCCAGATTTTAATATTGGCATTAAAATTGCTAATAACTATATTATTAAGATAGATTTTAAAATAAGGGGGAGTAGTATATGGATAAAAAATATATGCCAGAACCATACAAAGTGAAGATGGTAGAACCACTGAGAATTTTACCGAAGGAGGAAAGAATTGAGGCCATTGAAAGAGCAGGTTACAATACTTTCTTACTTAATTCAAGGGATGTATATATTGACCTATTAACAGACAGTGGAACAAATGCCATGAGTGATAGACAATGGGCTGGGCTTATGATGGGCGATGAGGCCTATGCAGGAAGTGAAAATTTCTATCATTTACAAAAGACTGTACAGGATATAATGGGATTTAAGCATGTTGTTCCAACGCATCAAGGCAGAGGTGCAGAAAATCTATTATCACAAAT
Source organism: Tissierella pigra (assembly GCF_009695605.1). GTDB lineage: Bacteria > Bacillota > Clostridia > Tissierellales > Tissierellaceae > Tissierella > Tissierella pigra. The sequence goes on from NZ_VUNQ01000004.1 coordinate 10,640, forward strand.
ATTAGTTAGGCCAAATACTTATATTCCAGGTAATATGTACTTTACAACTACTAGAGCTCATCAAGAAATGAACGGTGGTACTTTTGTAGATGTTATAATTGACGAAGCTCATATCTCAGATAAAGAAGATGTACATTTTAAAGGAAATATAGATATTAAAAAATATGAGGATTTAATTAATAAAGTTGGAGCTGAAAATATTCCTTATATCTGTGTTGGTGTAACAGTTAATTTAGCTGGTGGGCAGCCGGTTAGTATGCAGAATCTAAGGGAAGTTCATGCCTTATCCAAGAAACATGGAATCAGAGTAATGTTTGACTGTACCAGATATGTGGAAAATGCTTATTTCATTAAAGTAAGAGAAGAAGGATATGCAGATAAATCTATTGCAGAAATTGTTAAGGAAATGTTCTCCTATGCTGATGGAGCTACTATGTCAGGTAAAAAAGACGGTATTGTAAATATAGGTGGGTTCTTAGCTATGAATGAAGATGATCTATATTTCAAAGCTTCGGCGTTAGTAGTAGTTTATGAGGGAATGCCAAGCTATGGTGGTATGACTGGTAGAGATATGGAGGCTTTTGCAATTGGACTTAAGGAAGCTTTAGATTTCAATTATATTAAACATAGAGTTGAGCAAGTTGAATATTTAGGAAATAAATTAATTGAAGCTGGTGTACCAATAGTTAGACCAATAGGGGGTCACGCAGTATTCTTAGATGCTAGAGCATTCTTACCACATATTCCACAATCTGAATATCCAGCTCAAGTTTTAGCAGCTGAAATCTTCATCCAGTCAGGTGTCAGAACAATGGAAAGAGGAAATATTTCTGCTGGTAGAGATAAGGAAGGAAATGAATACTTCCCTAAATTAGAGCTAGTAAGATTGACAATACCAAGAAGAGTTTACAGCTATGCACATTTAGATTATGTTGCAGAAGCCATAATTGCAACATATAAGAGAAGAGATGAAATAAAGGGCTTGAAATTCACTTATGAACCACCAGTATTAAGGTTCTTCACAGGTAGATTCGAGCATATTTAATATGAGATAGAAGATTGGGACTAGAGAGTTTGTTATGGACTCTCTAGTTTTTTATGTCTAGGGTGCTGTAAATGGAATTATTTGTAAAATAAAGAAGGATTTTAGGGATAGATGTGGAATGTAATATTAGTAATACTTTTAAGTTTTAAGGGGGAGTTACCATGTCAAGATTATCAAATGTATTAACTATGTATATGCTTATGCAAGGTAGGAGATTGATTAAGGTGGAGGAATTAGCTGAAATACTTGAAGTGAGTCCCAGAACCATTAAAGGATACAAAAAAGATTTGGAAGATGCGGGTATTTACATAGGATCAAAGAGTGGAAGATATGGGGGATATTATTTAGAAAATAGAATAGATTTAAAGGCTCTAGGAATAAGAGAAGAAGAACTGGAAGCATTGAAAATGGCTAATGAAATTATTAAAAGTGGAAGTCATGTTTTCTCACTTGATTTTGAAACATTAGCAAATAAGATTTTGAATATAAAAAGAGATTTTATCCATATAGATTATTTCAATAAAGATAATTTAAAACCCGTCCATATGAAAGAAAGAGAAGCAGAGTTTTGGAATATAATCACTAAAGGGATAATTAATAAAAAGAAAATTAGGATGTCTTATGGTTCAATCGGTACAGGTATGAAAAAAAGTATTCGTATAGTTCATCCTTATGGAACTTTCGATCATGATGGGGCTACATATTTTTTTGGATATTGTGAAATGAGGAAAGAAGTACGACATTTTAAATTATCTAGAATAATTGAAGTTAAAGTTTTAGAACAAAAATTTTCAATTAATATAGAATATGATATTAAAAATATAATGAGAAAATCATTTGGAATAATTGATGATGATATTTTTCACCTAAAACTTAAAATATCATATCCTATGAGTCAGCTAGTTAAAGAAAGACAATATTCTTTGAGTCAAAAGATAATCGAAATAGATGAAGAAAATATAATATTTGAAGCAGATTTAAAGGGGTATGAAGAGGTTAAGACATGGGTTTTAGGTATGGGGAGTAAAGTAGAAGTGCTAGAACCACAGAGATTAAAAGAAGATGTAATTAAAGAAATAAGAAAATTACAAAATACTTACGGATTGGATACCAATACTTGCATCAATGAATGATATTATTAATGTAATAACATTCATTGGTAAGGAAAGGTTTTCTAATATAGTTCTATTAAAGGGTATTAAAAGCAAACATGAATTTACATTCCACTAAGGCTGGTTCTATTAAGATTTATTCTACATTATTACCAAAAATTTCAATTTCATAAGTAGAATATTAAATATAATAATGGAAAACTATAATAGCAAACATGAGGGGAATAAATATAGAAAATAGGAACATAATAACTAATGATATAAACTAATTAAGGAGGTGTAAATTGGAATATGATTTTAAATAGATTCAAATTAATAATTAAATTTATTGTTAGTATAGATATAAATTGTTTAACATAATACAGTTTATCTAGAGAAAGACAATTATAAAAGCTGTAACAATTTAAAATTGAAATTTGAGCTGTTACAGCTTTTTAATAAATAAAATTTTAAAGGGGCGAAAATATGAGATACAATGTTGAGCTAGTTCTATCCAATGAAAATATACCAAAAGACAAGAATAGAATAATCCTTTCTTTTCTAAAACATATTTATGAGTCCTATGACAAAAAATATTATGAATCCTTATATAAAAGTGAAGAAAACAAAGTCAAAGACTTTACTTTCTCCTTGTATATGCCAAACTGTAAATTTACTAGAGAAGAAATAATAATTCCTGAAAAAAAGATAATCTTAAATTTTTCTACTGCTGATATGAAGGATTCAATTTTTTTCTATAACGCTATTTTAGCCAATAGAGGAAAACTATACAATATTAAAGGTAACTCTATAACAGTGCGTAATATAAATATGAATAAAGAAAAACCCATAACTAATGATTATGCTGTTTATTCTACTATGTCTCCCATAGTTGTTAGGGAACATAAGGGTAATAACAAAAAGACTTGGTATTATTCCTTAAATGAAGAAGAGGGAAAAGAAATCTTTATTAGTAATCTCAAATATCAGTTATTAGATAATTTTGGTGAAGAAAGAAAGCTAGATATTGAGGAGATAAAAGTTGAAGTATTAGGAAGAAGTAAAGAGGTAAAAGTAAAACACTATGAAATAGAGGTACTATCTAATATATGTAGGATAAAGGTACAAGCTAAACCATATATTTTAGACTATTTGTATAAAGCAGGAGTTGGTTCAAGGAAAAGTAGTGGTTTTGGAATGGTAGATTTAATGTAGGAGGTGATTAGGTGGAGGAGAAGCTAGTATTACAAATGGAGGATTGGCTTTATAATAGTGGATTAGTAGGACTTTATAATATACTAGACTATGCTAAAGATAAAGTTACTATAAAAGGTAATTCTATAGAATTTGATTATGATTATTTGATTGATTTTGAAAGAAAGTATTTTGAATATTTTATAGATAAATATGAAGAAATACTATCAATTAATAAAATTATATCATTTGAGAAATTTATTTTATATCATGAAGAAAACAAGTTTGAAGAATTTAATGAAAAAAACTTAGAAACTCTTAATGATTATATAGTAGATGTAATAAAAAAATATCTGAAGAGTAATAGCTATAAATCAGCCTATGAGTTAATAAGTTCAGATTTTAATATTTTAGATTTAGAAAAGAAGTCTAAAAAAATTAATTTAAAGAAGAAACAAGATATAAATGAAGTAATGCTAGAAATTAAAGATACATTTTCATTATTAAAAGAGATAATTGAATACATGAAATTAGGTGAATCTAAAAAATATATAGGTGCAAAGAACGTCATGTATACAGTAATAAAAAATGGATGGAATGGAGTATGCCTTTTAAATCCTCAGACAAAAGAGAAAGATATGTATATAGATTATAAAAACTATTTTATTCAACCTATATCAGAGTACTTAGAAATAGATAAATCTAAGTTTAAGTATAATTGCTTCTCTTGTAATAGAGAAATGAAAGATCTTGGAAATGATCTTAGTTTTCTAACGGCAACAGGATTTGATGTAAGTAGAAAATCTTCTCATGTATGGAATTTTCAAAATGATATTGCAGTTTGTCCTATATGTAAACTAGTATATTCTTGTGTTCCAGCAGGAGTTACTTATCTTTACAATAAAGGAATATATATAAATGATAATTCCAGTATGAAAAATGCAATAAAGGTAAATGAAAAAGTTTATAGAGAAATTTATATAGAACATACAGAGGATAGAAAAATAACTTATAAGGCTTTAGTAGAATCAATTAGCGAGGAGTATAATGATAAAATAAAATATGAGTTAGCTGATATTCAGTTAATTAGGTATGAAGATGAAAAATATAAGTTTAATATCCTATCAAAGAAATCTTTGCAAGTAATTAAAGCTTCTAGAGGTGATTTGGATAAATTAATTAATTGTGGATTTAAAGAGATTAACACTTATTTTAATGTATATGAATTAGTTATAGATAGATTGCTTAATAGTCAGAATATGTTTACATTAGTTCAAAAATTACTTTACTATAAGCTATCACAACCAAAGGAAAGTTACTATCATAAAAGTCATATAATTAAAATTTTAAAGATTAATATGAGATTTTTAAAGGAGGTAGGTTATATGAAGGGGATTTATAAGGATATAGTTAAAGAAGGAAATAATGCTGGAGAAAAGTTAAGGGAAAAATATAGAAATAAAGGAGCAAAGGATAAGTTAAGCGGAGTCTCCTATAGATTATTAAATTCATTAAAAACCAATAATGTTGATAGTTTTATGGATACATTATTGAACTGTTATTTATATGTAAAATCATCAGTACCGGAAGTGTTTTTAGATGCATTGAAGGATGAGGAGAAGTTTAAAACTATTGGATATGCATTTGTATCTGGAATTATAGAAGATGAGAATGGAGGAAAAGAAGATGAAAAATAATTTAAAACCAAAAGGATTATCAATATCTATGATATTTGAGGCAGAAAGTGCAAACTATGGTGAGGGAGTTGGAAATGTAGCATCTCTAAAAAAGCTTACTAGAGATAAAGGTGAACAGTATACTTATATTTCAAGACAGGCAATTAGATACAATATATGTGAACAACTGGGAGAAGAACTTGCAACAGTAAAAGCAGAGGGTAGTGGAGAGAAAAAAGTAATTCAATTTGCAGAAGCATCAACTATTAAAGATTATCCGGAGATAGATTTTTTTGGATATTTAAAAACAGAAAAGGGTTCAGGTGGGAAGAAAAGAACAGCAAAGGTGAGATTATCTAATGCTATATCTTTAGAAACTTTCAAGGGAGACTTAGATTTTTTAACAAATAAAGGATTGGCAGATAGAATAAATGAAAACATGAATATAGCTCAATCTGAGATCCATAGATCCTATTATAGATATACATTAGTTATAGATTTAGATCAAATAGGAATAGATGAAGTATATTCTATTGAACTTAATAATGAAGAAAAAATAAGAAGAGTTTATAAATTATTAGATACAATAGCTTTCCTATATAGAGATATTAGAGGTAGAAGAGAAGATTTAAAACCTTTATTCGCCATAGGTGGAGTTTATGATATAAAAAATCCTATATTTGAAAATGTACTAGATGTAAAAGATAATAGATTAGTAGTTAAACAAATTGAAGGAGTTATGTTTGACTCTATAAAAGAAGATACAAGTTGTGGACTAATTGAAGGTAAATTTAATAATGATAATGAGATAAAAGAAAAATTAAATTCATTGACTATGCCTGAATTTTTCAATGGGCTAAAAAGCAAGGTGAAAGATTATTATGAAGGAAAATAAGAAGGCAGTTAGATTAAAATTATATCAAAATATGGTTAATTATAAAAAACCAACAAGCTTTCAACTTAAAGAAACTTATCCTCTGCCGCCATATTCAACAGTGATAGGAATGGTTCATGGTTTATGTAATTATGATGAATATAAGGAAATGGAAATTAGCATACAAGGCAAATATAATTCAAAGGTAAATGATTTGTATACTAGATATGAATTTAAAAATGGAATGAAGTTTGATGCAACGAGACATCAATTAAAAGCGGGAGAATTTGGAATAAGCAGGGGTATTTCTACAATAGAATTATTGGTTGATGTAAAGTTATTGATTCATATTATTCCAAAAGATCAAAGTTTAGTGGAGGAAATCGAACAAGCCTTTATATATCCTAGAGAATATCCTTCATTAGGCAGAAGAGAGGATTTGGCAGTTATTGAAGAAGTTAAAGTAGTAGACATATTTGAGGAAGAATTAGAAGAAGATATTGAATTAGATAGAGATTATACAGCTTATATTCCATTAAGTATGATAAGAGATGAATCTATTATAGTAGAAGATATAGAGGAAGTAAAAGGTAGCGGAACTAGGTATAAAATTACAAAGAATTATAATAAATCAGAGAATTATGGAACAGCTACCTCACCTAAAATATTTAGAGAATGGAATAAAATAGATGTATTATATTCTTCTCGCATAACTGCTATCCAAAGTGAAACTGTAATGAGAGATATAGATAATAATATTGTTTTTAATGCTTGAAATAGGGGTGTTTAAGTGAACAATTATTTAGCAAAATCAAATCCCAAAGAAACGATTATAGAGCATACTGAAAAATTGATAGATAATTATAATTTATTTAAAAAAATATATCCTAATCTCAATGTAGATTGGGATATATTATACTTGGCATGTTTATATCATGATTTAGGGAAAATGAATAGAAAATTTCAAGAAAAGATAGAAGGAATTAGAAGACATCAAGATGAGATTCCACATGGGATACTAAGTTTAGGCTTTATAGAACCTAAAAAATTAGAATCTAAAGGATATACAAAAGAAAGAATAAAGTTGCTTGCCCATGCAATAGCTTATCACCATGAAAGAGATTTTAATTTTGACAGTAATACATTAAAAAGAGAAATAGAATCAATGCGAGAAGATGCAATTAACTTTAATTATGAAAGATTAGAAAATGTAGATGTAAAGCTTTTAAGCAAAAAATATTTTTCTAAAAATAGAATTTATGAAGATGATGAAAACGATGAGGATAACCAAAATGAAAATCTCTTTTTTGATTATGTAATGATAAAAGGAATGCTTAATAGAATAGATTATGCAGCCAGTGGAGGAATTGATGTTGAAAAGCAAAATGAATTTTTACTAGGAAATTTGGAAGAAAATTTATTAAAAAAATTTAAAGAAATAAATCCTAATGCTGAGTGGAATAAACTTCAAAAATATATGATAAAAAATAGAGATGATAACCTTATTATAGTAGCACAGACAGGCATGGGAAAAACGGAAGCAGGTTTATTATGGATAGCTAACAATAAAGGATTCTTTACACTTCCTCTTAAAACTGCTATAAATGCCATATATAAAAGGATAATAGAGAAAATAGTTATTAATGATTATGAGGATAAGGTTGGGCTTCTGCACTCAGATATTAAAAAGGAATATTTAGATAAAAAAGAAGAAATAGATTTTGATCAATACTATAACAAGACCAGACAACTATCTCTACCTTTGACAGTATGTACAATAGATCAGATATTTGATTTTGTATATAGATATAGAGGGTTTGAGCCTAAACTATCTACTTTGGCTTATTCTAAGGTAGTGATAGATGAGGTGCAGATGTATTCATCAGAATTATTAGCATATTTGGTTGTGGGATTGTCCTATATAGATAAAATAGGTGGAAAATTTGCTATTTTAACTGCCACCTTACCTGAAATATTTGTAGATTTATTAGAAGAAGAGAAAATAAAATTTAAAAGACCAGAGCCATTTACCAATAGCAGAATAAGGCATAGTTTAAATGTAATAAAAGAAAAGCTTAATTCGGAGTTTGTAAAAAAATTATACAAAAACAACAAGGTTTTAGTCATATGTAATACTGTAAAAGAAGCACAAAGAATATATCAAGAGTTGTCTAAGGATGAAGATATTACCAGTAGCCTATATTTATTTCATAGTAGATTTATAAAAAAGGATAGGAAAATAAAAGAAAAGGAAATCTTAGACTTTGGAAACAAAGAAAATGAATATGAAGGTATATGGATAACAACTCAAGTAGTTGAAGCTTCTTTAGATATAGATTTTGATATATTGGTTACAGAACTTTCAGATTTAAATGGATTGTTTCAAAGACTAGGAAGATGCTATAGAGATAGAGACTGGAATAAAGAAGGCTATAACTGTTATGTATTTAATGGTGGAGATTATAAATGTACAGGAATAGGAAAGGTCATAGATGAAGATATATTTAAACTTTCTAAAAATGCATTAAAAAATATAGATGGGATTCTTACAGAAGGGGAAAAGATAAAATTAATAGATATGGTTTACACCACAGAAAACTTAAAGCAAACTAAGTATTATGAAAAACTGAGAGATAGTATAGATTATTTAAAATTAATAGATGCTCACGAATTATCTAAAAAGGAAGCTATGGAGAGATTTAGGCGTATAGAATCAAAAACCATAATACCAAGACCTGTATATGAAGACAATATTAAGGATATAGAAGAATATAAAAATATATTAAATGAACAATATCCAAAAGACATATCTATAGAAGAAAGAAAAGAGCTAAAAATGAAAAAACTAGAAGCAAGAATTAAATTAGATGACTTTACTGTATCTATTCCTTCATATAAGGCTGATAAGGGGCATTTGACTCAATTAAAGATAACTGAGTATGAAATCCTAGATATATTTGATTGTGAATATAATGAAGAGTTTGGAGTAATTTACAAAGATAAAAAACAGAGCAATGTAGAACCTAAAAATCCTGAAGATAAAATATTCTAATTAAAAGGTGATAGAATGAAAAAAATAACAGGAGTAATGGTATATTATCATTTTATATGTAAAAGAAAGCTATGGTATTTCAATAATGATTTGAATATGGAGCATAATAGTGAATTAGTAGGAATGGGAAAGTTGATTGATGAAAATTCATATGGAAGAGAAAAGAAGAGTATATTAATAGATGAAACCATAAATATTGATTTTTTAAAAAATTGGAAGGTTATACATGAGGTGAAAAAATCTAGGAAATTAGATGAAGCTGGTAAATGGCAACTTAAATACTATATTTGGATTCTTAGAAGTAAAGGTGTGAAGATAGAAAAGGGGATACTAGACTATCCCCTTTTGAGAAAAAGAGAAGAAATATTTCTAACTACTTCAGAGGAAGAGGAGTTGATGGAGGTATTAGGACAAATTCAAAATATAATCAATATGGACTTGCCTCCTGAAGTTATTAATAAGGCCTTTTGTAAGAAGTGTTCTTATTGTGAACTTTGCTATATATAGGAGGTGGAGTATTGGGAGAAACATTCTATATCTTAAAAGATGGAGATTTAAAACGGAAGGATAATAATGTAATAATAACAAATTTAGATGGAGAAGAAAAGCATCTGAAAGCTGAAGTTACTGATGAAGTATATTTGTTTGGAGAAGTAAGTTTAAATACAAAATTACTAAATTTCATATCCCAGAAAGGAATTATACTACATGTATTTAACTATTATGGATTCTATAGTGGTAGTTATTATCCTAGAGAGACAAATATAAGTGGATATTTACTTGTACAACAGGTTAAGTCATATGACAATGAGGAAAAAAGATTAAATATTGCTAAAGAAATATTAAAAGCTGCATCTTTTAATATTTATAGGAATTTAAGATACTATAATGGAAGAGGTATTGATTTAGAAGAGTCTATGAAAAGTATTGATAGTCTGATTAAAAAATTAGATTATGGAAAATCTATCAATGAGATTATGGGTATAGAAGGTAATATTAGAAAAACATATTATTCAATTTGGAATGATATTGTAAAGCAAGACATTCAATTTGAAAAAAGAGTAAAAAGACCACCGGACAATATGATTAATTCCCTTATTTCATTTGTAAATAGCCTTATTTATACTACGACCTTAAGTGAAATATACAAAACGCAATTAAATCCGACAATAAGTTTTTTACATGAGCCAGGAACAAAAAGATTTTCATTATCTCTAGATATTGCAGAAATATTTAAGCCTTTAATAGGGGATAGAATGATATTTTCTATGCTCAATAAAAATCAAATAACAGAAGAAGATTTTGAGAGAGAATCGAATTTCTTATACTTAAAGGAATCAGGAAAAAGGAAGATACTTATGGAATATGATAAAAGACTTGAAAATACCATATCCCATAAGGAATTAGGAAGGGATGTTTCCTATAGATACCTTATTAGACTGGAATGCTATAAACTTATTAAAAGTATAATTGGAGAACAAGAATATATTGGATTTAAAATATGGTGGTGATATAATGTATATAATACTTGTATACGATATTTTGGCAGATGATGCAGGGGCTAGAGTATCAAGAAAAACTTTTAAAACTTGCAAGAAATACTTAACTCATATTCAGAAGTCAGTCTTTGAGGGTAATTTAACTGAATTAAATTACATGAAGCTTAAAACTGAATTAAATGAATATATCAGAAGGGATAAGGATTCGATATTAGTATTTAGAAGTAGAGATGAAAAGTGGTTAGAAAAGGAGTACTTAGGTATTGTTGATGATAAAACATCTAATTTTTTTTAGAATATATATTGTCTACCTATAATAGTGTAAATACTATAGGGGATTGACAAACAGCAATAAAGCAATGCTTTTAACATAATTCTTTAGAATAATAAGTAGGAAAAGAAACTAATTTCATAAATAAATTTCTAGGTTGACAAAAAGTACGTATGTAACCTAGTAAAATTGGCACGTTAAAAGGCACGCTTATTAATAGAACTACAGTAGAATGTAAATTAACTTTTTCAACAAAGATGTATTAGTAAGAGTATTATTAATAGAACTACAGTAGAATGTAAATTCACTTGCATAAAATCGAAAATACTGATGACATAATTTATTAATAGAACTACAGTAGAATGTAAATAAATACAGAGACTAGAATAGCAAAAATAAGCATAAATTATTAATAGAACTACAGTAGAATGTAAATTTGAGTCATGCCATAACACTCTTCTTCTGTTGCTAATTATTAATAGAACTACAGTAGAATGTAAATCAAGGGGGGTTCGATTTAGGATATGGAGAAAGCAGTTATTAATAGAACTACAGTAGAATGTAAATCATAGATTAGATAATTATATAAAGATAGTTGAGGGTTATTAATAGAACTACAGTAGAATGTAAATTTTTTTAGATAATATCTCCTTAAATGAGTCTAAAGTTTATTAATAGAACTACAGTAGAATGTAAATTAAATTTTATAGGCTTTCTTTCAGTAACAAATACTGTTATTAATAGAACTACAGTAGAATGTAAATCTAAGACCATGCAAGAAAATAGGGTGTAGTAATTTTTATTAATAGAACTACAGTAGAATGTAAATCTTGTCGGAAGTGTATTTGGTGGCATGTCGTAGTACTTATTAATAGAACTACAGTAGAATGTAAATTTAAGAGATACCCCTTGTTAGGAACAATAGCGGCTGTTATTAATAGAACTACAGTAGAATGTAAATAGGACGAACCTAAGCCATTCGCTATAGGTTGGGAAGTTATTAATAGAACTACAGTAGAATGTAAATAAGGCTCTGTCTCGGGATTAGTCGCTACTACAACCCTTATTAATAGAACTACAGTAGAATGTAAATGTCATAGAAGGATTAAACAATATGATTGAGAAATTTTTATTAATAGAACTACAGTAGAATGTAAATGAGTTTGATGCACTAGCAAGTGGTCCTAATGTACTTTTATTAATAGAACTACAGTAGAATGTAAATTCAGCTTCAAATCCTAAACTTGATACACTGGCAGCTTTATTAATAGAACTACAGTAGAATGTAAATTTACATTCAAGATAAAATCTAAATCTTTGTAGGTCTCTTATTAATAGAACTACAGTAGAATGTAAATATCAATCCTTATATGCAGATATGTTAAATACAGAAGTTATTAATAGAACTACAGTAGAATGTAAATGTAAATAAGGAATCAAAGGGAAAGAGTCCTAGAGATTATTAATAGAACTACAGTAGAATGTAAATTCTAATGAAACTTTTTCTAAATCTAACAAAGCCTTTTTATTAATAGAACTACAGTAGAATGTAAATGTTACATTTAGAAAGACTATGATTACAAATGATAGTTATTAATAGAACTACAGTAGAATGTAAATACTATTTCAGGTACGGATCAGAATTTAGGAGATAAGTTATTAATAGAACTACAGTAGAATGTAAATCAATTTGTGATTACAAGTATTTCATCAGACAATATATTATTAATAGAACTACAGTAGAATGTAAATGGAGAAAACTATATTTCTTCTTTGAATTCAGTGGATTATTAATAGAACTACAGTAGAATGTAAATCTATCAATAAGAGGATTAGAACTACCTTTCATGTTTTTATTAATAGAACTACAGTAGAATGTAAATGGTAAAAAAAGTAGATGAAGAAAACTATATTATACATTATTAATAGAACTACAGTAGAATGTAAATTCCTTATAATAATATTGCTTTCTATTAAGAATATCGTTTATTAATAGAACTACAGTAGAATGTAAATCTTTCTGCTGTATAGGGTCGGCACCTATATCGTTAGTTATTAATAGAACTACAGTAGAATGTAAATAAAGGAGATAAACAAATGCTTAAATTAGTGAAAACATTATTAATAGAACTACAGTAGAATGTAAATTTATTATATTATACTATAAGGTGCTATAAGTTGCAATTATTAATAGAACTACAGTAGAATGTAAATTTCAAAATCATATGAGCTACTAAGACCAACTGGTAATTATTAATAGAACTACAGTAGAATGTAAATAAAGAATTTATAATGAATTAATAGAAGGAACTAAGATTATTAATAGAACTACAGTAGAATGTAAATTGATAAGAGACACGCCAGTATTGACGGATAAAATATTATTAATAGAACTACAGTAGAATGTAAATTCATAAAATAGAACTAACAGAAGATAATGTAGATGTTATTAATAGAACTACAGTAGAATGTAAATAAATAAGAAAGTTATCAGCCAGGACTGGTGGTAAAGTTATTAATAGAACTACAGTAGAATGTAAATTTCTCTTAACTTATTCCATAATCTTTTTTCACCGATTTATTAATAGAACTACAGTAGAATGTAAATGCCAAAATGGAAAGTACAAAAAGAATAGATGGGACATTATTAATAGAACTACAGTAGAATGTAAATTTATTTATCCTCAATATGAAATAGTGAGAACAAGGGTTATTAATAGAACTACAGTAGAATGTAAATATGATAAAGGAGAATGATTATGAATAAAGTGATAAGTTATTAATAGAACTACAGTAGAATGTAAATTTTTAGTCATATGGATAAAATTGCTAACTATGGCTGTTATTAATAGAACTACAGTAGAATGTAAATATATATTGTCTGTAGTCTTGTATAAAGCTTCAGCTATTATTAATAGAACTACAGTAGAATGTAAATTAGTCTTTTTATTGTTTCTGTCATTATATTAAAAGATTATTAATAGAACTACAGTAGAATGTAAATACAGTGACACAAACAGAATAAAACTAAGGAAAAGGGTTATTAATAGAACTACAGTAGAATGTAAATCTATCTCTTAAAGACTGAGGAGTGATGAATTTGTAGTTATTAATAGAACTACAGTAGAATGTAAATATTGTTCCTCTACGCACCATTCTTTGTAAACTGGATTATTAATAGAACTACAGTAGAATGTAAATTTCTGTACTAGAAGCATAAGCGTTAACGCCTAAGTTTATTAATAGAACTACAGTAGAATGTAAATGTGTCTTTTTTACTGTCGTTTATGACTTGATAATCGTTATTAATAGAACTACAGTAGAATGTAAATTTGTAATGACATTTTATGATAATGATAGGGATAAATTTATTAATAGAACTACAGTAGAATGTAAATCAAATTCATTCTGTTGAATTCTTCTTTTTATTCCAATTATTAATAGAACTACAGTAGAATGTAAATATAATTCCAAGTAGTCAACAATGGATTTATGATTGGTTATTAATAGAACTACAGTAGAATGTAAATATCCCCAACCTAGGGGATTATAAGGATTATGAAAAATTATTAATAGAACTACAGTAGAATGTAAATATTACAAAAAGTAGCAACGATGATTTGAATATCTATTTATTAATAGAACTACAGTAGAATGTAAATTTTTATAATTTCTTTGTTTTGCAAAAGCGACCCCAATTATTAATAGAACTACAGTAGAATGTAAATAAATAAGATAAACGACATACAAATTAAATTATAAAATTATTAATAGAACTACAGTAGAATGTAAATATTTCTATCCATGAGTTCAAGTCATAATTGACCTCATTATTAATAGAACTACAGTAGAATGTAAATTAAATACATAATACGTGCTAGACTAAGACCTTATTATTTATTAATAGAACTACAGTAGAATGTAAATTACAATTGATTCTATACATAATACATATAATCACATTTATTAATAGAACTACAGTAGAATGTAAATTTTCTTTTATTAAATATTTATTGTAATGGAACGCACGTTATTAATAGAACTACAGTAGAATGTAAATAGCAAACTGTTAGAGATAGTCTGAAATCAATGACTATTATTAATAGAACTACAGTAGAATGTAAATGATAGTGAATATCTAGTCAAAATTACACACAAAGATTTATTAATAGAACTACAGTAGAATGTAAATACCTTCTTTTATGTACTAAAAAAGGACCTACAATTTTTATTAATAGAACTACAGTAGAATGTAAATTTATGTATAGTATGGCTTTATATTATGAAATAATTATTATTAATAGAACTACAGTAGAATGTAAATTAGTTTGATTGAAATTATCTTGATTTACTGTATTCATTATTAATAGAACTACAGTAGAATGTAAATTACATTGAGGTTCTTAGTAAGAAATGTTCTCATTTTTTATTAATAGAACTACAGTAGAATGTAAATTTAATTTAATAGCTTTTGAAATCTTTACTAAAGGTATTATTAATAGAACTACAGTAGAATGTAAATCTATTAGGAACAATAGCAGCTGGACAACCTATATTATTATTAATAGAACTACAGTAGAATGTAAATTCTTTTGTTATTGCAGTAGCTTTTACTATTGCCAAGTTATTAATAGAACTACAGTAGAATGTAAATTTTATATGTGAAATAATATTTATCATCATGGATTATTTATTAATAGAACTACAGTAGAATGTAAATAAAGGCAATAGACTAGACTATTGTCTATTTTATTGTCTTATTAATAGAACTACAGTAGAATGTAAATAATTACATGAGGGCGAAAGAGTGCTAACTAAAGAAGTTATTAATAGAACTACAGTAGAATGTAAATACACTAATTTCGAATGATTTTAGTTTTCGCATAATCTTATTAATAGAACTACAGTAGAATGTAAATAATGAAAAGAAAGGGTAGATTCAGTTTTAGAGAAGATTATTAATAGAACTACAGTAGAATGTAAATGTTATGCTTATATATTCTTTTTCATCTAGCTGTTATTAATAGAACTACAGTAGAATGTAAATGTGAAATAAATCTGGATTCACTTCTTTCATATCTACTTATTAATAGAACTACAGTAGAATGTAAATAAGAAACTTGGATGTGATCCTCTGTGCATAAAACTATTATTAATAGAACTACAGTAGAATGTAAATCTTCTAATAGGTGTATTTGTCAACCCAAAACTGTACCATAATTTAATCGAAAACTAGGCCACTTGGAATAAAAAATTAATTGGTCTTTTCCAACCACTCTCTAGTTTCTTTTATTCTATAAGAATTTCCATTCATATTAATTACATAAGATTTATGAGTCAATCTATCTATTAGAGCAGCTGTTAGCACTGCATCATTAAATATTTCATTCCATCTATCAAAGGATAGATTTGTTGTAATTATCGTGGATTTTCTCTCTGCCCTAAGGGAGAGAAATGTAAACAATAACTCACTCCCTTCTTTATCAAATGAAATATATCCTAATTCATCTGCGATTATTAAGTCATATTTTTCAAATCTTTTTTCAAATGTATATAGTTTTTTATCACTCCTAGATTCTTTTAATTCATTTATTAATGAGGCTATAGTTGTAAAATACACTTTATATCCCATATTGCAAGCATCTATACCTAGTCCTATAGACATATGTGTCTTACCCGTACCTGGGTTACCAGCTAGAATTATATTTCTACCTTCATCTATGAAATTTAAAGTTTTTAGCTCTTTAAACTTCTTCCTGCCATCTTCTGGGAGATAATCTACTTGAAGCTCATCAAGATATTTTTTATATGGAAATCTAGCATTTTTAATCCTGTTTTTTCTTCCATTTTCTTTTCTCATATCATAGGCTTCAATTAAGATATCTCGTAGAAATTCTTCATAGGACTTATCAAGACTATATGCTTCTTCTATTTTCATCTTTAGTCCTTGATTTACTCCTGGTATTTTTAATTCTGATACATATTTTTTAATCTCAGTTATTATTTCATTCAATTTTCATAACCTCCCATAGATTTTAAATTAAACATCTCATTTAATATTGAAATTTGTTCTATTGATGCCTTTTGTATTGATACATCTTTAGCATTTAAAGATACATCATCTCTAGGGAGTTTAAAAATTATATTTTTAATATTGTCTGTAGTTACTATTTCTTTTTTAATTTTAGCTAATTTTTTAATTGCTTCTAATACACTTTTTAAATCTTTTTCTTTAATTAACTCTAAAAGAACTATGAAATCCTTAGGGTTATTGGTATAATATTTATGATATGTTTCTTGAAGCTCTGGGGAAAGCTGGTGTCTACCAACACTAGAATGCAATGCTCCAGGCTTCTTTTTTAATGTATGAATAAAATGATTTATATCTACTGTCCAGTGATGAGCTAGATAAGATCTCTTGTGAGTAGCTACTTTATTTTCCTTGTAATATATCTTAATATTATCTGGATAAACCTTAGCTGTTACAAATTTACCTACTAGATAATCTGGAACTGAATATTTATTTTGATCAATGTTTATTACACTGTATTTGTTAACTCTGGCTTCTACTCTTCTTGATGCATCATATGATGGTTTTAAGGGCAGAAGATAAGCTAGCTCTTGATTTAAAATATCAATAGGGCTTTGGTTTTCAAGCCAATTTCTTTTCTTTGAATTAAGTTTAGATAATTTTTCTTGTAGATGCTCGTTAGCTTCTTCTAATGTTTCAAAGTCTGTCTTAGTTGAAAACGCTTTCCTTCTCACAAATTCAACACCTCTTTCAACATGACCCTTTTCATTTCCACTAGCTACATTACAAAATCTATATCTAAATCCGTAATACAAAGATATTTTAATTAAATCATCTGTTGCTTCCTTTTCATTTCTTCCTACAAATTTCTTAACAGCTTGCTTCATATTGTCATAAACTAACTCTCTATGAATTCCACCAACTCTATTAAAAGCTTGGACATGAACATCTAAGAAATTCTCCATTTTCTGATTGTGATAAAGTCTTGCATAATGGTAAGACCCTTTAGCAGTTGTGAAAAGTCCCATGTTTAGAATCAATGGCTTCCCAGCAATGTTAAGTTTAACATCACCCCAATCAAATTCTAATGTTTCTCCTAAATCGTATTCCTGCCTAATGTACGCCTCCTTTTTATCGTAGGTTTCTTTAATGTAGTTACATACTGTGGAATAACTGATATCATATCCTTTATCTACAAGATACTCGTGTATATCTACTTTCTTCATCAACTGTTTAGATCTTCCTAGTAGCCTATTCTTTTCATTTTCAGAGATAAGCTTGTCTATTTCCTCCAAAATCTCGTCTGTTAGTTTAATTTTTGTTCTACTGCTCGAATCATATTTTGGCTTTGAGGCCATTTCTTCTATTAGTAGCAATATTTGACTTTTATTATTATCTTTATCTTTTTCTAATTCTTCTAAAGTTTCATATTTAGATTCAAAATCGTTAATATATTTAGCTACTGTAGTTCTTGAAATTTTAAGTTCTCTACTAATTGCTCTTTGTGATTTATTTTCTCTGAAATATCTCATTAATATTTCAGCTTTCTGATCCAACTTTATCATCCTCCATCTCCCCTTTAAAAAAACATCTTTAAAAGGTATTTTATTTTAAAGGTGGACCAGTTTTCAATTAAAATGGTGGCCTACTTTTAGGTTACCATAAACAATAGGATTATTAGAGGTATTTAAGAAGGTATTATTAATAGAACTACAGTAGAATGTAAATCCATACCACTATTGCTCATTTTCCCTTTTACTTCTTTTATTAATAGAACTACAGTAGAATGTAAATCTGTTCCCGTTTCCACTGTTCTTATTAATAGAACTACAGTAGAATGTAAATACTGAAAGCTTGAAGAAATCAGACTCTAAATATACATTATTAATAGAACTACAGTAGAATGTAAATCCTAATAGGAAGTATTCTATATTGAGGAATAAATATTTATTAATAGAACTACAGTAGAATGTAAATACTAAAAAATATGAACATTTATTTAAAGTTACTAATTATTAATAGAACTACAGTAGAATGTAAATTATGTTTTTAGTTCTAAACATGTTATATTTATCATTTTATTAATAGAACTACAGTAGAATGTAAATTTGATATTGTTAGGTATACTCATAAACTTCTATTTATTATTAATAGAACTACAGTAGAATGTAAATTTGTTTGGTCCACACATCCTGCTTTTTACTATTCCTTATTAATAGAACTACAGTAGAATATAAATACGCATGATTTATGTCTTTTATTTACTCTCGTTAATTTATTAATAGAGCTACAGTAGAATGTAAATCAAAGTGGTTCTGTGGTGGAGAACAGTTTCCGAATCGTTATTAATAGAACTACAGTAGAATGTAAATTCGTTTAGGTCAAGGATTGCCCCCGGCGCAAGTTGTTTATTAATAGAACTATAGTAGAATATAAACTTCATAAGAATATTGATACAGAATCCAAACTCATATTATCTAATCACTCAAACATAGACAGAACTCACGAACGATTTTCCTCACTTTACCCATGTTCTAATGTTTTTCAATTCTTTATATTATACATAGATATTTATCTTTTAAAAGAGTAAAGGCTAGACCTTAGCTTACCTAAGCCCTTGACTTCAGCTAACTTCTCCTTTTCATATATTTTGTCTCAGATATCAAAAGCTATGGTATCCTATATAATTACTTATACTTTACTTTTCTAAAATTTATTCTACTCACATCATTATCTTAAAGTTACTTAAATCCCCGATCAATCTCCTATCTATCTGAAATATTAATTCGTATAAAAATCCTAACAAATCAATAGAAACTTATGAAAGCTTACTTAATGGCAATAATTTATCAAAAATATTAAGTTCCTCTATAACGTCATCTTGATTATAAGAAAAAACTATTTGTGTTAGAGAATAATGTTCTATATTATATATTTGGTAGTTGACAGTTAATATATTAGAAATAAGGAAGTGGAGATATGTATGATTTTGATAAGATTATAAACAGATATGGAACTAATTCCATGAAATGGGATGGCTTAAAGGAAACATTTGAACAAGATAATCTACTTCCCTTATGGGTGGCAGATATGGATTTTGAAGTTTCCCCTGCTATTTCAAAGGAGCTAGAGAAAAGAGTTAAACATCCTATATACGGATATATGCATTGGTCTGATGAGTATTATAAATCTGTAATAAGATGGATGAAAAGAAGACATGGATGGGAAATTCATAAGGATTGGATTTTATTTACTCCAGGAGTCGTTCCCGCTGTTAGTTATGCCATTAAAGCACTAACTGATATTGGAGATAGTGTTATAATTCAAACTCCTGTATATCATCCTTTTAAAACAACCATAGAGAGTAATGGTAGAAATGTAGTCACTAATCCTCTAATATATAAAGACGGTACATATTATATGGATTTGGAAGACTTAGAAAGAAAGTTAGATTCAAAGACTAAAGTTCTAATACTATGCAGTCCTCATAATCCTATAGGAAGAGTATGGACTAAAAAAGAATTAAATGAATTGGGAGAAATATGTTTAAAGAATAATATTATAATAATTTCTGACGAGATTCATTTTGATTTAATATATAAGGGAAATACTCATACTGTAATGGCAGATATTTCTCCAGAAATTAGAGATAATTGCATAGTTTGTACATCACCTAGCAAGACTTTTAATATAGCCGGATTACAGGTTTCCAATATAATAATACCAAATGAGAAATTAAGAGAAAAATATAGTATGGAATTAGAAAAGGATCATATTGGAAGAGCAAATGTATTTGGACAGGAAGCTTTAATTGCGGCCTATAATGAATCAGAGGATTGGCTAGATTCTTTAATGGAGTACCTAGAGGAGAATAAAAACTTCTTCATAGATTTCATAGAGACAAGAATTCCTCAACTTAAAACAATAAGACCAGAAGGCACTTATTTACTTTGGATTGATTGTTCTGGACTTAATATGAGTTCTGATGAGCTAAATGAATTCTTCTTAAATAAATGTAAATTAGCCTTAAATAGTGGAGAGATGTTTGGAGAGGAAGGAAAACTATTCCAAAGAATTAATATAGCCTGTCCTAGAGCAGTATTACAAGAGGCATTGATAAGAATTGAGAAAGCTGTGAAAGAGAATATATAGACAATTGTTTGATTAGATTAAAAAGGAGGAGACAGAATGAAATTTAAAAAGACTTTAATATCTCTATTGATATTTATATTAGGAATTGGAGCTGTGGCTTGTGGAAATAAGCAAGATCCAGCAGATACATCAGGACAAGCAGAAGGAAAAGTAAAATTAGTAGTAGGAACATCAGCATCTTATAGACCTTGGGCTTTTCAAGAAAATGATGAAGTTAAAGGATTTGAAATGGATGTATGGAAAGAGATTGCAAAAAGAAATGACTATGAATTAGAATTTAAACTTGGACAATTCAGTGGATTAGTAGGAATGCTTGATGCAGGAGAAATAGATACTGTTGCACATCAAATGTCAATTACAAAGGAAAGAGAAGAAAAATATAATTTCTCTGAACCATATGCTTATAGTTATTATGATTTATTTGTAGCAGAAGATAGTGATTATAAAACTAAAGAGGATTTAAGAGGTCAAAAGGTTGGTTGTTGGTTAGGTGGAAATGGAGAAGCTACTTTAAGACAAATAAATGAAGAATATGATTTAGGATTTGATATTGTAACTTTTGATGGGACATCCATAGAAGGTGAATTAGCCATAGGAAGATTGGCAGCTTTATGGCAGGGAGAGATCAAAACAAAAACAACTATTGAAGAAAATAACTTAGATATTAGACAATTAAATGAAAAATTAGTTTATGAAATCAATGCATATCCATTTAGAAAAGATGAAGCGGGAGAAAAATTCTCTAAAGAAGTTACAGAGGCATTAAAGGCTATGAGAGAAGACGGGGCTTTAGAAGAATTATCTATAAAATGGTTTAATATTGACACTACGAAATCAGGAGAATAGGTGATTTAGGTGAACTTTGATTTTGAATTTATGTTTAGAATAGTACCTATTATGCTTAGATATAGCACTGTAACTTTAAAATTATCTTTTTTAGCTATATTATTAGGACTTACTATTTCCTTATTTATTGCAATAGTTATAACTGCTAAAGTACCGATATTGAGTAAAATTTTTAAAGTATACATTTCTTTTTTTAGAGGAACACCTTTAATGGCACAATTGTTTTGTTTTTATTTCGGTATATTACCATTATTATCTAAATTTGTTTTGAAGGTTTCATCTTTTCAAGCGGCATTGGTAATTTTAAGTTTGGCAAGTTCTGCATATATGGCTGAATCCTTACGAGCAGCTATTTCATCCATACATAGAGGCCAGATGGAAGCTGCTCAATCCATAGGAATGACATATATGCAAGCGATGATTCGAATTATATTGCCACAAGCTATTAAAGTAGCAATCCCAACACTTTTTAGTAGCTTCATAAATATAGTGAAGGATACTTCTCTTGTTTTTGCAATAGGAGTTAAAGAGATGATGGCAACAGCTCAATTAGAAGGGGCTTCAGGATACCGTTATTTAGAAGCATATGTATGTGTACTATTTGTTTATTGGGGAATAACATCAATAATGGGACTTGCACAAAAACGAATAGAAATAAGACTTGGAAAGTCAGTAGGTGAGACATTGTGATAAGGCTAAAAAACATTCAGAAAAGATTTGGAGACTTAGATGTAATAAAAGGTATAGACTTAGATATTAATAATGGTGAAGTTATATCTATTATAGGTCCTTCGGGCACTGGAAAATCAACATTATTACGTTGTATGAATTGTTTGGAAATAGCCGATCAAGGTGAAATACAAATAGAAGATTATTCAGTTAATATAAGTAAAATAACAAACAAAGATAAGCAATGGATAAGGCGTAATACAGCAATGGTATTTCAAGGATTTAATTTATTTAATAACAAAACTGTGCTTCAGAATATTACTGAAGGCTTAATAGTAGTAAAAAAAATGAAAAAATCTGAAGCTGAAGATAGGGCTTTAAAAATACTGAAAGATGTGGACATATTAGAAAAGAAAGATAATTATCCATCTAGTTTATCTGGAGGACAGCAGCAACGTGTTGCCATTGGCAGAGCATTAGCTCTTGAACCTAAGATTCTTCTATTTGATGAACCTACGTCTGCCTTAGATCCAGAATTAGTAAGTGAAGTCTTAGTATTAATGAAGGCATTGGCCAAGGAAAAAAGGACTATGCTGATTGTTACCCACGAAATTAATTTTGCTAGAAATGTATCTGATAGGGTGTGCTTCATGGATCAGGGGATAATATTAGAAGAAGGCGCTGCAAAGGAGATAATTGATAATCCTAAAAATGAGAGAACCAAACAATTCTTAAATGCAATTAGGTATAGGGAATAGCTACTGTACATTATAAAAATACATATTTTTTATAAGTAAAGGAACACTATTATATAATACTCATATATTTTAAACATTAGATGAGGTGGTGATTTTTATATGGAGATTAAAGAAGGTGTAATGGTTCCTTTGGGATATGGAAAATTTGCTCGTTCTGATAAAATTATTAGTCTTGAGCCTATTGAGGATGATCGTGGACCAGGGAGGAGAACGGTTGTATATATTGAGGAGGTTAAGTCTCCAATAATAGCATCTAAAACAGAGAACTCTATATTAGCGAGAATGGTGGAAATACCAAGAAATGAGTTAGAGGCTTCTGCTGCTTTAGAGCTCTTATATGACATAGGAGACGATATTGGGCAAATTGGACCTATGCTTAGAAAGAGTATAAAAAAAGAAGCAAATTTTGATCTTGATAGGATTGAAAAACGTATAAATGAAATCATTCAACATGAAATTGAATTTGATGAAACACATTAATATATATTTAACTTCAGAACTTAATAATATAGGTACTAGGTTGCCAACCTAGTACCTATATTATTTTTTAAACTTTCATTTTCATAGACCAATAGATTTAGGAATAATCATACATGAACTCACTGGCATTAGCTGTGTTAGAACATTCCCCACAGTTTCACAACTCAAATCTATTTACTAGTATTCTTCATAGCCAAATATTTATTTAAAACATATTGTATGAATTATAACTATATTTGGCAAGGTATATTATATACTTCTTGCTACTTCAGCTGCTTCTGCCACTGCATTAAGTGCTCTACGTGCTCTTACAGCATCACCGATTATATGATGAGGAATATTATTTTTTTCACAGTATTCCACAATATCATTGGAAGCACGAGATCTTGCTCCTATGGCAATTACAACTGAATCAGATGGAATTTCCTGTAGTTCTCCGGATTTTTCTATCACTACAGCATCCTCTTTGATTTCAACACATTTTGCATCCGTTAAAGTCTTTATATCATGGGCATATATACTTTCCATTACGCATATTTTTCGTAATTGTCCAAGGTCTTTTGCTACTTGATCTAACATTTCTACCACTGTAATGCTATCTGTTGATTCTGCAAGATACTCTGCTACTTCTAATCCTACAAGACCACCACCGATAACTACAACATTTCCTTTAGCAGTTGAATTTCCGCTAAGTATATCATGGGAATTTGTTACATGACTTAAGTTACTGCCAGGAATATTTGGTTTAATTGGCTCTGAACCTATGGCTATTATAACTTCATCAGGGTTTATTTCATCAATAATTTCTGGAGTAACAGAGGTAGATAGTCTTATTTCTATACCCTCTCTTTTTGCCATTTCACCCATAGCAATAGCCGCATCCTTCAATTCTTCTTTTCTTGGAGCTTCTCCAGCTAGTGCAAATTGACCTCCAAGAGATTTACTAGCTTCACATACTATAGGGTTATGACCTCTTCGTTTTAGAGTGATTGCAGCTTCAAGTCCTGCAACGCCACCACCTGATATTAGTACTTTTTTAGAAGTTTCAGTTTTTACAAGCTTATATTCAGCTTCTTTACCTAAAGCTGGGTTTCTTAGACAAGTAATAAATGGTGCTTCTGGATTTATAAAGCTGTCATAGCAACCTTGGTTACAGCCTACACATTTTACTATATTATCCACATCACCATCTTTGGCTTTGTTACAGAATTCTGGGTCAGCTAATTGTCCACGACCTATAACTACCATATCTGCCTTGCCACTTTCTATTATTTCATTTGCTTGTTCAGGATCATTTATACGTCCTACTGCTATTGTAATCATTCCTGTTTCTTTCTTGATTCTCTCAGCATTAGATACATTGAATCCTCTTGGTAGGTCAACAGGAGGTACTTCATATTTTATAGCTGCAGATGAGAAATTTCCTCTAGATACATTAAGTACATCTACACCTGCTTTTTTAGCTAAATTACAGAATTCAATGGTCTCTTCAATAGTTATACCATCTTCTAAATTATCATCATGAGCTACAATACGCATAAACAAAGGCATATCTTCAGGTATATTGCTACGAATTGCTTCTATACATTCAATTAAAAATCTTACTCTATTTTCAAAGGAGCCACCATATTGGTCAGTTCTTTTGTTAAAAGCTGGACTTAAAAATGCGTGTGGTGAGTAATTGTGTCCAGCATGAAATTCTACACAGTCAAATCCAGCCTCCACTGCACGTTTAGCAGCATCTCCAAAGGATTTTACTATTTCTTTAATAGTTTCTATACTTGCAGCAGGAATTATTTCGCTTGTTCCATACATAGGAGTATCACTAGGTACTACTATGTCATGGTTCTGGTAACTTGCTGTAGCCATTCCTCCCTGCCAAAGCTGTATCCCAGATTTTCCACCTGCATCATGTATTGCATCACTAAGTTCTTTTAATTTAGGAATATATTTATCGTCTCCAATTGAGAGAAAATGAGCTGGAGTTGATGGATCATGTACACCACAAACTTCGGTAAAGTTTAATCCACATCCACCTAAAACTCTTTCTACATGGTAATCTATGATTTGGTCTGTAACATATTTATCTGCTGTTGGCATTTTGGTTCCCATAGCTGGAAAAACTATTCTGTTTTTCAGTTCCATACCTCTAATTTTTATAGGACTAAAAAGACTATTAAAGGCCATAAAGAATCCTCCTTTTAATATTAGTTAAAATTTTATTTTAATTATCTAATTAGATTATATGTTATTTAACAAACCAAATCAATATGTTTCAAACAAAATGTTTTAATTGTCTTTATTTAACATATCTACCACATAAGTAATATATTTTAGTCTTTCCTCTTTGTTACCCATAGTCTTTTCATTAAAGTTTGCTATGTCAAGATTAAGAGGTGGATATAATATTGAAGATAGAAAAATCATTTTATTATACTGAAAATCCTTAAGGTTCTTATTAAAAAAATTTGATAAAGCTTTGTCTAGTTTTATATTCATACGATCAGTTACTTCTACTATTTTAGCATCTATTTCACTACAGGACTTTCTACTTCTGGCTTCCTTTAAAATAGTAAGAACTCCAGGATATTTTAATGTGTATTCTATTATTTCATTTGCACAGAGAATAATTTTTTCCTTATTATCATATTCATCATTATCTAATATGGAATAGGCGGCTATGGTATTATCTATATAAAATTCTTTTACTAGAAGTAACATTTCCTCCTTAGTGCGGAAATAATAGTTTATGGCACTTACATTTACACCTGCTTCCTTAGCTATGGTTCTTATGGGGACATTGAAAGTACCAATTTTTCCAATAAGGTATAGGGTTTTATCTAAAATTTTTTCTTCAATACTTGTTAAATCTCTCATTTTATCCTCCTACATTTAGGTTTTAAATTCTTATTTATTAATATAACAGTTATTGCTATTATATCAAAAGATAAAAATAGTAAATACATTGAATATAATAATCCACCTAATATTAGGTGGATTATTATATATATGAATTTATATTATAGATGATAGTACATGAACCTTTGATACAATGCCTTTGAGATTGCCATTATCCACTACAGCTATGGGGAATCTAGTTTCTGTTGCCATTTCCATTATATCACTTAATAAGGCATCAGGAGATGTGGTTTCTATATCTTTTATTAACACATCTGATATACTTAAATTTTCCCTATGGGCGTTAATAGTATCATCAATAGTAATGACACCTTCCAGTTTCATTTTTTCTGATACTACATAAGCACTGGATACTCCGTTTTTCCTCATAATGTTTATAGCATAATTAGGGTTATCCTTTAGCCTAACTATACTATTTGGAGTAATCATCACATTTCTAACACTTATGACTTGAGTTTTATCTGCACTGTCAATAAATTGCTTAACATAATCATTGGCAGGGTATTCGCTCATATTTTCTGGAGTATCTACTTGAATTAATTCACCATCTCGCATTATGGCTACTCTATCTCCTAGTTTAAAGGCCTCATCTATATCATGGGTAATGAATATTACGGTTTTTTCTAACTTTCTCTGAATAGTTAATAATTCAAACTGCATATCCTTTCTAACTAAAGGATCTAAGGCCGAAAAAGGTTCATCCATTAGTAGGATTTCAGGATCATTAGCAAGAGCTCTTGCTATTCCAACTCTTTGTTTCATACCTCCTGAAAGGCTAGATATAGGTTCGTTTTCTAGTCCATTAAGTCCTACCATATTGAGCATTTCTACGGCTTTTTTCTGTCTTTCTTCTTTAGGTATTCCCTTTATTTCAAGGCCATATTCTACGTTGCCAATTACATTTCTATGGGACATTAGTCCAAAATTTTGAAATACCATAGAAATTTTATTTCTTCTATATTCTTCCAATGATCTCTTATCTAATTTATTTATATCTTCATTTCCATATAATATGGTACCAGATGTTGGCTTATTTAATCTATTAAAACATCGTACTAATGTAGATTTTCCAGAACCAGACAATCCTATGATTACAAATATTTCCCCTTTTTTTATATTCATAGACACATTCCATAGGGCTATGGTAACGTTGGTTTTTTTATAAATAGTATCTTTATCTAGTCCAGATTTTTTTAACTTTATTGCTGTATTTTTATCTAAACCATATAGCTTAGATAGATTTTTTACACTTAAAATATTACTAATGGGAATTCACCTCCCCATTTTTAACTAGTCCTTGAGTTATTCTGTCTAAAATTACAGCTATGATTACAACAGCCGTTCCAGATACTAAACCTCTACCAATTTCCACACGGTTAACACTAATCAGTACTTCCATACCAAGTCCTGTGGCTCCAATCATAGACGTAGTAACTACCATAGCCATAGCCATCATTAGAGTTTGATTTACACCTGTCATTATGGTAGGCAGGGCTTGAGGAATTTGCACCTTTACTAGTGATTGGAATTTAGTTGATCCAAAAGCAATAGATGCCTCGACTATTTCCTCATCAATTTGTCTAATTCCATGATTAGTAAGTCTAATAATTGGAACTATGGCATAGATAGTTGTAGCTATTACAGCAGGAGGTTTACCTAATCCAAAGAATAAAAGAGCTGGAATAAGATAAACAAACACTGGCATTGTTTGCATGGTATCTAAAATAGGTCTAACTATTTTATCAGCTTTATCACTGGTAGATATTAGAATTCCCAAGGGGAATCCTAATACTAATGACATAGCAACTGAAGCTAGGACTATTGCTAAGGTTTCATTCATAAGATCCCATAGTCCTAAAGTTCCTATGAAAAACAATAAGGCTCCATATAATATTCCTTTACTTATTTTTTTACTTATTCTCCAAGTAATATAAACTACAGCTAAAATTGTAATAATCCAAGGAATAAAGCTTAATATAGAATGTATGATGTTGACAAAACTAATTAGAAAGTTTCTAATACTTCCAAAGAATATATCATACTTCACACTAAAATCTCTTACATATTTATCAATGGCACCAGTATTAACTGGAATCTTAAAGGGGAAATTAAACAACCAATCTGAATTCATATAATCTCCTCCTAATTTAAATAATCTCTCATGGTTTTAGCATTTTCTTCATTTAACCATTCATCTAATAAATAATCGTATTCTTTTAAGAACCATTCTGCTGTTTCTATATAATCTGCGTTTGTGTCCTGCATATATGCTAAAGCTTCGGAAGTCATTTTAGATGATGTTTTATAATTACTTAAGAAATCAACTATTTCCTCATTGGAATCATAAAATTCATTACTCATGGCTATTGTAACTGTTACTGCTGGTAATTGAGTTTTACCTTCTTTATAAGTTGACTCATCATAGGGTTCATCTTCCAATAAAACAAAGTCATATTTACCCATTAACCAAGTTGGCTCCCAATAATAAGTAACTATTGGTTCTCCCTTATCATAAGCAGATGTAAGGGCAGCTGATAAAGCAGCATCTGAACCTGGTCTAAAGTATATAAAATTTTCATCTAATCCATAGTTAATATATTTGTTATGAATTATTTCATCCACTTCCCATCCAGGAATAGCACCATAAATTCTTCCCATTCCTTTATTTTCATCATCTGGAAATATATCAGGATAATCTTTTAAATCCCATACATATTTTAAATCAGGTGCTAAGGCTTTTATTCCTCTTTCACTATCTCCTTCAATCACATATCTAGGAACATATAGGCCTTGATAATCATCATCAAAGTTTATACTTAATTCCTTTACTTTACCTTCTGCTAAATCTTGTTCATATGTTGCTAAGTTATCTGTCCAAACTTCCATATGAATATCAACTTCTCCTTTTAAAAGGCCTTCATGTAATACTGTTGTTGATCCTGGTATTTCTCTCCATTTGTATCCATAGACCTTTTCTGCAATTATTCCTGCCACTGCATTATGGAATTTGTTACTATCCCATCCTGCATCTGCAAAAGCAATTTCTTTCCCTGTACCCATGGTTGTATTAGATGCACAACCAACCATAGTAATAATTACTAATATGGTGAGTATTAATAAACCAATAAATTTTTTCATTTCTCTACACCCTTCCTTTAAAAAATACGTCGACTCTTTTATGGTAACATCATTTTGACAAAGCTGTCAAATTACACGTTCCCTAAAAGTGATGTATAAAATGGATGTAAGGTGCAATATAGCAATAGTTAGAAAGGTTTAAAAAAAAGTTTATTTTTGTTGTATATTTACTAACTATCTGGTATAATATTTGGCCATTATATTTGATTATTTAAAGATCATAAGAATTTCTTATACATGCAATAACAAAGATATATTTTACATATAAGTACTAAGTTGTTAAACTTGAGAGGTAAAGGAGAGATGTATATGAAAGAAAACAAACTATGGAAACTTTTCATTTCAACCTTCACCTTAAGTGCATTTACATTTGGAGGTGGATTTGTAATTGTTTCCTTATATAAAAAGAAATTTGTTGAAGAATTAAACTGGCTGGAAGAAGATGAGATGTTAGATATTTCTGCTATTGCACAATCAAGCCCAGGTCCTATACCAGTCAATGCAAGTGTAATCTTAGGATATAGAATACATGGAATTTTAGGAAGTGTAGTTGCCATATTAGGTACAATTATTCCACCTTTTGTTATTATTTCATTTATTTCAATTTTCTATGAGGAATTTAAGAGTAATCAAGTAATAGCAATAGCATTGCAAGTAATGAGAGCGGGAGTAGCCGCTGTAATATTAGATGTAGTTGTAAATTTAGGGAAAAATGTGATTAAGACAAAGAATATCATATATATGGCTGTTATGGTAGTTGCTTTTATTGCAACATATTTCTTTAATTTTGGTGCTATGTACATTATATTTTTCTGTTTAGGTATTGGATTGATTTCCGTATTTTTAAACTATAGAAAGGAGAAAGCAAATGGAACTTCTATGGACTCTATTCATTAGTTTTATACAAGTTGGTTTATTCAGTGTCGGTGGGGGATATGCAGCAATTCCACTTATTCAAGAGCAAGTAGTTCATACCCATAAATTACTAACTATGGCTGAATTTACAGATTTAATCACAATTGCTGAAATGACACCAGGACCAATTTCAATTAACTCAGCTACATTTGTTGGGCAAAGAGTATATGGTACTTTAGGTGCAGTATTGTGTACCATAGGAGTTATTCTACCTGCATTTATTATTTGTTTAACTTTAGCTTATTTCTATTATAAATATAAGAATTTTTCAGGAGTTCAAACTGTATTAGGAGCTCTTAGACCTGCTGTAGTAGCTTTAATTGCCAGTGCTGGTATGTCCATTTTGGTACTGGCTTTATTTAACACAGATTTCAACAACGTAGTGCTTAGTGAATTTAGATGGATTGAATTTATACTATTTATAGGTGGGTTTATAGCTCTTAGAAAATATAAATTAAATGCAGTAACAGTAATTCTAGGAACAGGAGTTGTTGGAACTCTTCTACAACTTGTTATTAATACAATCTAAAATTTTAGATATAAAAACATTGTCTTTTTGATTTTTATTATAAATATATCTTATGGAACGTGGACAACTATAATCTTCAAAATTTAATTGTTTTAACCTTTGGGTTTTTATTGCTTCATCAGCAGCTATTTTAGAAATAATGGTAAAACCATATTTATTCTCAACTGCCTGCATAACGGTTTCTAGATTTGTTGCTCTAAATACTACCTGTGGGTAAATTTTCATTTCATTCATTTCGATTTCAAATTGATTTCTATGACGACTTCCTTCCTCACGAGAAATCCAAGGTAATTGTTCTAAATCTGATAATTTATTTATGCTCTTATTAAGAGGATAATCGTAACTGATTACGGCTATTAATTCATCTTGTAAAATTTCAACCTCAACTATATTTTTAGAATTGATTTTGCCCTCCACAATGGCAACATCAATTCTATTATTTAATATAAGGTTTTCGATTTCCGCTGTATTGTTAATCTCCACTTCAAGGTCTACATTTGGCATTAAGGATTTTAAATTTTCAAGATAATCATTTAATAAATATTGACCAACTGTAACACTGCTGCCAATACGGACTGTCTTATTCTGACTAAACATTGCCTCATTCAATTCTTTAAAATCAGCCATTATTTTTCGTGCATATTTCTCTAATTTTATCCCTTCAGGAGTTAAATAGAGTTTGTTAGAAACGCGATTAAATAATCTAGCTGAATAGTGATTTTCTAAATCCTTAATCATAAGTGAAATATTTGGTTGTGTAGTAAAAAGTTTGTTAGCTGCAGAAGCCATTGTTTTATTATCAATAACAGCTAAGAAAGCTTCTAACAATTTTATATTCATATTTTACCTCCATATGCTGCTCTTAATGTTATTTATATTTTATCATAATTCAATGTAAAATAATATATGGTACTATGTTTCGTAATAGTACATAGGGGAAAGTACATAAATAATATTAAAATTTTGTACATGAGAAAGTTAGGGATAGTTTTTAATGGATATAAATGATAAAGTAATATAAATAGCATGATTATTTTTAATCAGAATAGTTGTATTGAAAGGATGGTTTAAATGAGAATTGCCAAAATTGGTATGAGAACTGTTAAAACTGTTATAGCGGTCCTTTTAACTCTTGGGGTATCAGAAATATTTAAGTTAAGCAGTCCACTACTGGCTAGTATAGCAGCAATAATGACCATAGAAAGTTCAATTGCTGAATCTTTCACTACAGGGAAAAATAGAATATATGGAACTATATTAGGTGGTATAATAGCGCTAATTATGTCCTATATTGTTCCTCTTAACTTCTTCTTTATTGGCATTGGTTTAATCATACTTATAACTATATGTAATATGTTTAAGTGGAGTAAAGCTGTTAGAATGGCAATGATAGTATTTTTATCAATAGCCTTAAACTACGAAGGTATAGCTAGATTTAATTATGCCTTTGATAGAACTTTAGATACACTGGTTGGAGTAATAATAGGAGCTGCCATAAACTATTTCATAAGACCTCCTGATACAGAAGAAAAAATTAAAGATATAATAAATTCTACCTATTTGGATATTAAAGATATATTAGAAAAACTAATATGGAATAAAGAAATAAATAAACTAGAAGATTTAAAAAATGAGATAACAAATATAGAAGAAGGGTATAAAATATTTACAAAGGATTTGAAGTTTTATACTGGTAAAAATAGCAATGAAATCTATTACCAGAAATTATTTAATTCCTTTGAAAAAATCCACAATCATTTAAGTGTAATCTACTCTATAAAAGAATTACCTGTTATTAATGATAATAATAAAGACGTAATAGAAAGTTATTTTAATAAAGAGATACCAGATATAGAATACGATGAAAAGGATGATTTGGATTTAATATATAATTATCATCTAGAAAAGATACTGTCTGAGTTGGCTATTGTAGATTCAATGATATAATAAGCCTAAAATGACAATAGAACCAAGGAGGAGCTTATGTTAAAGGACTTTAAAGAATTTGCAGTAAAAGGAAATGTAATGGATTTAGCAGTAGGGGTAATTATTGGTGGAGCATTTGGTAAAATAGTTACATCTTTAGTCAATGATATGATAATGCCAATAATGGGAGTACTAATTGGAAAAGTAGATTTTACAAATTTATTTATTAGTTTAGATGGTACAAAATATCAGTCTCTATCAATGGCAAAAGATGCTGGTGCAGCAACATTAAATTATGGTGTATTTATCAATACTATAATTGAGTTTTTAATTATATCATTTTCCATATTTATAGTGATTAGGCAATTGAATAAGTTTAATAAAAAACAAGAAAATGAAGAACCAAAACCAAATACGAAAACTTGTCCATACTGTTATACAGAAATTAATCCAAAGGCAACAAAATGTCCTAACTGTACTTCAGTAGTTAGTGAATAATAAATAAATTTATAATGACCTAAAAATTAAAGGTGTAGACTATAGTCTACACCTTTAATAAGTTTCTAATTATAAAAACTATGTCCTCCTATTTTAGTTACATAGGTCTTATTCTTTACAATCCAAGTACCAGCTGCTTTACTGGGATTAAAGAAGTATGTTGAATTGCCTACAGGTCTTACTCCATTTAAAGCATCCTTAGCTGCCTTTATACTTTCCTCTGATGGTTTGTTATAAATTGTGCCTTCAGCAACTGGGCTAAATTGAGGAATGTTTTTATAGTACTCAAAAATCACACCATATATAGTATTAGGAAATTCCTTAGAATCAACTCTGTTTAAAATTACATTACCAACTGCTACTTTTCCTTCATAGGATTCGCCACTTGCTTCAGCTTCAATAATCCTAGCTAACCACAATAAATCCTCATCACTATAATTTCTAGAGGAACTTCTTAAAGTGCTTGTACCTCTTGAAACAGTAGTAGATTTATTATATAGAGCATTTTGCGTTTGTTTTCCAGCAATACCATCAATAATTAACTTATTATCTTTTTGAAAATTAATAACAGCATTTTCTGTTACAATACCAAAGATACCATCTATGGAAATATTATAGTATCCAAGTTTTTTTAACTCTTGCTGAAGTTTAGAAACTTCATTTCCCTTACTTGTAAATTCTAACTTTACATAGCTTTCACTTGCAAATACTTCAGTTATTGGTGATAATACCAATACTAAAGCTGATAAAATTGATAAAACTCTTTTTTTCATTTTACATATACACTCCTTCCTTAATAAAGCTTCCGAAGTTAGCTGACGGGTTCGGGATAGAAGGCTCCCTACCACAGATATATGTGGATTAACCCCTGAGTTGGTTCCTCCGTACCTAATAATATATAGGATTCAGCAGTTATAATGGTATGCAATATTGACATTATACAGAAATGTACAAGCCATGTAAACCCAAAATAGGGATATACCAGAATTTACATATTTATAAAATTACAAAAATACATAAAAAGATACCCTAATATAGGTTAAAAATAACCTATATTAGGGTATCTATAATAGTCATTAATAAGTTTCTACGAAAAACTCAAAATGTCCTTGTGGGTGGATACAAGCTGGACATAGTTCAGGTGCATTTGAACCTTCATGTACATATCCGCAGTTGCCACATTTCCATAGTACTTTTTCAGTTTTTTCAAATACTCTATTGTTTAATATATTCTCTGCAAGTTTATTGAATCTAATTTCAT
This sequence comes from Tissierella pigra, assembly GCF_009695605.1. Classification (GTDB taxonomy): domain Bacteria; phylum Bacillota; class Clostridia; order Tissierellales; family Tissierellaceae; genus Tissierella; species Tissierella pigra. The sequence continues at coordinate 45,464 of NZ_VUNQ01000004.1, forward strand.
GAGCCTTTTCTGCATCAGATATTGCTCTAAAAGCAAGGGCTATATCCTTAAAACCTTCTTCTTCTGCAATATCTGCAAAAGCAGGATAAAGTTCTGTCCATTCTTCATTTTCTCCACTTGCTGCTGCTTTTAAATTATCTAAAGTATTTCCTTGAGCAACAGGAAAATCAGCCTCTATACTAATAGTTGCTGGAAGTTCATCTAATCCTGCAAGTAAAAATTTATAAAATCTTTTTGCGTGTTCCTTTTCATTATCAGCTGTTTCGATAAATATATTTCTAATTTGTTTATATCCTTCTTTATCAGCTACAGAAGCATAATATGTATAACGGTTTCTAGCTTGTGATTCTCCTGCAAAGGATTTCATTAAGTTTTCTGCTGTTTTTGTTCCCTTTAAATTATTCATTTTTACCTCCTAAAAATTCCCTTTAGATTAAGGATGATTTGTGTAATCGTTGCCTATTTGTAATAATTACAGTTATATGCTAACATTAATGTCATAAAATGTCAATCATATGCTCTAGGGAAGTAGATTAAGCAGGTCTCTTTTAAAAATATGAATTCAAATATTAATTTATTTAATTTTTTATAAAGCATAATACATGGCTAATTATACAAATGTGAAAGAGATTAATAGTAGAATAAATATATAAATATATTTTAAATAGGTTGACAAATATAAAATATTGATGTAGACTATGAAACATAATTTAATAAGGCCTCATCTTTTTCAGGTGAGGTAGAGGAGCAGTATTTAACAGTCCTTAATGGAGCATGAGAAAGCTACGATATTAAGGAGAAGGAAATGTTGCCGAAGTGTATAATATTCTCAGTATTATATGCTGGGTCTGCAGTGAATAATTGCAGGACTGTCTCAATAAACTTTCCCAGTTTATTGAGTTGTGCTATCTCATTTTGGGAAAAGGAGGGGAATTAGGTACTACTATGTCTATTAGGATCTGAGTTCATCTCAGGTCTTTTTTTGTTACCAAAAATAGTGCAACTCGGATACAAGGTGGTAGGTTTAAGATTTTAAATTGTTAAATTAAACTTATTATGACAGAAGGAGAGAAGTAGATATGAAAAGAAAAATATTATTATTAGTAGGGATTGCCTTAGTAGGAGTTATGATTTTAGGAGGATGTGGAAAAACCTCAGATGATAATACATTTAAAATAGGACTTGAAGCAGGATATGCACCATTTAACTGGACACAAATGGATGATTCAAATGGTGGAGTAAAAATAGATGGAAGCAGAGAATTTGCTGGTGGATATGATGTTGAAATTGCAAAGAAAATTGCAGAAGGACTTGGAAAAGAATTAGTTGTTGTAAAGACCGAGTGGGAAGGTCTTATACCAGCCTTAATATCAGGAAAAATTGATGCTGTAATGGCAGGAATGTCACCAACAGCAGAACGCTTAGAGTCCATTGATTTTTCAAGCAACTATTATAAATCAGATTTAGTTATGGTTGTAAAAAAAGGTGGAGCATATGAAAATGCCACTTCAATAGATGATTTTAAAGGTGCAAAAATAACTGGACAGCTAAATACATTTCATTACTCCGTAATTAAACAAATAGAAGGTGTAAATAAGCAGACAGCAATGGATAACTTTCCAGCCATGAGAGTTGCCCTTGAGTCAGGAATAATTGATGGATATGTATCAGAACGTCCAGAGGGAATAAGTGCTGTTTCTGCCAATGATAAATTTGCAATGGTAGAATTTGAGAATGGATTTAAAACTTCAGATGATGATACAGCCATTGCTGTAGGTCTTATAAAAGGCAGTAAATTAAAAGAACAGATAAATAGTATATTAGATAAAATTTCAGAAGATGAATTTAAAGATATTATGGACAATGCTATTATAAATCAACCTTCAGCTGAATAATGTTTGTTTAAAGGAGTGAAGAAAGTGAGCTTTCAATCAATAATAAAAATAATGTCAGAATACTATCCCATGCTTCTTAGGGGTGCAGGTATAACACTTTTAATATCTATAGTTGGTACAGTTATAGGATTTGTCATTGGACTATTAGTAGGAACTATACGAACTATTCCAATACCTAGAAATAGAATAAAGGCTTTTATCCTTAAAATAGTAAATGTTGTTTTTTCTATTTATATAGAAATATTTCGTGGTACACCTATGATAGTACAGGCTATGGTAATTTACTATGGTTCTGCTTTGGCATTTGGAATAGATATGGATAGAATATTTGCAGCCATACTTATAGTATCTATAAATACTGGAGCCTATATGGCAGAAATAGTTCGTGGTGGTATATCATCAATTGATAAAGGACAGTTTGAAGCAGCACAAGCAATAGGAATGAATCATTTTCAAACCATGACTAATATTATATTGCCACAGTTAATTAGAAATATATTACCTGCAACTGGAAATGAATTTGTTATAAATATAAAGGACACTTCAGTGCTAAATGTAATTTCTGTAACAGAATTATTTTTCCAGACAAAATCTATTGCAGGAAATAATTTTAAATACTTTGAAACATTCTTTGTAGCTTCTATTTTTTATTTTGTAATGACCTTTACAGTAACTAGAATTTTACGTTTTTGTGAAATGAAAATAGATGGTCCTGAAAACTATACTATAAATATAGAGGACATATCAGTAAACAAGTCTGAAAAGTTACTTCCTAGAGTAAAAGACACTAGTGTAAAACAATATTAGGAAGGAGATAGAATATGGAAAAGATAATAGAAATTAAACATTTGAATAAATCTTTTGGAAATCATGAGGTTCTGAAAGACATTAATTTTTCAGTAAATAAAGGTGAAGTAGTATGTATTATTGGTTCATCAGGTTCTGGTAAATCTACTCTTCTTAGATGTATAAATCTCTTAGAAGTACCCAGTGGGGGAGAGATTATATATAAAGGTGAAAATATACTAGATGATAATCATGATATTTGTCTATATCGTAAAAATCTAGGCATGGTGTTTCAACAGTTCAATTTATTTAATAATCATGATGTTTTAGGAAACTGCATGGTGGGACAGAGAAAAGTATTGAATCGTTCTAAAGAAGAAGCAGAAAATATATCTATGAAATATTTAAAAGTAGTAGATATGGATAAATATATCAATGCAAAACCAAAACAATTATCAGGAGGACAAAAGCAACGGGTAGCAATTGCAAGAAGTTTATCTATGGAACCAGATGTAATATTATTTGATGAGCCAACATCTGCTCTTGATCCTGAAATGGTAGGAGAAGTCCTTAAAGTTATGAATGAACTGGCTAAAACAGGACTTACAATGATAATAGTAACTCATGAAATGGAATTTGCAAAAGATGTGGCAGATCGTATTGTTTTTATGGATAAAGGTGTTATTGCAGAAGAAGGAACTCCAGATAAAATATTTAATAATCCAAGTAAAGAACGTACAAGAGAATTTTTAAGACGTGTAATATAATAAAACTAGTTGCAGCTTTTATGCTGCAACTAGTTTTTTGTTTTATGAGGGGTTAAAAGTGTTCTTATCATCATTGGAATGTTGTTTTTTTCCTGGTGCTATATTTTTAGTCATTCCCATGGAATTTGCCATAGTCGTAAAATCATAGCCTAATTCATTGGCTATTTCTAGTTTCATTTCCTCAAAAGCTTTCATAGCATTTTCATTTATTGGTTTTTTAACCATTAGAATCACCTCATGTATATTATTTATCTTTATTTTATATACTTAGAGGATATTTCATACTAGGTAATTAAATGAAAGTTTTTAGCTAATGGCTTCCTTTAGTGTATGCCATGCTAAAACGGCACATTTTACTCTAGCAGGCATATTGGAAATATTTTGAAGAACTATGGCATCTTCTAACTTTTCCAATTGATCTTCATCTATGATTTCTTTTTTAATCATAGATAGAAATAGTTCTACTAAGCTTAAAGCTTCTTCCTTGGCTATTCCTTTTATTAAATCTATCATCATAGAAGTAGAAGCTTGAGATATGGCACATCCCACTCCTGTAAAGGAGGCATCTTCTATTATATTTTCATTGAGTTTAATCTCTAAAGTAATATCGTCACCACAGCTAGGATTGTGACCTCTTTCTCTTATATCTGGCTCTATTAAGGCTTTTTTATTGTGTCCACTTCTATTATGTTCCATAATTAGTTCGGTATAAATAGAGTTAAGATCCATAGCCAAACCACTTCCTTACATTTTCAATTCCTTCAATAAATCTATCTATATCTTCCTTTGTATTATAAAGGTAGAAACTAATCCTTGAAGTTGCAGGTACATTAAGATATTTCATTAAAGGTTGGCAACAATGGTGTCCTGCTCTTATGGCTATACCATAAGAGTCTAAAATAGAAGCTATGTCATGAGGATGAATATCATCCATAGTAAAGGATATTATACCGCCACGCATATTTAAGTCTTTAGGTCCTTGAATATTTATATATGATAAAGGAAGCATCTTATCTAATGTATATTCCATTAATTTTTTTTCGTGGGATTTAATATTATCTAATCCAATCTTTTGCAAATAATCAATGGCTGATCCTAATCCTACAGCTCCTTCTACATTTTGTGTTCCACTTTCAAACTTAAAGGGCAATGGAGCAAATGTAGCATCTTGTTCATAAACATATTCTATCATATCTCCACCTAATAAAAATGGTGACATGGATTCAAGAAGTTCTATTTTACCATATAATACACCAATTCCCATAGGGCCTAACATTTTATGTCCAGAAAAAACAAAGAAATCTGCATCAAGATTTTGGACATCTACTGGCATATGGGGAGTGCTTTGAGCACCATCTACTATGACTACTGCTCCCATCTTATGAGAATAGTCTATAATTTCTTCTATTGGATGAATAGTTCCAAGAGTATTTGACATTTGTGCAACAGCTACTATTTTTGTTTTATTAGTTATTTTTGATTTAATCTCTTCTAGAGAAATCCTTCCTTCTTCATCTAAATACATATATTTTAGGACTGCACCTTTTTCCTTTGCCACTCTTTGCCAAGGTAGGATATTACTATGATGTTCTGATATGGCAAGAACTATTTCATCGTTTTCTTTAATGAACTCCATACCATAAGAATAAGCAATTAAGTTAAGAGACTCTGTAGCATTTTTAGTAAATATAATTTCTTCTATATGTTTGGCATTTATAAGTTTTTTTACTTTTGCTTTAGATAAATCATATAACTCAGTAGCTCTTATACTAAGTTCATGAGCTCCCCGATGGGGGTTGCCATGAGAAGTTATATTATAATCACTAATGGCGTTTATAACATCTATAGGTTTTTGGGTTGTAGCACCATTATCTAAATAAACTAAACTATTCCCATTTATTTTTTGATTAAATATAGGAAAATCTTTTTTTATTTCTAAAGGGTCTAATTTATTCATCCATAAGTCTCCCTTCAATTTCCTTGTTAATAATAAGTCTAAAGTCTTCAAAGGGTATTTTGTTAATTATAGGTCTAAAAGATGATTCTATAATCATTTTTTTTGCTTCTCTTTCATTTAAACCTCTACTCATAAGATAAAAAAGTCTATTTTCATCAATTTGTCCTGCACTGGCAGCATGTTCTCCTTCCACATCATCTTCTTCACATAATAAAGCAGGAATGGAATCAGATTTTACAGTAGGGTCAAGTAATATTACATATTCTTCTTCAACACCTTTAGAATGTCTAGCACCTCTTTTAAAATCCAGATTTCCTCTAAAGACTTTTTTAGATTTATCTTTAAGAACTCCTTTAGTTTCAATACTGCTTAAACTTCTAGGACCTTTATGAATCATAGAATATCCTAAATCCATTTTACGTTCTTTATCTCCTAAATAAATAGAGGAGAGATTGGACTCACTTGCTTCTCCTTCTAGAAAAGTAGAATAATTTGTACCACTAATACTACTTCCTAATTCTACAGAAATCCAGTTAACATTTCCTTGTCCTTCAACAAAGGCAAAGTTTGAATCAAAATTTAAAGATATATCATTCATTCTTTGAATTTTGATTATATTTATTTTTGTATTTTCTTTTGCATATACCATAGTTAGTCCATTATGAAAAGCTTTTACTTCTTTTATAGAACTATAGTCAAATATAATAGTAGCCTCGCTGCCAGATTCAGCTACAATAATATTTTTATCTATAACCATAGGATTATCCATGTCCATATTAAATTTTATTATTATAGGTTCTTGTATTTTTACATTTCTAGGAAGGGATAAATCTATACTGCTATTATAGCAGTCTTTAGAAAATGAAATAAATCTATCTCCTAATCCTTTAACATCATTCATATCTATATCTAAATTTATATTCCTAGGATTATTAGTTAATTGGATTTTATCTGAAATATTATTAATATCAATATATTCTTTGTTGTAACTTACCACATTGGGAAAATCAAAGTTTTCTAAATTAATTCTTTTCCAAAGCATTGTATCCCTCCTTATCCAATAGAACCTTCAAGTTCTATATTAATTAAATTATTTAATTCAACAGCATACTCAAGAGGAAGTTCTTTTGTTATTGGTTCAACAAATCCTCTGACTATCATAGCTTTAGCTTCCTCTTCACTGATTCCTCTACTCATTAGATAGAAAATTGCTTCATCGCTGATTCTACCTATTTTAGCCTCATGTCCTATATCTATATTATCATTATTTAATTCAATAATAGGTAGAGTATCGGATTTAGAGTAATTATCAAGCATTAAAGATTCACAAGATACAGTGGATTTGCATCCATAAGCATCTTTAGCTACTTTGAGAAGTCCTCTATAAAAGGCATATCCACCATCTTTTGATATGGACTTAGAATTTACAGTAGAAGTAGTATGAGGTGCTGCGTGAATTACCTTTGTACCAGTATCTAAATATTGTCCCTTTGCGGCAAAGGTAATGCCAGTAAATTCAGATTTGGCACCTTCTCCCCTTAATATGCTCATAGGATATAACATGGAAACTTTAGAACCAAAAGAGCCAGAAACCCATTCTATGGTTCCATTTTTATCTACCACAGCTCTTTTAGTATTTAAATTGTACATATTTCTAGACCAGTTTTCTATTGTACTATATCTAAGGGCAGCATCTTCTTTTATAAATAACTCAACACAGCCAGCATGAAGATTATTTACTTTATATTTTGGTGCAGAACAACCTTCTATAAAATGAAGTTTTGCACCTTTTTCAACTATAATTAATGTATGTTCAAATTGTCCTGCTCCAGGTGCATTAAGCCTAAAGTAAGATTGTAAAGGAATATCTACTTGAACTCCTTCAGGAACATAGACAAAAGAACCACCAGACCATACAGCGCCATGAAGGGCAGCAAATTTATGGTCATTAGGCGGAACAAGCTTCATAAAGTATTCTTTAACTATATCTTCATATTCTATTAATGCAGTCTCCATATCCATATAAACTACACCTGCATCCACTAATTCTTGCCTGATATTATGATAAACTACTTCTGAATCATATTGTGCTCCTACTCCAGCTAAAGATTCTCTTTCTGCTTGAGGGAGTCCCAATCGCTCAAAGGTGTCCTTTATATCATCAGGAACATCTTCCCAGCTATTTTTCATATCTGAATCTGGCTTAATATAGGTAATTATATTTTCCATATCAAGATCAGATAAATCTGCCCCCCATGTAGGAATAGGTTTGTTATTATATATTTCTAAAGATTTTAGTCTAAAGTCAGTCATCCACTTTGGTTCATTTTTTTCTCTAGAAATTTCCATTATGATTTCAGGAGTTAATCCCTTATCAGTCTTATATTTATAGGTAAATTCATTTTTAATATCATAAATTCCCCTATCTATATCTTCAATAACAGATTTTTTTCTTTCCATATTTCTCACCTCTATTTGTTGGAAAATTCATTTCTAATATTTTCATATCCTTTTTTATCAATTTCTTGAGCTAGTTCCAATCCACCACTTTTTACTATCTTTCCATCAAGTAAAATATGAACAAAATCAGGTTGAAGATATTCCAGTAATTTATTATAGTGAGTTATTACTATTATAGATTTTTCTCTATCTTGAAGTTTTTTCACACCCTCGGCTACTATTCTTATGGCATCTACATCAAGTCCAGAATCTGTTTCGTCTAGGATTGCAAGTTTTGGTTCAAGAATAGACATTTGAAGAATTTCATTTTTCTTTTTTTCTCCACCAGAAAAACCTAGATTTAAATATCTTGAAGCATATTCTTCTTTCATTTCCAATTGATTCATTTTTTCCTTTAATAATTTTTTAAAAGGAATAATTTTCTGTATTTCTCCAGATACAGAAGTCTTAGCAGTTCTTAAAAATTCCTCTACTGTAACGCCTGGAATTTCTTCTGGATATTGGAAAGATAAAAATATACCTTTTTTAGCTCGCTTATCTACCTTCAAATCATTTATTATTTCTCCATCAAACTCTATATTTCCGTCTATAATTTCGTATTGAGGATGACCCATTAGAGTATATCCTAAAGTAGATTTACCGCCGCCATTAGGTCCCATGATTACATGGATTTCTCCTTTTGCTACTTGAAGGTCAACACCTCTTAATATTTCCTTGCCTTCTATATTTACCTTTAAATTACTTATATTTAATAAATTGTTAGTCATACAAACCCTCCTATATATGAAATACCTTATCAATTGATAGGTGTTATCAGCTTTATATATTTATAATTATATACTTATAATTTAAGAAAGTAAAGCTACTAATTTAGTAGGAATTAATTATGACTTTATCCTATAACAAAGATATATTAGATATAATTACAAAATCATAAGAATACAATAGATAGAAAGCTTGTTTAGGATATAAAGGAGAGGATTATATGTGGCAAAATGGACTAATATTAGTATTATCTATTATTTCATCTACTATGATTGCTGAACCAAATCAAGAAATATTAAATAAAGTTAATATAAATACTGAAGAAAACATAATAGAAGTTCAAGAAGAAGTTGAAGAAACCGAAGAAGTTGAAGACGTTGAAGAAACTGAAGAAGTTGAAGAACCGGAAGAAATAGAAGAACAAAAAGAAATCATAAAATTTGTACCAGATAAATTGAAAATAAGAGAAGGTATAGCATCAGAAGATGTTATAAGGATTAAAAGATTTTTAAAGGAAAAAGGATATATGGATATGGCTAGTGATTATTTTTATGATGGGAATACAAAATCTGCAATGGTAAAATATCAAAGAGATAATGGATTATCACCAGATGGAATAATTGGAAACCATACATATGAAAAGATAAACCAAGACATGGAGAACAATAATATAAGTATATCAGAAATAGAAATAGAATTTACGAAGGATACACCTAATGGAAAATTTATAATAATAAATAAAGATAGTAATACTTTATATCACTTAAATGGAAAGGAAATAATAAAGAAATATCCAGTAGCAACAGGAAAAGAACCTGAATATACCCCCGAAGGAAAGTTTAGTATAATCGTTAAATATGTAAACCCAGCATGGGGTGGAGCAGGTAGAAGTAAGCCCATAAAAGGAGGAGCACCTAATAATCCCTTAGGAAAAAGATGGATGGGATTAAATATTAAAGGTGGAGGAGTATATGGAATCCATGGAAATTCAAATGAGCATAGTATTGGAAAATATATTTCTTTAGGATGTATTAGAATGTTTAATGAAGATGTGGAGTATTTATATAATATAGTAGAAAAAAATACTCCTGTATGGATAGGAAGTGAGGAAAAACTCAAAAGTTTTGGTGTGGTATTTAAGTAAATCCTAGACTTGTAAAGAAAGGATTAATTTGATAAACTAACTATATAGATTTATTGTAAAAGGATGGCTTCTAGTGGAAAATCCACCATGTTGCCATATCTTTTTATTTTTTTGCAGTATTTCTTAAATAGGAGGTAAAAAATGAATAATGAAACAACAGACAAACTAGGAAAAGACAGTGTAGGAAAACTATTATTTAATCTGGCAATGCCGGCAATTATAGCTCAGCTGGTGAATATGCTATATAATATTGTTGATCGTATTTATATAGGACATATACCAGAAATAGGAGCAACAGCTTTAACAGGTGTAGGAGTTACATTTCCAATTATTATGATAATTACAGCATTTAGTGCTCTTATAGGAATGGGAGGGGCACCAAGGGCGGCTATAAAAATGGGAGAGAAAAATCACAATGAAGCTGAAAAGATATTAGGAAATTGCTTTGTACTTTTAATCCTTATTTCTATTATCTTAACAGCTTTTTTCCTAGCAACAGGTGAAAAGCTGTTGATGTTATTTGGAGCCAGTAGTGATACTATTGGTTACGGACTTAGTTACTTAAATATTTATGTTGGCGGAACCATATTTGTGATGATAACTTTAGGACTAAATAGTTTTATATCAACTCAAGGTTTTGCAAAAATAAGTATGATGACAGTTTTAATAGGTGCTGTAATCAATATAATTTTAGATCCAATTCTAATATTTGGATTTAATATGGGTGTTAAAGGGGCAGCCGTTGCTACAGTTATTTCTCAGGCAGTATCAGCCATTTGGGTTTTAAATTTTATGCTGGGAGAAAAAACTAGATTAAAGATTCGTAAGATAAATATGAGACTAGATAAAAAGGTTATTATTCCAGTTCTTATGTTGGGAATATCTCCCTTTATAATGAATAGTACAGAAAGTCTACTAAATATATCTTTAAATGCATCTTTACAAAGATATGGGGGAGATATGGCAGTGGGAGCAATGACCATATTATCAAGTTTAATGCAGGTCATATTCTTACCAATATCAGGATTGACTCAGGGTGCACAGCCAATAATTAGTTATAACTATGGTGCAAAGAATAATGATAGAGTAAGGGAAACCTTTAAACTACTTATAATATCGGCTATGACTTTTTCTTTTGTAATGTGGGGATTGATGATGATATTCCCAAGAATATTTGTATCTTTATTTAGTAAGGATATGGCACTTATAGATTTTACTTCATGGGGACTTAGGATTTATTTAGGTTTAGGAATTATACTTGGAGCACAAATAGCCTGTCAACAGACGTTTATAGCCATAGGACAAGCCAAAATATCATTATTTCTTGCATTACTTAGAAAAGTAATATTATTGATACCTTTAATATATATATTGCCTCATTTCTTTGCAGATAAAGTATTTGCAATATTTTTTGCAGAGCCTGTAGCAGATTTAATTGCAGTTACTATTACAGTAACAACCTTTTCAATACAATTTAAAAAACTGCTTCGGGAGAATAATTAAATAATTTAATATTAGAATATATTAGGATTATCTGATAGAAAATAAGAAAGCAATGGGATGAATAAGGAAAACTGCCATATGGCAGTTTTCCTTATTCATTATACACTTTAGTTTCATCTTTGTGAAAATATCTATATAGAACTTTCACGAAATTAGGTATAGTTTTAGATACATTTTTTAGCCTTACTTCACTTTCATATTCTTTTTCATTTTTTATAGTTTTAAGAGCATAGTCTAAAATGCTTTTTTCGCTTGACTCTATTCCTGTTTTATAAAAAAACAATTTAGATAATAGTGTTAATGCTTTAGGATTATCTATAAATGCAAAAGAAGCAAATAAACAAAAACCTAGATTTTCTAAGGTAATTATATATGCGTATAAATAATCTAAATCTGATAATCCGGGTAAATTTATAGTTTTTGACTGAATATCTATATTAAAGTTTTTTTCTTCAACTATGGATGGCTTAGATACCATTTTCTTATATTTTTCTTTTTCTCTAAACAAACTATACATACCATCAGTTTTACTACCTAATACTCTGCCTACTAAAGTAAGATTCTTGACCTCCTCTAAAGCTTTATCCATTTCTTTTATATTACCTTCTATTTCCTGTAGATTAAAATAAAGAGCACAGCTAAAGATGAATTCAATACAATCTATACCTAATTCAAAACATCTATTTGTAAAATTTTTTACATATTGCTTATCATTTATACCAAAACATTCATTCAATGCTGCATATGCTTCACTTTCAGCAGGAGCAGAGTAATAGTCTTCACCTGTTTTAGTATGCCTATTTAAACAACCTACTACGCAAAGAGGAGAACAAGTTCTATTAATTTTAAACTCTGTATCTATATAATTATTTTTGATATTATTGTTGCTATTTAACTCGGACATATCTATATTTTTACCTTGGGATAACATTTTCATTAAAGTAATAGAACCAAGTCCAGGCAAAGCTTTACCACATATAGGATGCTCTATAATGATTTTGGATAATTCCTTAGAACATCTTTTCATATTTTCTGCATCATATACTGGAGCGTTGAAATGTTTTTTGTTTTTAACAGTTATGGCCTTTAATCCCTTATATCCAAAAATATCGCCTATACTGTTTCTTGCGCAATAAAAGGAGGGACTTCCTTCTGGATATGTACTAAATAGAGTGGATATTGGTAATAGCTTTTCACCTGAAGGACCTATACCAATAACCCCACATTCTTTTCCATATAAGTCTTGTATAATATCTATAGTTGAAGATACATTCATACCTTTAATATTATTTATATTAACTAACTCAATATGATTTTCCTCAATTAATAGTGTTAATGGTATTTCTTCAGTATTTCTTCCAGATATTACAATGGCATCTATATTAAGAGATGCTAATTTTTGTGAGATAGTACCTGCAATATTTGAAATCTGTATTCCTTCATCTTTTGAAGATTTTGTACCTACCAATAGCCTACCAGTACTGGGAGCTAAGGTTCCAGAGAATAGACCTGGGACTAATACTATTACGTTTTCGTCATCAAGTCTGTCAATATTAGGAGAAACTTCCTCCCTTATAATCTTGGCAATTAAACCTCTGCCATAATCCTCGAAAGCGTTTTGTTTTTTAATTATTTGTTTTTTCGTTAAATCTATATAAAGTAATTTACTCAAATTAAATTTCCTCCTTAATCTTTTCTAATAGATTATACCATTAATTTTTTTCAAACCATCTATAGATTAGTAAAATCTATAGGAGGAATTACAGTATAGATAATCTTTTTAAGAATTGCTAATTAATTGACATTGAAAAAATTATATGGTATATCTTATTTAGATTAATACTGCAATTACCAAGTAGTAGAGCAAGATAATATGATGAAAATTAAAGGAGGATTTTAATGAAATTTTGGAAAAGGAGTATTTTATTTCTGTTGGTTTTTGTAATTTCTGTATCCATGGTTGGATGTAAACCAAAGGGTGAATCTAAAGTTGATGAAGAAATAACAGATGCGTCAACAGAAGAACTACAAAATAAAGAATTAGAGCAAGAATCTGAAGAAAGTGAAATTATTATTACTGACCATCTAGGGAGAACAGTAACACTTGACAAAAAGGCAGAAAAGATAGTAAGTGGATATTATATAACTACATCTATGATGATTGCTTTAGGACTAGAGGATAATGTAGTAGGAATAGAGGCAAAAGCTAAATCAAGACCTATCTATTCATTAGCAGCACCTGAGTTTTTAGAACTTCCAAATGTTGGTACAGCAAAAGAATTTAATTTAGAAGGTACAATAGCACTTGAACCAGATTTAGTTATATTACCTATTAGATTAAAAGATGCTGTAGAAAGTTTAGAGAAAATGGGAATAAAAGTTATAGCAGTGAATCCTGAAAATATGGATTTACTGAAAGAAACTCTTAAAATAGTAGGATTGGCTACAGGAACTACAGAGAGAGCTGATAGGCTAATATCTTATTATGATAATAAGTATATACAAATTGAAAAGTTAGCTGGGGCAGAAAAGAAGAAGGTTTATCTAGGAGGTAATAGTGATTTTCTGTCTACAGCAGCAAAGAATATGTACCAAAACCATATGATAGAAGCAGCAGGAGGTATCAACGTTGCTTCTGACATTGATGATACTTATTGGGCTACTATTTCCTATGAGCAATTAATAGCTTATAATCCAGATATTATAGTTATAGTACCAGAAGCAGATTATACAAAAGATGATATAATAAATGATGCTAAATTGGCTGGAATCAATGCAGTGAAAAATAATAAAATATATGTAATGCCAGATACATTTGAAGCTTGGGACTCTCCAGTACCTTCTAGTATATTAGGTACAATGTGGTTAACATTTGTTATAAATGAAGACACTCAAAACTTCGATGATTTTAAAGAAGAAGTGGCTAACTTCTATGAAACATTTTATGATTTTACAGTAGATAGAGAGAAGATTACTAAATAATGAAGATATATTCTTCAGAGGTAAGGAAGACTAATAACAAGTATTTCCTTCAATATCTTATGGCAATTATATTATTATGTGCTGCATTTGGATTTTCCATAGGAGTAGGAAAGTATCCAATTCCTATTAAAGATATAATAAAAATTATTTTTGGTAAGGAAGTTGATTCAACTGTAAAAATGGTATTTTTCAACCTTCGTCTTCCAAGGACTATTATGGTTATTATGGCAGGAATAGGGCTTAGTATATCGGGAAGTGTATACCAAACTATTTTCAAAAACCCTCTTGCAACACCAGATATTATAGGAGTATCCTCTGGAGCTACTCTTGGGGCTGCCATTGCAATAGTATTTTTATCTGGTGGAACATTTACCATAGCCTTTAGTGCTTTTGCAGGAGGTATAGTAGCAGTTTTTGTAGCTCTCGGACTTGCTAGGATGTCAGAAAATAAGGGGATTGCTACTCTTGTATTAGCAGGTATTGTTATTGGTTCAATAACTAACGGACTAATAATGATATTAAAGTTTTTTGCAGACCCTGAAAGGCAGCTTGCAGCAATAGAGTTTTGGTCCATGGGTAGTTTTGCAGGAATTACATCTGATAAAATGTTAGGGGTATTACCTTTCTTTTTATTGGGCATTACTATGCTTATACTACTTAGATGGCAGATAAATATTTTATCATTAAGTGATGATGAGGGGAAAAGTCTTGGTCTGAAGATTGAAAGAGTACGCTTACTTATTATTATAGCTGCAACTTTAGTTGTAGCCAGTATTGTAAGTATTACTGGACTTATATCATTTATAAGTTTAATAGCACCACATATAGCAAGGATTATAAGGAAGAGAAATGACTTTAGTACTGCTATTTTTAGTGGATTAATTGGTTCATTAATCCTCATTGTAGCTGATTGCCTGGCAAGAAGTATAGGAAGTAGCGAAATTCCCATTAGCATACTGACTACTTTTATTGGGGCACCTTATTTAGCATATTTAATGAGTCGCCATAGGTAGGAGGAGTATAATGGAGGTATTAAAAATTGAAAATATAGTTGCTAGTTATGGGAGAGAGTTAATAGTTGATGATATTAGTTTTCATATGAAAAAAAGTGAATTCACTGGTCTTTTAGGTTTAAATGGAACTGGAAAAACAACTTTATTAAAAGTGATTTGCGGATTGCTTAAACCGAAAAGTGGAAAATGTTTCATAGATAATAAGGATATGATGAAGTATAAGGAAAAAGAAAGGGCAAAGTATATTTCCTTTATGCCCCAACGGCATAGTATAATATATGACACAACAGTGTTAGAGGTTGTACTAATGGGAATCACTCCTTATCTTGGCACTTTTGGCCATCCAACTAATGAACATAGAAAAATCGCTTATGATATACTAGAAAAAATGGATATGGAAGAATGTGCTAATAAAAACTTTCTTCAATTAAGTGAAGGACAAAAACAACTAATTATTGTAGCTAGGTCTTTAATGCAGAATTCACAATTTATGCTATTTGATGAGCCAAATAGTGCTCTTGACTTCAATAACAGTCATATGATTTTGTCAAAGATAAGGGAAGTAATAAAAAAAGAAAGAAAATCTGGGCTAATAACTTTGCATGACCCCAATATGGCACTGACCTACTGTGATAGGATTATAGTGTTAAAAGATAAAAAGAAGTTTGCTGATTTTTATATAAAGGATACAGATAGTGGATTTATTCAAGAAGTGTTTAATAAAATATATGAAGATATAGAGATAATTCATTATAATGGAAAATATATGATAGTGAAATAAAACCAGTGGGATTTCCTACTGGTTTTATTTTTTATATAATTGTATATATTAAAATTATTTGGGTAAGAAATAAGAACTAGAAACTATAAAAATATATTGGAGGAAACATGAAAAATATCATATCTCAAGAATGGTTAAAAGATAATATATCAAAGGAAGATTTAATCATATTAGATACTAGAGCTGAATTAAATGATCCTAACTATGGTCTTAATGAATACGAGAAAGGGCATATTAAAGGTGCACACTTTGTGCCTATGGAAGAAATCACCACTGGTGAATTAAGAGAACATGGAGGCAGGCACCCATTACCTGATATGAATGAGTTCATAGAAAATATGAAAAGTTTTGGTATAAAAGATGATTCTACTGTAATTATTTATGATGATGGAGATTTAGCCATGGCAGGTAGATTATGGTGGATTCTCAAATACTCTGGAAAACATCAGGTTTATATTCTAGAAGGTGGTATAAAATCTTGGGTAGAAAATGGTATGGAAGTGACTACAGAAATTCCTAAAGTTAAGAAATCAGATATTCTGACCTTAAACTTAGATTCATCAATGGAAGTGGATATAGACTATGTAAAAGAAGCCATTGGAAATAAAGATGTGGTTATAATCGATTCCAGAGCTTATGAAAGATATATTGGGGAAGTAGAACCTTTAGATAAAATACCAGGACATATTCCAAATGCCTTAAATTATCCATGGATGAATTTAGTGGAAAATGGACTAAAGTCAAAGGAAGAGCTAGAAGAATATTTTAAACCATTGAAAGACTATAGGGAAGTAATAGTTCACTGTGGTTCAGGTATTACAGGAACAGTAAATCTAATGTTTATGGAAGAAATAGGGTTGAAGCCTAAATTCTATGTAGGTGGATACAGTGATTGGGTAAGCTATGGAGATAATGAAGTAGTAGAAGGAGATAAATAGAACCAGCGGGATTTCCCGCTGGTTTTAAAATACCCAATTTCCGTCTCTAAATAACTCTACTTCATTTCCATTCTTTTCATAAGCCATAATACTTAGTTCAGGTCCACCCACCATGAAATCCACATGGATTAAACTAAAGTTTGAGCCCTTAGCTTCTAATTCTTCTTGAGTCATATTTGAACCATTTCTCATGGCATAAGCATAAGCACGACCTAGTGCGAAGTGACAGGAAGCATTTTCATCAAATAGAGTTTCATTAAATAAAATTCCAGTATTGGAAATAGGTGAGTCATCTGGGACTAAAGCCACTTCACCTAAATATCTTGCACCTTCATCATTTTCTAAAAGTTTTTCAAGGACATCTTTACCTTTTTCTGCATAAAAGTCTACTACTTTTCCATCTTTAAATGTAAATCCAAAATTATCTACAAGCTTTCCATTTAAACTAAGGGGTTTAGTAGATTTAAGAGTACCATTTACCTTTAAGCGATGGGGAGTAGTAAATACTTCTTCTGTGGGAATGTTTGCAACATAGGAATGTCCACTTTGACTTTCCTTTGCACCACCCATCCAAAAATGGTCTTCAGCTAAATATACCTCTAAATCTGTATCTGGACCTTTAAATACCAATTTATCAAATTGTTTTTCGTTTAAAAAGTTTCTATATTTTTTTAGATTCTTATCATGAATCTCCCATGCTTTTACTGGGTCATCTTGATCAACTCTAGTGGCTGCAAAGATTTTTTCCCAAAGTTTATCTATGGCTTCTTTTTCATTTAGGTCTGGAAATACAGATTTAGCCCAAGCTGGTGATGGCATGGCTACTATATTCCATTTTGTAATTCCTGTCATTCTATATTTCATTACATGGGCCATAGCCTTAGAAGCAGACTTTTGACTTGTAGCAATGTTCTCACCATCTACATCTTTTAATAGTTCAGGATCAGATGCTAAAATAAAAATATGATGATAATTGTCCTTATACATAGCTTCTAAAGAATCCACTTTCCATTGTGGAAAGTTTTCAAATACAAAGTCTTTTCCATTTTCAAATCTTATTAAACTCATCTCATCATCATTTAACATAAATTCAACATGCTTTGCACCGATTTCATAAGCTTTTTTCATCATAAGTCTGGCTAGGGGTAATGTTTCTTCATTTCCTGTTATTATTAACCCCTCTTTTTCCTTTAAATTAACACCAATTTTTACAGCAAGTTCAGCATATTTTTCTAAGTTATCCATAATTACCTCCTTAAAAAGTATTATCTATATTTTATCATAAAATGAATATAAGACAGTAAAAACTTATTGATTAGAAAAGATAATCACTGTCAAATCTTTTATTTCTAAATTCCTTAGGGGAAATTCCTGTATATTTTTTAAATTGGGCAGAAAAATAGCTTTGGCTGTTAAAACCTATTAATATAGCTATATCTAAAATAGATTTATCAGAATTGCATAAAAGATATTTGCTTTTCTCAATACGGGCATAAGCCAAATATTCAGTGAAACTCATATCTAGTTCTTTTTTAAATTGACTGCAAAAATAACATTTACTTAGGCCAATATGGTCTGCCACCATAGATAAAGTCAAATCTTCCCCTAAATTATCCTGAATATAATCAACTGCTTTTCTTATGTAAATATTATCTATAGGGTTTGAAATTTTAATTAATTGCCTAATATATCCATGTATTAGCTGTTTACCAGTATTTAAAGTATCCTCTTTAGTTGTGGATTTTTCAATTAAATTTAAGAAGGCATGATATTTAGCTTTTGCACTATAGGCGGAAACCCCTTTTCTAATTACATTATGGCAAATTAAAAGGGAAATAGAAATTATATAACTTTTAACATATTCAAGACTATTATTTTCTATAACATTATAAATAAATTTTCTAGAAAAAAACTCGTCATATAATTTCAATGCCTTTTGTAAATTACCATTTGAAACTTCTCTTATTAAATCAATTTCAAATTCATAAATATTATAAAAATCATCTCTATTGGGTTTAGGATAAAACAAATTATTACTAATCAAATTATATGCACTCCTTAAATGAAAATCATTATCAATTAGAAATATAATATCATATTTATGTTGAAAATAAAATAAAACAAAAGATATTTAAAAAAATCGAAATATATTAGAGAAATTTAGGAAAATATGAAGTAATATAATCAATATAAATGATAATGATTATCAATAAGGAGGTAAAATTAATGAAATCAAGTATAATATTTTCTTCTTTGACAGGTAATACAAAGAAGGTTGCAGATGAAGTTCTGAAGATAATGCCAGAGGGTACAAAGATATATGATTTAAAAGATTTAAATCATTCCTTAGATGATGAGCTTTTGATCCTAGGTTATTGGGTGGATAAGGCTAATCCTAATAAAGAAATGTACCAGTTTATGGAAAGCTTAAAGGGAAAGAAAATTATAACCTTTGGTACTTTAGGAGCATATCCAGATTCCTCCCATGCCAAGGAAGTAAAAGAGAATACGGTTAAAATCCTAGAGGGAAATAATGAAGTTTTAGGAACTTTTCTATGCCAAGGAAAGATAAATCCTAAGATAACAGAAATGTTTATGAAAAGTGGTGGAGAAAACAATGTACATACAATGACTCCAGAACGTTTAAAAAGACATGAGGATGCTGCTAAACATCCAAATGAAGAAGATTTTAGTAATGCTAGAAGTTTTGTGAAAGATATAATCAATAGTTTATAATAGGAGAAATTAAAATGAAGAAAATTGCTATTTATGGTAAAGGTGGTATAGGAAAATCAACTACTGTATCAAATCTATCTGCCGCCTTATCTAATTTAGGATATAAGGTTATGCAGGTAGGATGTGACCCAAAGGCAGATTCCACTAAAACCCTTATGGGAGGAAATTTTATACCAACGGTATTAAATGTTTTAAGGGATAAAGGTGATGATATTGATTTGGAGGACATAGTCTTTGAAGGATATAATGGAGTTTTATGTGTAGAAGCAGGAGGACCTACTCCGGGAATAGGATGTGCAGGTAGAGGGATTATTACTGCGTTTGAAAAACTGGAAGAATTAGAGGCATTTGAAACTTATAAACCTGATATTGTTATATATGATGTATTAGGTGATGTAGTTTGTGGTGGTTTTGCTATGCCTATTAGAAATCAATATGCTAAAGAAGTATATATTGTGACTTCAGGAGAGATGATGTCCATGTATGCCGCATCTAATATTTCTCGAGCTGTAATGCAGTTTAAGTCAAGAGGATATGCAGAATTAAAGGGACTTATATTAAATGCAAAAAATGTAGAGAATGAGATAGAATTAGTTAATAAATTAAGTGAAGAAATAGAAACCGATGTATTTCACTATATTCCAAGAAACCCAATTGTTCAAGAGGCAGAAAACATTGGACAAACTGTGATAGAAAGCTTTATAGATTCTGATATGTCAAAGATATATATTGATTTGGCAAAAAAAATAATGGAGGTAGAATAAATGAAAAAAAATAACTTGTTGATGCTTTTAGTGTTATGCCTTGTGTTAAGTCTTGCAGCTTGTACTGACAAAAATAATGCAGTGGATTCAAATGTAGAGGATGTTGAGTTAGAAGGAGATACAGAAAAGGGACAAAATACAGTTGAAGAAGTAGAACCTAAGAATATAATAGCTGGTACACTTATGTCTGCAGAATTATTAGATTTATTTGATATAAATCCAGTGGGAACATTGACTACTGAAAAGAGTTTACCAGAAAGATATAATGATATAACAAAAATAGGTTCTCCTATGAAACCTGATTTAGAAATAGTGGCTTCTTTAGAACCAGAGCTATATATAACAGATGCTAATTTAAAAGAAAGTCTTGAGGAGATTTTTAAAAGTACAGATTTTGAAATGATGTTTTTAAATAATAACTCCTATGAAGATATTTTTACAAATATTGAAAGTCTTGGAGAATATTTAAATAAAACAGATAAAAGTAATGAAATTATTTTTGAAATGAGAAATAAAGAGAAAGAAATAATAAATTCTATTTCAGGAAAAGAGTCACCAAACGTACTTATTATATTTGGAACTCCAGAAAGCTTTATGATTGCAACATCAAATTCTTATACTGGAAATTTAGTGGAGAAACTAGGTGGAGTAAATGTGGCAAGTGATTTAGCAAAAGGAAGTCCAACTCCATATTTACCTTTTAGTTTAGAAACTATAGCAGATCTTAATCCAGATGTTATTTTAAGATTGACTCATGTAAGTCCAGAATTAAGTAAAAAAGCTTTTGATGAAGAATTTTCAAAAGGATTTTGGTCCAATATAGATGCTGTTAAAAATGAAAGAGTATATGATTTAGATCCGAATTACTTTGGAGTAACGGCTAATTTAAGAGTGATGAAAGCCTTAGAAGAGTTAGCAGAAATCTTATATAATTAGGTGAAGTGTCTATGCTTAAATCATTAAAGAGAAATAAATATGCTTATATAGCTTTATCAGTATTTGTGTTAATGTTTATTATTCTACTATCCATAAGAATGGGTAGTGTGGAATTTAGTTATTCTAAAATATTTAGTATTTTATTTAGTTCAGAAATGAATTCAAGTAAAAATGTCCTTTTAAATATAAGATTACCTAGAATAGTTATTGCTGCCATAGTAGGAGCAAATCTATCTGTATCAGGTGCATTACTTCAAGCAGTAATGCAAAATCCACTGGCTGACCCTGGTTTAACTGGGGTTTCAGCTGGTTCAAGTTTGGCAGCAATAATAATCATGCTGCTATTTCCACAGTATAGTTATTTAGTTCCAATGGCAGCATTTTTAGGTGGTGCTGTGGCTTGCGCTTTAGTATATTCCCTAGCATGGAAAAATGGAATCAAACCTGTGAGAATTATACTGGCAGGAGTAGCTGTTAATGCTATATTAGGTGGAGGGACTTCTCTATTATCTATTTTATATAGTGATAGAATTCAAGGTGTATTGCTTTGGGTTAATGGGAGTATAAGTGGAAAAACTTGGTCTGATGTAAAAGTATTATCTATATACAGTGCTATAGGTATAACGATGGCAATGTTCTGTATAAGGAAAGCTAATATTCTTCAGCTTGGAGATGAAATGTCATCAAACCTTGGTGTAGATACTAATAAATATAGAGTTCTTATTTCCCTTGTGGCAGTATTTTTAGCTGCTGTTTCAACAGCTTTAGTAGGGGTAGTGGGATTTGTAGGACTTATTGTGCCTCATATAGCCAGATTACTAATAGGATCTGATTATAAATATTCATTACCATTTAGTGTAATACTGGGAAGTGGACTTTTACTTCTTGGAGATACTTTTGCTAGAACTGTGGCTAGTCCAATAGAACTTCCTGTAGGTGTTATTATGGCAGTAGTAGGAGGTCCATTTTTTCTATACTTATTAAGGAGGGGAAATGCGTAATGATAGAAGCTAAAAACTTGAAAATATCATATGAAGAAAGAGTAGTAGTTAAAGATTTTTCCTTCAATATAGAAGAAGGAGAAATGGTATCTATTATAGGACCTAATGGCTCAGGAAAATCAACTATATTAAAAACTATATCAAAACTTCTTAAACAACAAGAAGGATTAATTTATCTAGAAAAAGAAGATATTAGCCATATGAATATTAAAAATATAGCAAAGAAGATGTCAACTTTATCTCAACACAACAAAAGTCCAGAAGACATAGAGGTAAAGGATTTAATATATTATGGAAGATTACCTCACAAAAAATGGTATGAAAGAAAAACTAAGGAAGATGAAGAAATTATAAATTGGGCAATTAGTCAGACTTCCTTAAATGGATATGAAGAAAAAAAGGTATCAGAATTATCTGGAGGAGAAAGGCAGCGAGTCTGGATAGCCATGGCATTGGCACAAAAACCAAAGATTCTATTACTAGATGAACCAACTACATATCTTGACATATGTCATCAATTAGAAGTCATGGAGCTTATAAAATCTCTCAACAAAGAACTAGGTCTTACTGTAATAATGGTTTTGCATGATTTGGGACAAGCGGCTAAATATAGCCATAGAGTAGTGGTTATTAAAGATGGGAATTTAGTGGCAAAGGGTAGTCCTTATGACATATTAACAGAGGAGTTAATTAAAGAAGTATATAAAGTAGAGGTATGTATTAGAAAGGATATATTAAAGGGAGAAATTATAATACATCCTCTGGGTGTTTGTAAATCTTGTGAAAAGAGGTGTCAATATGAAGCAATTTAATTTGGAAAAACTATCGAAATTAAGTGAAATAAATAAAAATGAAGATATAAAAGCTTTATCCCATGCCATATTTCCAGGTACTCACTGTCCCTTATTTGGAGTTGCTATGATAGCATCATTTATTGAGGATTTAGTAGTAATAGTAGCTGGGACTCAAGAGTGTACATATTATGCTAAGGATTTTGCATATCAAAGACAATATGGTAAGGACAATTTTTACTCAGTAGTTACAAATAAGCACGATATTACATTTGGATGTGAAGAAAAAATAAAAGATGTAATATTTGAAATAGACAATACTATTAAACCAAAAGCAATAATGATAGTATCTACCTGTGTTTTAGAGTTAATTGGTGAAGATTTTGTTTCCTTAGGAAGTTTCATTCAAGATAAAGTAAATGCTAAAATATTAGTAGTACCTACAGAACATTTTAAATGTAATAGTCATATTCCAGGTATGGAAAGGTCACTGGAACAGCTTGTTAACCTTATGGAAAAATGTCCTATAGATGAAAAGAGTATAAATATTTTAGGACATAGGCAACATGGAGTAGAAAATACGGAACTTATGAAAATCTTAGTAGAAGAAGGTATTCATATTAACTCTGTTATTCCATCAAAAACAACTATAGATGAGTTGAGATTTGCTACAAAAGCTAAATTAAATATAGTCACTGACTTTGTGGCACTGCCTATGGCAAAGAAGATGGAAGAAGAATTTAGAATACCTTATGTCTATTTTGATAAGCATTTATCTTTAGAAAGAATAAGAAATAGTTATAGAAAATTAGAAGAATTTCTAGAAATAGAGATATTATCTAAGCTTAGTTCTAAGGAAGAAGAACTAATGGCTCTTATGGAGGAAGCTAAAAAGGTATTGAAAGGTAAAACCTTTATATATGGAAATACTCCTATGATGGCATTTGAAGTTACTAGTTTCTTATGTGATTTAGGACTTGAACCTATATTGGTACAAGTTAGAGATTTATATGAAAATGATTCAATATATATGGAAGAAATCAAATCTCATGGATATGACCCATATATAAGTAGAATTGCCAATATAGCACCTATGCAGTATATATATGAAGAATGTAAGCCTAGTTTTTACTTTGGACATGAAAATCCTATGAATTTAGCTAAGAGAAATATTATACAGGTTACATTAGACGAAGTCACAAAGAAACTAGGATACGAAATACCTATAGACAGTATAAAGAAAATATTATTATCTTTCCAACAACATGAAGAAATTAAAGAAAAGATGATGAAAATAGCTGCTAAAGGAGGTATGAGACATGGAGTTTTATAAATTTTTCCTACACCTTCTGATAGAATGGGAACCATATGGACATTAAGTACCATAAAAGATGCTTATATCATTGAATTTGGTCCAGCGGGAACAACCCATTTTGCCATAGAAGGGCTTATGCAGTTAAATGGTGAACATAAAGCTAATGTATATACTACTCATATTAATGAAACAGATATTTCCTTTGGGAAACAAGATAGATTAGAAAATGCTATATTGGAAATAGATGGGCAATATAATCCTAAATATATATTTGTTATGGCATCTTCCATATCAGCCATTATAGGAACAGATATTGAAAGCATTTGTTTTGAAATGCAGTCTAAAGTTAGTGCAAAGTTGATTCCCATAACTACTGGTGGATATAATGGAGATCATACATTGGGTATAGAAAGATCTTTAAATATGCTTTGTAAAGAAGTGGTAAAACCATCTGAAAACAAACAATCTAAAACTTATAATATTATAGGAAACAATGTAGATGTTTTTAATTTCTTATCAGAGATGGAAGAAATTAAAAACATGATGAAAAATGGATTTGATTTTGATCCAAATACTATTTTTACAGCATATACGTCTATAGATGAAATAGAAAAGACTACTATGGGTGAAATTAATCTTGTACTTAGGGGAGAAGGATTAAAAGCAGCAAAAACTCTACAAAAAGAGCATAATATGGATTACTATTATGGCAGGCCATATGGTTTAGAAGGAACAACTCTTTGGTTAAGAAATTTACAGGAAGCACTAGGGATTAATGTTAATGAAGATTATATAAGTAAAAAAACATCAGAAATAAGAAAACATTTAATGAGTTATAGATTTATGATTAGAGAAGTAAGAAATAAATCTGCAATATTAGTAGGAGATTATGATGTAGTTATAGGTTTAGCCAATTTATTGGAGGAATTAGGACTTTCAATAAAGAAAATAATAGTTAAACATAAATTATGTAAGGAAGTTAGAAAGTATATACCTGAAAAATGGGAAGAAATAATTGAGTTTAATTTAAGTGAAAGAGAATTAGAAGAATATTTAAAATCAGCACCTTCATATTTACTTTTGGCTGATGGAGGTACGTTAAAATTGGAAAATCAATCTAGACTCCATCTTCAAATAGCAAATCCCAATTTCTCAAAGTATAGTATTTATCCTTATACCCCCTTCGTAGGATATAACGGCACTTTATATATGATACAGTGTCTATTTGAGTTGGAAAAAAGCAAATCTAAATATTAGCAAGTTTTTAAGGTTAAGGAAAAAGGTTCCCTAAGGGGAATCTTTTTCCTTTTAAAACATTTATATATAAAATATAGTGGAAATCAAAATTAAAGATTTAGCTTAAATATAAGTTTTGAAGATTGGGAAAATAATTCCTTGTTTTATCATACAATTAAAAAAATACAATATATACAGAATATACTGTAAATATGGAAACGTGGTAATCTACATACCTTCCTCAAAGATTCATTAGCCTTTTAACATTTGGCATAATAGTTCCAATATACATTGACGAAATATAAAATAAGGGGGCATGTGTTAAATGTTAGATACAAGGAGTTTGAAATTAGTGGCAGATAGGCTTCATTTAGTAGATACTTTATTAGATGAGAATGTTTATGCAGATAAAGTATTGACAGGTGGTAAAGTTGTAAATGTGATTACTAAAGAAATTTATGAAGCAGAAATAGCCATTACAGGTGAGTATATATTAATGGTTGGAGACTGCTCAAAGCTTAAAGGACCTAAAACTGAAATAGTAGATGTTACAGGAAAATATATAATGCCAGGATTTATAGATGCACATATGCACTTTGAATCAGCAATGCTTACGGCAACTGAATTCTCAAGGCTATCTTTACCTACAGGTACAACTTGTTTAATATCAGACCCACACGAAATAGGAAATGTATTAGGAAAAGTGGGAATGAAGGCAATGGCTGAAGAAGTAGCCACTCTTCCACAGCATGTTTATTTAAGAGTTCCTGCTTTAACTCCAGATTCACCAGGACTTGAAACGGCAGGAAAGAATATAACATCAAAAGATATACCAGAAATGCTTTCTTGGGAAACCGTTACAGGAATAGGAGAAACCCAAGGGGTAACTACTATAAAATTTGTATACGAACATAACTATGAAGTTATAAAAGATACTATAGCTTCTACAGTATATGCCAGATCTATTGGAAAACAAGTTGATGGAAATATTGCAGGATTATTTGGGGAAGAACTAGCGGCTCATATAATCTGTGGAGGAACTGATATATCCTGTCATGAGACAACAACTAAAGAAGAAGCAGTTGAAAAACTAAGATATGGCGTATATGTTCTTATGAGAGAAGGATCTACTCAATATAATATGGCTCAATCTGTACGGGCTATAACTGAGGAAAAGTTAGATTCTAGAAGAGCAATCATTGCTACTGATGATATGTTAGCAGAAGATATTATAAACAAAGGACATATGAATGACATCATAAGAAGAACTATAAAAGAAGGGGTAGATCCAGTTGAAGCTATACAAATGGCTACTATAAATCCAGCTACTTGGTTAGGACTTAGCCAAATAGGAGTATTAGCACCGGGTAAATATGCTGATATAGCAGTTATAGATGGAAAGCTTGAGGATATGAATGTATCACAAGTATTTCTAAAGGGAGAAAAAATAGCTGAAAACAAGGAACTTCTAATTGATCTTCCTGTTTATACTTATCCAGATACAGTTAAGCAATCGGTAAAGAGAGAACCAATAACGGCTGAAAATTTAATGATAGCTTCTAATGATAATAAGGTGCTGGCAAATTGTATAGGACTTATTCCTCTAAACAATTTATCTGAAAAGCTACAGGTAGAATTACCAGTTGAAAATGGATATGTAAAATCAAATGTGGAGGACTTACTTCCAGTTGCAGTAGTTGGCAGACATGGGCAAAAGGATATAGGTAAATCATTTGTAAAAGGATTTGACCTTAAAGAAGGAGCTTTTGCCGAGACAGTATCTCATGATACCCATAATCTAATAGTTATAGGAACTAATTATGAAGATATGGCAGTAGCTGTAAATAGAGTTATAGAATTACAAGGCGGAGTTGTTATAGCTAAAGGTGGAGAAGTGGTAGATGAATTGCCACTTAGAATATCTGGACTTATGACAGATGAGTTAACAGCTTATGAACTTACAGATAAAATGACAGCACTCCATGAAAAGGCAAAAGAAGTTCTAAAATGTTCTATACCTGCACCT
This sequence comes from Tissierella pigra, assembly GCF_009695605.1. Lineage (GTDB taxonomy): Bacteria > Bacillota > Clostridia > Tissierellales > Tissierellaceae > Tissierella > Tissierella pigra. Next base: position 73,260 of record NZ_VUNQ01000004.1, read on the forward strand.
TTTATGCACTTAGCATTTTTATCTTTATCTACAAGTCCAAAGTGGAAGATAACTGATAAAGGAGTAGTAGATGTTGAAAACTATAGAGTAATACCATCTATTGAGCCTATAAAATAAGTAGAAATCAAAAAATAATTAGTAGATAATAATATTTATGGCTGGAGATATGTCTCCAGCCATATGTAAGAATTCAAGTGATTTTTATTAACTAAATACCACAAAATAAGAAAGAGGGTATAATATGATAGATGAAAAGCAAAAAATCACTAATAAGACTACAGCTTCTTTTCTTGGACTTATGATAATTTCAATAGTAGGTCTTATTTTATACTTATTATTGTCTAATATTATGATTGTAACAAAATGGCTTCCTTATGAGTCCATAGTAGAGGGCATAATGGAAAACAATATAATATCTAAATTTATTTGGATGATAAAAGATTTTTCTGAAGGACAGTTTTATGGAGGACTATTTGCAAGTATGAGTCTTATTATAGGTGCTATAATACCATGGAGATTAGATGTAAAAAAATCTAAATATGCTGGTATAAATATATCCTATGGCTTAAATATATGGCCATGGATATTTGCATCGCAGATTTTGACCATGTTAATAGCAGTATTTGTATTGGGATATTTGAGTCTTTTAGATAATGACACTTTTTCATGGATTCCTACATTTCTATTATTAGTGGGAGCGCCACAGGCAGTGTTGTGTGTATATGGACCTAGTGTTAAATCACTATTTACAGGTTCAATTTTAGGGGGATTGCTTACAGTTCCCATGGCAAATTGGATTAATAACTATATAATAGTACCTATTGGAATGCCAGGAACTATAGCAAATTACTTTGCCTTAGCAGGGGCTATAACTATAACTTTGCAAGTCTGTAGTTTGCTTCCATGGATGGAGAAAAGGCCATTTAATACCATTGATTATGGACCATCGCCTAATGAAGAAGAAATGTATAAAACTTTGAAAAATCCTCTATGGATTATTAGGAGAACTTTGGCAGATTTTACTGACCCACTTTTCTATGGAAATGAAATAGCTTCTTTTTTTCTAATAGTTGGAGCTATAATAGATTGGTTTCTAAACTCTAAACATGGATTTCTCGGTTCACAAGTTTTTCCAGCAATATTATTGTCTCAATTATTAAGCGGAGGAATAGGGGTATATTTGTATGGCAGAAAACATTTAGAAAATGGTTGGTATCCTACTTATGTACCAGTAGTAAGTATAGCTCCATTTTGTGTTTTAACTTTTGGAACTACTTTGCCTGTAATACTATTTTCTTCAATCTTTGGTGCAATAATAGGTGCGCCCTTTGCTGAATTATTAAACAGAAATCTTCCAGAACATCTTCATGGAGTTATACCAAATGTACTAGCCATGGGTATTACTACTATGTTTACGATAAGTGTTATGAATTATTTACCTTGGTTTTAAGGGTACCCTTTAAGGATACCCTTTTATTTTATTATTGGTAATATAATTTTTAGATTATATGGATTAATTGATTTTCAATAGGGTATTACTAGAATTAGAATATGATATAAAACTAGGAGGATTTATATGGCAAACTTTGAAACTGAAAGTTATTCTAAAATAATTGAATACATTTTAAAGAATCATCACACTCCATTGAAGAAGGAGTTACCTGAGTTGGAGAAATTAGTATATACAATATTTAAAGTTCATTTTGAAGATATGGGTGATGTTTTAGAGAAGGTTCATAAACTATATGGACAGCTAAAGATTACTTTAGAATCCCATATAATAAAGGAAGAAAGAGCATTATTCTTTAACATAAGGGACTATGATAAAGATAAATCAAAGGATTTATTAGAGGAAATACTTAAAGAAATCAAAAGTGTTGAAATGGATAATAAAGAAATAGAAGAACTGGTAAAGGAAATTAGAAAAGCAACAGATGATTATTTAATTCCACCTACCAGTTGTCCTACTTATGAAAATACTTATGATAGATTAAAAGATTTAGAGAAAAGCTTATATGAACATATAGAAATAGAAAATATATTATTTCTTAGATTAAAAGATGAAAAATAGTAGACAAAAATAAACATCTCAAACTGCTTATTAATGCAGTTTGAGATGTTTTATATATACTTAAATAAATTCTACTCTGTTCTTAAAGCCTCTACAGGATCTTTCTTAGCTGCCATTCTTGCAGGAAGCATACCTCCAAGTAATGTAAGAGCTACACTTATTCCTAATAAACTAAGTCCATGCAGTGGATTTAATTGTGCTACATTAGTTAAACCTGTCATGTTTTCAATTACTACATTTACTGGGAATGTAAGAAGATATGCAATGCCTATACCTAAAATACCAGAGAAGGTTCCTATGATAAAGGTTTCAGCATTAAATACACGGGTTATATCTTTCTTTCTTGCTCCAAGGGCACGCAATATGCCTATTTCCTTTGTACGTTCTAAAACAGATATATAGGTTATTATTCCAATCATAATTAAAGAAACTATAAGAGAAATTCCTGCAAAAGCAATAAGTACTATGGTAATGCCATCCATAATGCCACCAGTCATTTCTGTCATAGTGTTTGCAAGGTCAGAATAAATAATTGCATCTTCTTTAGATTTATCTCTATTATATGAATCCAGTTTATCTAAGACAGCATCTTTAGACTCAAAATCAGAAGGATATAGATAAATCATTTGAGGAATGGAATCTCCCCCTATATAAGCTAGAAATGTAGTTTTAGCTGTTTCATCTAATTTTTCCATAGTTATAACATTATGGTCTGCATCACGTTGTGCTTTTACAATTTCAGAATCTTTAGCTAAGTCTATTATGCGTTGAACAAGTTTGTCACTATATGCTATTCCGTTTCCAACAATACCAAAAGTCATATCTTCCTTTAATCGTACAATTCCAGATAGTTTTAAAGGAATATTATCCTTTGAGTTATACACTTCTTTGTAATCGGAACTAGGAAGAAAGGTATTCATTTCAGTCTTAGTATAAAAGTTATCATTGGAAATTAATTTGAATTCTGTTCCTACTAAGTCTTCAAAATCTATACTTTCTATATTGTCAGTGTCAAAGCCTAGATTTTTAAGTACTGAATAATCTATACGATTTTGATTGTCAATAACCAACACTAAGTCTGTTTCATCTTTTGGATATTCACCAGCAAGAAGATCATAATTTTTTTCTAAATAAGATATTCCTGAACTATCCAAAGGTTCAGGATATGATGATAAGCCACCTGTACCTAATGCCATAGGTTGACCATTTCCATTATTCATATTTAAGCCAATAGCCAAGGATACTGGCAATACTTCTCCATCTTTTTCACGAAGTATATTCATGCCTGTCATTCTAGTATATCCAATACTACTTAGGATTTCAGGATCCATATCATTAATATATCTAATATAGTCTTCTGTAATAATATTTTTGTGTGTTATGGTATTCTCAGTAGAGTCATAAAGATAAACTTTACTTGAATTTCTAATCTTAGTATTATTTTCTACATTGTTAGTATGCTCTCCATACATCTTCTCAAGACTTTCTTTATCTGTATCCATAGTATTTTGAGAAATTATAATAGGAAACTCCGAAAGTGCATCTCTTTGAAATTGGTCAATTTGAATTTTGAATCCAGTAGAAAGACTGAGTATCAATGCTATACCAATAAGACCTATACTGGAAGCAAAAGCAGTTAGGGCTGTTCTCCATTTTTTTGTTGCAATATTTTTTCCAGATAGCTTTAGTGCTGTAGTAAAACTCATGCTTGTTTTCTTTATTGAATATCCAGTTTCCTCTTTAATATCTTCATAAGGGTTGGAGTCATCTATAACTTGCCCATCTTTGAATTTCACAATACGATCTGCATATTGCTCTGCAAGTTCTGGATTGTGAGTAACCATAATGACTAGCTTATCATCAGCAATTTCTTTAATAAGCTCCATGATTTGTTTGCTGGTAGAGGTATCAAGAGCACCTGTAGGTTCATCTGCTAGAATGATGTCTGGATCATTGGCAAGGGCACGAGCTATGGCAACTCTTTGCATTTGTCCTCCAGAGAGCTGGTTTGGTTTCTTGTGCATATGATCCTTTAGACCAACTTTGTCCAATACCTCCATTGCCTTTTTGTACTTTTCTACAGAGGAAACACCACTTAAAGTCATTCCCATTTCCACATTATCAATAATACTTAAATGTCCAATTAAGTTATAGCTTTGAAAGATAAACCCTACACTATTATTACGATAAGCATCCCAGTCAGAATCCTCAAATTTCTTGGTGGATTTGCTGTTAATAATCAAATCCCCACTATCATACTGATCAAGACCGCCGATTATATTGAGACAGGTAGTTTTTCCCGAGCCACTTTGACCTAAAATAGCCACAAATTCATTTTGTCTAAAGTTTAAGCTTACATTATCTAAGGCGATTTGTGTAAAATCACCGGTAGTGTAGCTTTTTTTAATATTTTTTAATTGTAACACCATATCCTCTCCTTCGTTATTTTACTGCTATAAGGGAAGTATAATACATTATTATTAACTCAATATAAACTATAGATAACTAATATCATAATAAAAAATACTAAGAGAGTGCATTTGTAGAATATGGAATAGCTCCCAATGAATGAAGCTATAAAAGCCGTTAAGAAATTTATTTGTTTGAGGGAAGCGAGTTATAAATTTTAGGATTTTGTAGCTGAATGAATTGTAGGAGTTATCCATATTCGAAACAGCACGAACGTGTATTTTTTCATTATGGTTTATGTTAGTTATCTATAAAATAATTTTTAATTTTATATTTGTTTAAATTCAGTTAATAAAAAAGAGATATTATAAAAAATAGGATAATGAGTTAAAATTTAAATGTAAGTTTAACTATGATATAATAAATTCAAATTTTACTGGGAGGCTTGAATATGTTTAACATAATGGTTGTTGAAGATAATGATAATACTAGAAAACTAATGGAAGCTGTACTTTTAGAAAATGGATATATACCAGTTTTGGCAAAAGATGGCTTGGAGGCTTTGGAAATTTTAGATAGGCAACATATAGATTTAATAGTATTAGATATTATGATGCCCAATATGGATGGATATGAATTGACAAAAGTACTGCGGGAATCAGGATACAACCTTCCGATTTTAATGGTAACAGCAAAGGAGGAATCTTCAGATAAGAAGAAGGGATTTATCATAGGAACCGATGATTATATGGTAAAACCTGTAGATGAAGAGGAGATGATTTTACGCATAGCAGCACTTCTAAGACGTTCCAAAATTGCCAGTGAGCATAGACTGGTAATTGGAAAAACTGAACTATATTATGATGAACTTACAGTGAGACAAAAAGGGAAAATTGAAGAACTGCCTCAGAAAGAATTTATGTTACTTTTTAAATTGTTATCCTATCAAAATAAAATTTTTACTAGAAGGCAATTAATGGATGAAATATGGGGGCTAGAAAGTGATTCTGATGAACGTACAGTAGATGTACATATTAATAGACTTAGAGAGCGTTTTAAGAATAATAAGGATTTTGAAATCATTACAATACGTGGGTTAGGTTATAAGGCGGTGAAAGGTAAATGAATAGGTTCCGAAGCTTAAATTTTAGTCTTGTGGTTCTTGTATTTGTAATTATGATATTTTCTAGTATATTATCGGGACTTATCTTGTTTATATTAATTAGATGTGATTTTCTTTCCTATATAAGGGTAACTCCAAGACTATTTCTAATGATTGGACTTATTGTAAGTACAATTATTGGAACGATTCTTACTTTTCCCATAGGGAAGCACTTTTTAAGACCTTTAAATCAATTGATTGAAGCAACACAAGAAGTAGCTAAGGGGAATTTTAATGTTAAGGTAAAGGAACTCAAGAAAAATTATGAAATAGATAAACTTATTAGAAGCTTTAACATTATGACAAATGAATTAAGCAGTATAGAAATGTTTCGTAAAGACTTTATTAATAACTTTTCTCATGAGTTCAGAACACCAATAGTGTCCATAAGAGGATTTGCAAGACAACTTAAAAATTCCACTTTAACAGATGAAATGCGTAAGGAATATATTGATATAATAATTAGAGAGTCTGAAAGACTTACAAATATGTCCTCAAACATTTTGCTTTTAACAAAACTTGAAAATCAAGAAATAGTTACAGACAAAAAGTTGTTTTCATTGGACGAGCAGATTAGAAACTGCATACTCTTATTACAGATGGAGTGGGAGAGGAAAGATATTAGTTTTAATATTGAGTTAGACTCAGTTGAGTATTATGGAAATGAAGAAATGTTATCTCATGTTTGGTTAAATTTATTAGGAAATGCAATTAAGTTCAGCCACAATGGGGGAGAAATTAAAGTAAAATGTTGTAATGAGGGTAACTATATTAAAATCAAAATATCTGATAATGGTATAGGAATGAATGATGATACTAGACATCAAGTATTTGAAAAGTTTTATCAAGGGGACTCCTCACGTTCTTCAGAAGGTAATGGTTTAGGGCTTTCTCTTGTGAAACGTACTGTGGATTTATGTGAAGGGAAAATAAATGTAAAGAGCCGCTTGGGAAAAGGAACAGATATTGCTATTAGATTACCAAATTGAATAAAAATGAAAAGTTAAAGAGTATACAATTAAATTTAAATAGACAAAAGAGGTGTGTTTAAGATGGAAATAAAAGCAGCAGTAAATATGAATCAATTAAAGATGATGGAAAAGGAACTAAAGAGATTTTTAATGTCCTATAAGTTTGGACTTGAAGAAGTAAAGACAAAAATCAATATTTTGAATCAGGAATTTCAATACATTCATGACTATAATCCTATTGAGCATGTGAAATCTAGAATTAAAACTCCTGAAAGTATTATAGAAAAATTAAATAGAAAAGATTTAGAGATTTCTTTTCCTTCAATAAAAGAGAACATTAAAGATATAGCTGGGATTCGGATTGTTTGTTCATTTGTATCGGATATATATAAAATAAGTGAAATGCTAAAGCAACAGAAGGATTTGAAGGTCATAAAGTATAGAGATTATATAAAAAATCCTAAGCCCAATGGGTATCAAAGTCTTCACTTGATTTTACAGGTACCGGTATTTATGTCAGATAGGATTGAAGATGTTTATGTAGAAGTCCAGATTAGAACAATGGGGATGGATTTTTGGGCAAGTCTAGAGCATAAAATTTATTATAAATATAATAGTGACATTCCTCAAAGATTAAAGGACGAATTAAAGGAAGCTGCAATTACAGTGTCCCAATTAGATAGAAGAATGGAAAACCTTAGCAAAGAGGTTACAAAGATAAAGGATTCCAATAGTTCAGAGGAAAATTTAATAAATATTTTTGTGAAGGATAGTAACTTATACCTTCCTAATAGTTTTTTAAATTTAGAGAGAGAATTGGAAGCATAAATTTATAAATATAAAAGAAAAATATGCAAATTCTTGACATAGAAAAATAAATATGGTACATTTTTCTTATTAGCACTCTAATGATATGAGTGCTAATTTATTTAAAATAAGAATTGAGAAAGGGAAGATACTATGGAAAAGAGAGAATTTAGGGCAGAATCTAAGCGTTTATTAGATCTTATGGTAAACTCAATTTATACTCATAAGGAAATATTTTTAAGAGAATTAATTTCTAACTCATCTGATGCCATAGATAAAATTTATTACAAGGCATTAACAGATGAAAATATATCTTTCAACAAGGACGACTATTATATCAAAATAGTTGCAGATAAGGACAATAGAACCTTAACCATATCAGATACGGGAATAGGAATGTCTAAAGAAGAGTTAGAAGAACATCTTGGAGTAATAGCCAATAGTGGAAGCTTTGCATTTAAAAACGAAAACCAAATAAAAGATGGGTATGATATAATAGGTCAATTTGGTGTTGGATTCTATTCTGCATTTATGGTAGCAGATAAGGTAACAGTCATAAGTAAAACCTTTGGATCAGAAGAAGCATATAAATGGGAGTCAGAAGGAGCAGAAGGTTATATCATAGAAAATACGAAAAAGGACATAGTAGGAACAGATATAATTCTAAGTATAAAGGAAAACACAGAAGATGAAAAATATGATGAGTTTTTAGAAGAATATAGACTTAGGGGAATCATAAAAAAATATTCTGATTTCATTAGGTATCCTATTAAATTAGATATAACAAAGAGCAGACTTAAAGAAGGCTCAGAAGATGAATATGAAGAATATCAAGAAGAACAAGTAATTAATAGTATGGTTCCTATTTGGAGAAAAAATAAAAATGAGTTAAAAGAAGAAGACTATGAAAATTTTTACATGGAGAAACATTTTGGTTTTGATAAACCAATGAAATCCATTCATTTAAGTGTAGATGGAACTTTAAGATATAATGCTATATTATTTATACCACAGGAAGCACCTTATGATTTTTATACTAAGGAATATGAAAAAGGGCTGGAGTTATATTCCAATGGAGTCCTTATAATGGAAAAATGTGCTGATCTTTTACCAGATTATTTTAGTTTTGTAAAGGGAGTAGTCGATTCAGAAGATTTATCTCTTAATATATCTAGGGAAATATTACAACATGATAGGCAGCTAAAACTAATTGCTAAGAAGATTGAGGATAAAATAAAAGATGAATTAGCTTTAATATTAAAAAATAATAGAGAAGAATATGAAAAATTCTTTGAAAGCTTTGGTAAACAGTTGAAATTTGGTGTATATAGTGATTTTGGTATGAATAAAGAAGTTTTACAAGACCTGCTTTTATTCTATTCATCTAAGGAAAAGAAAATGGTTACATTAGATGAGTATATAAGTAGAATGGCAGAAGAACAAAAATATATTTATTATGCAGTTGGAGAATCAGTTGATAGAATAGATAAATTGCCACAGTCTGAAGTGGTAAAGGATAAAGGCTATGAAATTCTATACTTTACAGATGATATAGATGAATTTGCAATTAAGGTACTTATGAAGTATAAGGAAAAGGAATTCAAATCAGTATCATCAGGAGATTTAGGAATAGAAACTGATGATAATGATAAAGATAATGAAAAGGAAATGGAAGAAAATAAAGATTTATTTGGATTTATGAAAGATACTCTATTGAATAAGATAAAAGAAATCAAACCATCTAAGAGATTGAAAAATCATCCAGTTTGTTTATCCAGTGAAGGAGAACTTTCAATAGAGATGGAGAAGGTTTTAAATATGATGCCAGATAATCCAAATGTAAAGGCAGATAAGATACTGGAGATTAATGTAAATCACCCTGTATTTGAGACATTAAAATCTGCTTATGAAAATGATAAAGACAAATTAAAATTATATACTAATTTATTATATAATCAAGCTTTACTAATAGAAGGATTGCCTATTGAAGACCCTGTAGAATTTACAAATAATATATGTAAGCTTATGTAATATAGATAGATGGTTCTTTTATATAAAAGAACCATCTATACTTTGGAGGAGAAACGTATGAAATTAATAATACCAATTATAGTTGGAGCCATTATAGGATATTTTACAAACTGGCTTGCCATAAAAATGTTATTTAGACCTCATTATGAGAAGAAAATATTTGGCATAAAGATTCCTTTTACTCCTGGGTTAATACCTAAAGAAAAAGATAGAATAGCTAAGAGTATTGGTGAAACCGTAGGTATACATCTATTGTCTCCAGACACCATAATAGATTCTCTCGCTAATAAGGAAATAGACGATGAAATTAAGTCCTTTATTTATAATAAAATAGAGAAATTAAAGGAAAATCAACAATCTATAAAAGAATTTTTAGAAAATGTACTCAACAATTATGATGGATTTGTAGCAGAAATAGAAATAAAAATAAAAGATTTAATTATGATACAAATTAGAAAACAGAAATTCAGAAACTTATTAATTAAATCTATTACTGAAAAAGTCAATAATATGGAATGTGAAAATATTTATAAGGCATTAAATGAAAAGCTAAAGGAAGTTTTAGTAGAATTATCAAGTTCTTATGAATTAAAGAAAAAAATAATAGAACTGATAAAGTCAAAATTAAACAATTTATCAGATGATGAAAGAAAGTTATCTGAAATATTGCCAGAAGAAATAATTATTTCAATGAATAATTATATTGATGACAATAAAGATGAAATCGGAAATAATATAAGAAATGGTTTTAAAGACCCTGTTATACAACAAAAACTTAAAAATTCCATATCTGAATTGGTGTTGAAAAATATAAGTAAGGTAATTATGGCATTTGTAAGTCCAGATACCATAGCTGAAAAGATATTTCATATGATCGAAAAATATATAGATAGTGAAGATACAAACAATGATGTTGTAATGCTTATTAAGTCTCTATTGAATAAATTATTGGATTCAAAGGTTTCAGATATATCTCAAAGGGTATTGGACAGTACTTCTGAGGAAGAGCTTGAAAAAGTAGCAAGTATATTAATTGAATATATTTCTAATGAAGATAATCACAATATAATATTAAATATCTTAGGGGAGAAGCTAAAAAAATCTGAATTGGAAAATAAAGAAATTATAATATCTTATTTAGATGGAAATATAGGTAGGATTTTGGAAAGTGAAGAACTTGAAAAAAGTATAGATTCATTTATAAAAAGTATTATGGAGGAAGTTTTAAACAAATCCATTTCATCTATGGTAGAAAAAATAGATAAAGATAGTGTTTCAAGATTATATAGCTCTCTACGAAGCATATTTGATAAATTCGCCATAAATCAATTGCCAAAAATAATTGAATTCTTTAATATATCGAGAATTGTTGAAGATAAGATTCAAAGCTTTGATGTAAATTTTACAGAAAAGTTAATTTTAGATATTGCTGATAAAGAGTTAAAGGCTATTACATGGCTAGGAGCATTACTTGGTGGAATCATGGGAATACTAACTCCTCTTCTTCAAATGTTATATTAAGATAATTTAATATCTTTGATTTTTAAGATAATATTTGATAAATTGGGTATATGTTGTATATGAAATGTATAATATATACTATATATAGTTATATCAAATAGAGGGGGAGCAAAATGTTACAGGTTGAAAAACGAAATGGAAATATAGTTGTATTTGAAGAAGATAAAATTGTAAATGCCATCAAGAAGGCCATGGGAGAAACAGAATTAGGTATTGATGAAGATCTAGCTAAGGAAATTTCTCATAAGGTCTTTTTAGATTTTAATAAGCTAGAAATTGTAAATATAGAAAAGATTCAAGACTTTGTAGAAATAGAGCTTATGAAATCACGGCCAGATGTAGCAAAATTATATATAATCTATAGAGAAGAAAGAGCAAAGTTAAGAGAACAGGGATGGGTTATGTCTGACCTTCAAAGGGATATATATGAGAAAAAGTATCGCTATGAAAATGAATCTTTTGATGGATTTTTAACTAGAGTTAGTGGTGAAAATGATTCTATAAAAAAGGCCATAAAGGATAAGAAATTTATGCCAGCAGGACGTATTTTAGCTGGTAGAGGATTACACAAACTTGGAAGAAAAATTACACTTAGTAATTGTTATGTAATGCCTAAAGTTGAGGATAATATTGAATCCATATTTGATACTGCAAAATACCTTGCCAGAACTTATTCTTACGGTGGAGGAGTAGGGCTTACTATTTCTAAACTAAGACCAAAAGGTTCCAAAGTAAATAATGCTGCTAATACTACAACTGGAGCAGTTTCTTTTATGGATTTATTCTCCATGGTTACAGGATTAATTGGTATGAGAGGCAGACGTGGAGCATTGATGTTGAATATGGATTGCAATCATCCAGATATAGAAGATTTTATTGATGTTAAAAATGATTTGTCTAAAGTGAATTATGCAAATATATCTGTAAATATCGATGATAAGTTTATGAATGCAGTAAAAAATAATGAGGAATATGAGTTATACTTTAAAGTTGAAGCTACAGGAGAAGAAATAAGCAAGACAGTTGATGCAGGAGAATTATTTGAAAAGTTATCTAGAAACAATTGGAATATGGCAGAGCCTGGTATATTATTTCAAAATAGGATTAACTCATGGCATTTAATGAGTGAAGATAGAGACTTTGAATTTGCAGGAGTTAACCCTTGTGCTGAGGAGACCTTACCTGCGTTTGGAAGTTGTAATTTATCTTCTATTAACTTATCTGAATTTGTAAAAAATCCTTTTACCAAATATGCTTATTTTGAATATGAAAGATTTGGTAAAATGGTAAGGGATGGGGTAATTTATTTAAACGAAGTATTAGATGAAAATATGGAATTACACCCATTAGAGCAGCAAAGAGAAATGTCAAGAGAGTTGAGACAGATTGGTCTTGGAATTATGGGGTTAGCAGATATGTTTATTAAGTTAGGAATCAAATATGGAGGGAAAGAATCTATTGATTTAATTCATAAAATAGGTCATACCATGGTTAATGAAGCTTTAAGACAATCAGCTTTACTGGCTGAGGAATATGGACCATTCCCAAGATATAATAAAGAAGCAATCCTTAGTTCACCATTTCTTATAGATAATGCAACGGAGGAAGTGCTAGAGCTAATTAAGGAGTATGGGTTGAGAAATAGTCAGCTACTAACTATACCACCTACGGGAAGTATATCAACATTAATAGGATGCAGCAATGGAGTGGAACCGATATTTCAAGTGTCCTATACAAGAAAGTCTGAGTCTTTACATCATGTAGACACATATTATAAAGTATTTACACCTATAGTTAAAGAATATATGGATAGAAACAATATTTCTAAAGAAGAAGATTTGCCAGAATTCTTTATAACTACTTCAAACTTAAACTATAAAGATAGAATAGAGGTTCAGGCAGCTTGGCAGCAATATATAGATGCAAGTATATCTTCCACAGTAAATGTACCAAATGAGTTTACAGTTGAAGAAGTAGAAGACTTATATATGTATGCTTGGGAAAAGGGATTAAAAGGAATAACTATTTATCGTGATGGATGTGCAAGATCAGGAATTCTTATTACAAATAAGGAAAAGGAAAATAGATTAGAAAAAATAGATGAATTGAAAAATGAAATAAATAAATTAGCAGAAGAACAAATAAAAGAAGACCCAGATACTTGTCCTATGTGTGCTGGGGATATGATGCACAGTGGAGGATGCTCAGAGTGTCAAGACTGTGGATATAGTCCTTGCTCATTTTAATTATTAAAAAACAAGCTAAATGATTGCCATTTAGCTTGTTTTTATCTTATTTAATTATTCTTTTAATACCTTTATTTTTTTTCCTTTTTAAAGAAAGCTTCTAAAACTGGAACCATAATTCCTGCTACTATTCCACAAGAGAATCCATTATTATAAAGATTTAATCCATTATGTATCTGGAATACATTGGCTACAACAGAAACATGAAGGAAGCCAGCAACTATACCAGCTATACATCCATAAGACCCTGCAATAGGTGCTAATGCTGTACCAAATAATGCTGCCATAATTACAGTTGTTGAAGAAGCATTAAAAATCTTTATTATAGCCGCCAGATATACACCAATAAAAATAGGTATTGAATTTCTAGGATGTTTACCAAAAGGAGCAAATGCCATAACAGTTACTATTCCAGCAACTATAGGTCCATTAAACACACCCTTAGTCAACAAAACATAAAAAATACATATAAGTCCCATTATCCCAATGTTTATATAAGCAAGTCCAAAGCCAAAACGTTCAGTAAAGTCACCTAATGCGTGACCGCTAGATTTTAGAACATCAGAATAACCTTTAAAACTTCGATCATTCATTATATATCCTACAATTAAATAGAAGACAGAAATAAAAATCAATAAATACTTCATAAACACACTATATTCTGTGGATAAAATAGATTGGGTTCTTATACTAAAACCAAATCCTTGAATTAAAGAGGTAATAAGTGTTCCTATTATACCACCGACAAACCCCATATTATATAAATTATATCCAGAATGAAAATGCACAATATGAAGAGCAATAGGAATAATGATAAATCCAATTAGTATACCAGTTCCTATACCTAAAGGAATACTAATGTAATAACTTAAATTAAGACCAAATGCTATTTCACTAACTGCAGGAGCTAGTGTAGTTGCAAAGAGAATAGGAGTCAGAATAGTTTTAAATTCTATTTTTTTATGACGACAATATAATAATCCGCCAACTAAAATAGGCCATACATTTCCAACATTTTTTCCAATAAAACTAAAGCCTATGACAGTTAAAATTGCTGCAATTAAAGGTCCAGTTAGGGAAATCTTTAAAAAATATACGATTGAAATACATAATAGACCTAAAATTCCAGCATTTAGAAAGGTAGCTCCTATGCCACCTACTGCTAAATAATCAGTAAGTAATATATCAGGTGCTATAACTAAATCGTACAAACCTTTAAATATTTCTTTAGGAGAATCAATTAAAAACCCTAGAATAATTAATAGGCAAGGAATAAAAGATAGTAAAATAAGATTAAGATGCTGAGTGGAAAAATAGTATCGTTGTTTTTTCATCGGTACCTCCAAGCTCAAATAGATTATTTATGAATTCATATATTATAATAAGAGAGTTTTATTATAACATAGAATTAAGTTTTTATGCTAGATAAATTTTTATCGAGAACTATATTTTTAATTTATAGGGTCTGAGCATGACAAGTAATAAGTTATTGATTTTATCTTTAAAATAGGTGATACTATAATTAGTAATAAAAAGGTAAATAAATTAATAAAGATGAGGAGTGTACTCAATGCATGAAGAATCACCTACAGTTTTAAAAAAATTAGAAAAGAAGATAAAACATTTTATTCTGTGGATAGAAGTTATAATGGCAATATTTATACTTGCCACAGTAATTGTAAGCTGTAAGGATATAATTGTTCTGATTTATAAAGTATTTATTACAGAGGCCAGTTCTTCTTATGTAGTCTTGCAAGGACTATTTGTACATATATTACTTCTAGTAGTAGGTTTAGAGTTAGCACTTATGTTAATAGGTCATACTGCTGGAAATGTTCTTGAGGTAATTCTGTATGCAATAGCAAGAAAAATGTTAATTAGCAGTTCAAATAGTATAGATATACTTTTAGGTGTAATTGCTTTGGCAATAATATTTGCAGTTGATAAGTATTTACATACAAAAGATGTAAAAAGACATTTATAAATATAATTTATTATTTGAGTTAAAGAGTTAATCTTTAGCTCTTTTTTTAAATGATAATATAATTTGAATTAGGGTAAAAGTCTCATAAGATAAGGTAAAATAAAGGAGAAATCATATGAAGAAAATAAAGCTATGTGCAGATATAAAGCATCCGCCTTATGAGTTTATAAATGATAAAGGAGAAGTAGATGGATTTAATATAGATATTAGTAAAGCCATAGGGAAAGAAATGGATATAGAAGTTGAGGTGGAGTTATTAGATTGGACGGAGGCAATAAAAGCCATGGATAATGGGGAATATGATGGCATTGAAGGAATGTCTTTCTCTGGTAATCGGCAAGAAAAATATGTTTTTGGTCCAGAGTATATTACAGTATTTCATTCTGCTTTTGCTTTGGAAGGTAGGCAAGATATAAAAGATATTATTAATTTATATAAATATAGAGTGGCAGTACAAAAAAATGATGTTGGATTTGAAATAATAACTAGAATGAGTTCCAATAAAAATCCAATATCAATATTTGTAGTATCTAGTCATGAAGATGCACTAAAATTACTGCTAGAAGGCAGAGTAGATTTAGTAGTGGGAAACAAGCTGACAATACTTCACTATGCAGAGAAATCGGGTTTTAAAAATAAATTGAAATTAGTTGGTTCACCAATTCACTTGACTAAGTATGGAATAGCATTTAAAAAAGGAAATGAAGTTATTGCAGATAAATTTACCATAGGTATGAAAAAAATAAAAGATAATGGTAAATATGAAGAAATATATGATAGCTGGTTTAATCACAAAATGGGCTATTTTGGAAAACAAATAATAGAAAATATAGATACAGGAGTAATATATATAGATAGACTAGGCAGAGTTACTGCAATAAACAAGTTTGCTAAGGGAATTTTAAATTTACCATTAGAAAAAATATTATTTAAATCATTTTATGAAACAGATATAGCTAAAATATTTAATACAACGGTTATACATAATATATTAGATGGTGTTGAAGATACTTATTATGCTAAAATAGAAATAGATAATATGGATAATAAAAAATATCTAGAAGTTAATTATACTAAATTACTAGATGATAAAAATATCCTGATCGGTGTATTAATTAATTTTATAGATATTACAGAACGTAAGAAGATGGAAGAAACCTTAATTAGAAAAGATAAAATGGAGTCTTTAGGATTTCTTTTATTGAATATTGCACATGAATTAAGAAATCCCCTTACCAGTATTAAGAACTTTATTGAACTTATACCAGAGCATATTGAAGATAAAGAATTTAAAGAATCTTTAATTTATCATGTTCCAAAACAAATAGATTATATAAATAAACTCTTTACTAGTCTATTAGAATACTCTAAGCCAGATGAAGCCAATATATCCACAGTAAACATAAAGGAATTATTGGAAAATGACATTATGAGGTCACTATGTAAACTTTCCAATGACTCTAAAGGAATAAAATTTAATATAGCCATAGGAGGTGACTTTACACTAAATGTAGATAAAAATCAGATAAAACAAGTATTGATCAATTTGCAGTTGATGGAGTTAAAGATACTGGTAATATAAATATCTACACTAAAGAAAACGATGAGAAAAAGACAATTTTAATAGAAAATGATGGGGATCAAATTTCAGAATCAAATATTTCAAAAGTATTTGATCCATTTTTTACAACTAAGAAAAATGGAACAGGTTTGGGATTGTTTATATCATATAACCTTATTAAAGAAAACAATGGGACTATTGAAGTTTCAAATATAGACAATGGAGTTAGAGTTTCTTTAAATTTTCAGATATAGGAAGTGATAAAAATGGAAAAAATATTAATTGTAGATGATGATGAGCCCATAGTAGAATCTTTGAAGTTTGCATTTAAAAATCAATATAAGGTTTATTTAGCGTATAATTCAGAAGAAGCATTGGAACATTATACAAACAATGAAATATCAGTTACCATCTTAGATTTGAAGCTAGGAAATGAAGATGGAATGGAATTATATTCTAAAATAAAAGATATGAATCCAGAAGCTGTTGTAATAATTGTTACTGCCTATGGCACTATTAAGTCTTCTATTGAAGCCATAAGAAGTGGAGTATTTCATTATTTAACAAAACCTATAGACATAAAAGAATTAGAATTTCTAATAGCCAAGGGTGCTGAAGTCAATAATCTTTATAAACAAATAAATTTTTTAAGTGCTGAATCTAGAGAAAAATATATAAAAGATGGAATTATAGGAGAGTCTGGTTCAATAAAAAGTATATTAAATACTATAGAAAAAATTAAGGATATAGATTCTAAAGTCTTGATTACTGGAGAAAGTGGCACTGGAAAAAGTTTAATAGCTAAGGCAATACATAGACAAGGAAATAGAAGACATAAGAAGTTTTATGCAATAAACTGTGCTGCAATACCAAAGGATTTATTAGAAAGCGAATTATTTGGATATAAAAAAGGTGCATTTACTGGTGCTTTAACAGATAAAAAAGGATATTTTGAATTGGCTCATGGTGGAACATTGTTTTTAGATGAAATAGGAGATATGGACCTAGGGATGCAAGGAAAATTATTACAAGCAATTCAGGAAAATGTAATAACCCCCATAGGTTCAGAGGAACCTATAGTTGTAGATGTAAGAATTATAACTGCTACCAATAGAGATTTACTTAATTTGGTAAAGGAAGAAAGGTTTAGAGAAGACTTATATTATAGATTAAATGTAATCAATATTCATATGCCTGCTTTAAGAGACAGACCAGAAGATATTGTTCCTTTAACTAATTATTTTATTTACAAGTATAGTAGATTATTGAACAAGGAGATTAAAAAAATAGAATATGATTTTATTGAAACTCTAGAGAAATATGAACTAAATGGAAATGTTAGAGAGTTGGAAAATCTGGTGGAAAGAGCCATAGCGCTAGTAGAGGGAGATGTTTTAACTAAAAAAGACATATTATCTCATATAAATAAGGATGAAAAATCAGAGACTTTTATAAATAAGAAACTTATTCCAATATTTGTAGGACAAACTTTAGAAAATATTGAGAAGAAGGTTATTGAATCTACTTACATGGAATGTAATTATAATCAAAGAGAAACAGCAAAAATACTTGGAATAACTGATAGAACCATAAGAAATAAATTAAAGAAATATATAGAACAGAATGATAAAAATCAATAGAATCAGGAAAAAAATACCTAAGAGGAAAAAGATTCCTTTAGGTATTTTTTCTTTTAAATTAAGATAAATAAAAGGATTTGGATTATTGGATATTTTCTAAACACTTCGAGTAGGAAAAAGTTTCTTCTTTTAGAATTGCTACAAAAAGGAAAATACTGTAAAAGGCTACTTTAGACAGCATAAAAGGTTGGCATAAGAATTGCTTTTAATAGATGTATATAATAAAAACTAAAGGAGTGTTAATATGAACTTTAATCAAAGATGGGAGATTATTGACCTAAGCCAAGAGATATATCAAGGTATGCCATTATTCGGTATACATCAGCCAACTTTTATAATGACAAACCAAACTCATGAGGAGAACATGAAGGCTACTGGTAGTGAAACATTGGGATTTTATGCAAGAAATATTTTAATGAGTGAACATGCTGGAACTCACTCAGATGCAGTTATTGAATATAAGCCAGGTGGAGCTCCAATGGAGGAAATGCCTTTAGAATATTTCTTTGGTGATGCTATATGTGTTGATTTAAGACATATTAGATACCCAGACTATATAGAAATAAAAGACATTGAAGAGGCTTTAGAGAAACATGGATTAGAAATCAAGAAAGGTGATATTTTCATAATGTATACAGGACATTATGATAGAACATATCCAGATAATGGATATGGTGGATTAAGTGCAAAACATTCAGGGGTTTCCTACGAGTCAGCAAAGTGGTTAGCAGAAAAAGGAGTAGTAAATATTGCTGTTGATTCACCAGCAATTGACCAAACTCCAGATGATTTAGATTTCTCAGGTCATCTAGTATGTGGAGAATATGATATTACAAATACAGAGCATTTATGTAATTTAGATAAAGTTGTTGGAAAGAGATTTCTATATATGGGATTACCTTTAAAAATCAGGGGAGGTACTGGTTCGCCAGTAAGAGCAATTGCACTATTACCTAAGAACGAATAATTATTATCTCTAGTATAATTTTTTAATGGAATTAGCATTGGAATATCTCATTATGCTATACTTACAAAAAAATTATCATAAATATATTTAATTTATTTGGGAATATATACTTAAATAAGGGAATATATAAATAAATATTAAATATTAGGAAGTAAGAGGTGGAAATAATGGGAAAGTATAATATGGAAGAATTACATGAACAGACTATAGCAATGCTTGAAAGAAGAGGCGTAAAATTAGAAGATATAGGAGAAATAGTATTACTACTTCAGAAAAATTATTATCCTGATTTAACATTGGAGTTCTGTGTAGAGAATATTAAAGCTGTACTAACAAAGCGAGAGATAATCCATGCTATTTTAACAGGAATAGCTTTAGATGAATTGGCAGAAAAAAAACTATTACCAGAACCGCTTCAAGATATAGTTGAATCCGATGAAGGATTATATGGAATTGATGAAATAATCCCTCTATCCATAGTAAATGTTTATGGAACCATAGGACTTACAAACTATGGATACTTAGATAAAGAAAAGATTGGAATCATAAAAAAACTAGATGGAATGAAAGGTGTTGCAGTTCATACATTTTTAGACGATTTAATTGCAGCCATAGCAGCTGCAACTGCCAGTAAGATTGCTCATTCAAGAAAAGATTAAAAATAGGTTCGATTAACGAACCTATTTTTAGTTATATGATTTCTTCAATTATTGCAGCAACCAACTGACTAGTTTTAACTAAATCTTCTATGGATATATATTCATCTACACTATGAGCATTAAACATACCAATTCCAAGGGTAGCTGTTTTGATTCCTTTTCCATTGAATATATTAGTATCAGAGCCACCACCTGTGGAACAAGGTCTATATGAAATATTTAACTTATTCATAGCTTTTTCTATTGTCTTTAACATAGGTTCTTCTTTGTCTAATTTAAAAGTAGGATAAGCATAGTTTACTTCAGTATCTACTGTACCATTGAAAACTTTAGCAGCCTCTTCCATGGTATCTACCATATGTTTAACTTGGTTATTTAATTTTTCTTCATTTAAGCTTCGAGCTTCAAATTCTATTTCAACTAAATCTGCAACAATATTAGTTGCAGAACCACCTTTGATAACTCCTATATTTGCAGTAGTCTCTTCATCTATTCTAAGTAAATTCATTTTATCTATGGCTCTTGAGGCAATTTGAATAGCACTTATACCTTTTTCTGGACTAAGACCAGCATGGGCTGCCTTTCCATGAAATTTTGCAAAGATTTGAGCTTGAGCTGGACCTTGGATATTTACGCCCCCAATTTCTCCACTGGCATCTAATATAAATGCTGTTTTAGATTTTATTTTGGAGTAGTCTAAATATTTAGATCCATATAATCCAACTTCTTCACATATGGTGAATACTACTTCTATATCACCGTGAGGTATATTATTTTCTTTTATATATTTGATTCCCTCTAAAATACCAACTATACCTGCCTTATCATCAGCAGAAAGAATGGTATTTCCTTTAGATTTAACAATGCCATTTTCAATAATAGGTTCAATATTTTCACATGGAGTTACAGTATCCAAATGAGCACAAAACATTATAGGTTCTGCTTCTTTATTTCCCTTTAAATAACCAATAAGGTTGCCAGTGTCTGAATTTGCCTTTATTCCTGCATCATCAATTATTACATCTAAACCTAAGCTTTCCATATCTTCTTTAACCTTTTTAGCAAAGTTTCCTTCTTTATAACTAGGACTTGATATTTTTACATAATCTAAAAATCTTGATAGAATTCCATCTTTATTCAAATTAAAATCCTCCCATCTATAGTATGATTTATATAAATCATACTATAGATGGAAGGTGATTTCAAATATAAGTTTTATTTAACTAGTTTGTTTCCAGAAATTTTATTTACCATAAGAGCTATAGCTCCATCTCCAGTTACGTTTGTTGCAGTACCAAAACTATCTTGGGCAACATATAAAGCTATCATTAGTGAAAGCATAGGCTGTGGGAAACCTAACATAGTTTCCAAAAGCCCTAAAGCTGCAATAATTGCTCCACCAGGAACTCCAGGAGCTGCAACCATAGTGATACCAAGCATTAGTATAAATGGAAAGAAAGATACAAAGCTTATAGCCATGCCATTTAACATCATTATGGCCATAGAACAAGAAACTAAAGTGATTGTACTTCCAGATAAGTGTATAGTAGCACATAGAGGAATTACAAAGTCAGCAATATCATCCTTAACTCCATTTTTCTTAGTTTGGGTCAGTGTAACAGGTATAGTAGCTGCTGATGATTGAGTTCCAATAGCTGTTAAATATGCAGGAATCATATTTTTTAACATTCTTATAGGATTACCTCCAGCTATTGTACCACCAATGAAGAATTGGATAACTAATGTAATTATATGAAGTGCAATTACCATTAGGAATACTTTCGAGAATACAGAAAGAATAGTTACTACTTGACCTGCATAAGTCATGTTTGCAAATATTCCAGCTATATGAAAAGGTAATAAAGGTATTACTATACTGTTTATAAGCTTTTCAATTATCTCTTGGAAATCGTTCATAAATTTCTTTAATGTATCACCTTTAATTGCTGCAATACCAAGTCCTAAAGTAAATGCGAGTAATAAGGCTGTCATAACATCAAATATAGGTGGCATTTCAACTGTAAAAAATCCAGTTAGTAAAGCCTCTTCAGGATTAGCAGCATTTAAGCTTAAACTGCCTGATTTTAAGAAAGTTGGCAATATAATGGAACCTGCAAGGTATGCGAAACTACCTGAAAGAATAGTGGAACCATAGGCAATTCCTGCAGTAATAGCCAATAGCTTTCCAGCTCCATCACCTAGATCACCAATTCCGGGGGCAACAAATCCTATGATTATTAATGGTATAGCAAACCCTAAGAAGTTGCCAAATATGCCATTGAAGGTTGCAAGGACCCTAACGGACCATTGTGGTCCAAAACTTCCTATTAGTATACCAATAATTATGGCAATAATTAGTCTAGGTAGTAAGCCTAATTTTTTCAAAATAATCTCCTCCTTCGTAAGATTTATAATATTATATCACTAATTTCGTTATGTAATACACTACAAATTTTGAAAGTAAACTCATAATATGCAATTAACACAAATAATAATATAAGTATAAGTTTTTAAATTATCTTAAAGGGTACATATATATGAAGAGACGGTTAATAAATATAATTTAATAAAAGAATTGACATAAAGGAGGAAATATGATTAGTTTAGGAGATGTTTCTATACCCATAGCTTTTGGGGCAGGATTTCTGTCTTTTTTTTCCCCATGTATACTTCCGCTGATACCAGTGTATATAATGTATATGACAGGAACTAATATGGAAGAGGAGTTGGAAAAGAAAAAATTCTTTGCTTTGACAAGAACATTTGGTTTTGTAATAGGTTTTACAATTATTTTCATGATAATGGGTACATCTGCCAGTTTTTTAGGGAAGATATTTGTAAGAAACAAAGAAGTCTTTGGAAAAATAAGTGGAGTTCTTATAATATTATTTGGATTAAATATAATGGGAGTATTGAAACTTAATTTTTTAAATTTTGAAAGAAGAGCTAAAGCACCTAAGAAGGTGACTAATTGGTTTAGTTCTATTTTAATGGGCATGGCCTTTGCAGCTGGATGGACTCCTTGCTTTGGGCCTGTATTGGCATCTATACTTATGTACGCAGGAGCTACAGCTACTGTTTCAAAGGGAGTATATTTATTATTAGTATATTCCATAGGAATGGCAATACCTTTTATATTGACTGCATTATTTATAAATGGATTTACTAGATTAATGAATAAAGCAGATAAATTCATGAGATATATGCCTATAATCAGTGGATTTATTATGATTATTTTTGGATTCCTTGTATTTTTCAATAAAGTTATAAATATAAGTAGAATTCTGCAATAAGGAGGAGAATATGAAGAAAATATTGATAATGATTTTAGCATTAATATTATTCGTAGGAGGATGCAGCAAACAAGGAAAAGATGAGATAGATGAAGTGGAAAATAATGTGGAAAATGAAGCTCCTAATGAAGAAATATCAGAGGAAGAGGAAGATGTAAAAATAGAAGCACCAGATTTTACTCTCAAAAATTTACAAGGTGAAGAAGTATCCTTATCTGATTATAGAGGGAAAATAGTCCTAATAAACTTTTGGGCAACTTGGTGTACTTGGTGTGATAAAGAGATGCCAGATTTACAAAAGTTAAAGGATGAAAATGATGATTTAGTAGTTCTGGCAGTAGATGTAATGGAAGATAAGGAAACTGTTGAGAAGTATATTCAAGAAGGAGAATATGATTTTGAAGTAGTTTTAGATGAAGACGGAAATGTGTCTCAAACCTATATGGTAGGAGGATTTCCTACATCATATTTTGTAGATAAAGATGGAATTCTATTAGGTGGAGTACCAGGAGCAATGACTTATGATGATATGGTTAAAATATTAGAAAGTATAAGGGAAGAAAAATAAGACAGGAAATTCTGTCTTATTTTTTAACTAAATCCTTTAATCTATAGCTGCCAGCCGTAAATAATGCTAGAATTATCAATAATACTATAAATACATTTGGAAACAATATGGATTTTTCTAAGCTATCAAATATCCAATATTGTGGAGTAAATTTACCTAGATTTATTATAAACTTAGGAAGGTTTTGATACATTCCTCCTTGTGCAAACATTGCTAAAAGTAATGTCAATATAGAAAATAAAGATGTAACTAAAGAAGCAGAATGTTCATTTTTAAATAATCTAGTCATAGCCAAGGACAAAGTAATGGAAAAAAGACTTGCCAAAACAATATTTATGGTGATAATAGGAAAATTAACTATACTATATCCAGTGAATTTTGTACCTATTAATGCAATTAATATATTTCCTATGACTTGGAAGAACAATAGGGATAGACCTAGGCTTCCTAAAATCACACCACTCTTATTTGGAGTAGTAATGGCTCTTGATATAATATTTTTTTTTCTAAAATCCATTAATTCTGTAACAATAGAAGATGAACCTAGAATTATGAAATATATCAGCATCATAGTTACTAAATTCATATCTCCAGTAACTGCTTTTTTATTTTTTTCAAGTATAGTCTTAGTTTGGGAAATATATAAGTCCTCTTTATCTGAGATTATACCTTTATCCAGAAGTAGTTTTTCTTTGATAAATTCATTTATCTTATTATTTATTTCCATTTCCAGTGGAATTGTTATATTTCCTTCTTCCCTTTTATAAGATTCTATAATTGGCTTTTCATAATTATTTATTTTTTTACTAAAATCAGCAGGAATATTATATACTACAGCAACCTCATTGTTTTCAAGTAATTCCAAGGCTTTTTCTTTTTCATGTTGAAAAATCCATTGAGATTTAGAAGGAGAATCATATATTGTTTCCCATAAACTGCCTCGATCTTCAATATTATAAGCCACATTAACATTTGACATTCCACTAAATGTATTTGTATCTCCACTTTCTAGGAAATGAACAAAGAATATTACTGCAATAGGTGTTACAAGCATAATACCAACTTTAGCAGGGTCTTTAAGCATCCTCTTTATATTTACAACAATCAACTGAATTAGATTCATCTATTTACACCCCATTTCATTTGTATTAATAAAAGATTGACTAAATAAAGTATCATAGATATTCCTAGCATAATGAACAAATAATTATATATGGAAGAAAGATTATTATTTATTATATAATTTCTATAACTGTTTACAATAACAGCATCTGGTTTAAATTTAGCAAAAAAGCTAAAGATTGGGCTACTGTTCCATTTATCTAAAGGACCTATCATTCCACCAAAGATCATTTGAACTACTAAGAAGACTTGTAAAATAGGAATACCATATTTTTTCTTGAATAATGTGGAAATGAGACTACCTATGATTGTTATCATAAGACTTTGTACAAGGACAATTAAAAGCAAAATAGGTAATGATCCTTGAAAAGATAATCTACTAAGTCTAAAAGCTCCCACATAAATTAAATTAGCCACTATTATAGTTAGATAATTTGACATAAAACCATAATTAAAATATTGTATTCTTGTCATAGATGTAGACATTATCCTACTATATAGACCGTTTTCTTTTTCTAAGGAATCTGATGCAATAACTGCCATTAAAAATACAATAAAAGAAAAATTTAAAAAGGTAATAGAATAGTATTCAAA
Source organism: Tissierella pigra (assembly GCF_009695605.1). Lineage (GTDB taxonomy): Bacteria > Bacillota > Clostridia > Tissierellales > Tissierellaceae > Tissierella > Tissierella pigra. Next base: position 98,866 of record NZ_VUNQ01000004.1, read on the forward strand.
GGAACTTAAACTTTTTCTTACTTCATAAATATTGTTTTCTATTGAATTTGTACTGTATATATTATTTAATATATGATTTATTTCCATCATTAAGCTTTCTTTGTTTTCCTCAGATAATGAATTCCCCTCAAATCCTTTTTCAATGACCAATTTTTGACTGATTTCCAGATTATATTTATCTATTATATTGACTAAGATATTTCCCATAGTAGTAGAAGATTTTTCTTTTGCTTCTATCTTTATAGATGCTGGATTTTTACCAAGTAAGCTATTTCTATATCCTTCTGGAATTCTAAGGGTATAATCAAATTTATCACTATCTGTTGGCTCTATAGTAAGAACTTTAGACATTTCCCCACTACTTAAAAAAGATATTAATCCTTTAGACTCCCCAGTATTATCTTCATCTACTATTATAATTGAAAAAATAGGGTCATTAATTGCAGGAGTAAACATATCCTTTTGTACATATCCCATTACCAATGCAAGTATTATGGGAAAAATTGCATAGGATAAGACAAATGAAGGAAATTCTTTTATTAATCCTTTTAATGCAACTTTTAAATAAGCTAATAATTTCATTGTATCACTCCTAATCCCGTAAATTCTTTCCTGTAAGGCTTAAAAATACTTCTTCTAAATTTGGCTCATCTACATTGATGCTTTTTATTACTGAATTATTTTTCTCAAGGATTTTTAATAATGGCTCTAATTTAAAACTATCTCCCTTTACCAATAGTTTAATTTCATCATGATATACTTCACAATTTATTATAGAATCTAATAATTCAATACTATTGATTAAATCTCCATTGATATTGTCAGCTCTTAAATTAACTTTGTTATTATCACTAATCATAGATTTAACTGTTTTTTTATCTCCATAGGCTATTTCTTTACCTTCATCCATTATAAATATATTGTTGCAAAGATATTCTACTTCTTCCATATAGTGTGAAGTGTAAAGAATAGTGGTATTCTTTTCTCTATTTATAGATTTAATAAATTGAAAAATATGATTTCTTGATTGAGGGTCTATACCCACTGTAGGCTCATCGAGAATCAATATTTTTGGTTCGTGCATTATGGCAGCAGCAAGATTAAGTCTTCTTTTCATTCCACCAGAAAACTTTTTCACTTTATCCTTTCTTTTTTCGCTTAGTCCAGTTATATCTAAGGCATAGCCAATTTTCTCCTTTAAGGCTTTTCCTTTTAATCCATAAAGACTGCCAAAAAACTCTAGATTATCATAAGCAGATATGGTTTCCATTAATGCCAATTCCTGAGGAACTAACCCTAAGAATTCCTTTGCCTTTAATGATTCTTTCTTTATATCGAATCCACCGATTGAAATGTTACCATTGTTGGGATCTAGTAATCCAGTCATGATATTTATCAATGTGGATTTTCCAGCACCATTTGGACCAATTAAACCAAATATATCCCCTTCTTCAATGGTAAAAGAGATATTATCAAGTACAATTTTGTCTTCAAACTTTTTACTTATGTTTTTAACTTCTATAATTTTCATATAAATCCCTCCTATATTTTTATTATATGGTAAACTATGGTTAAATTTAATTGCCGTAGGTAATGAAAAAGTAGTGACTTTAGTCACTACTTAGTAAGATTATTTTTAAAGGCAAAGACTACTATTTGTGTACGATCACGAAGTTTAAGTTTTGATAGAATTGTACTTACGTTGTTTTTAATAGTTCCTTCAGAAAGAAATAGCCTTTCACCGATTTCTTTATTAGAGAGACCATCGGCAATATATTTTATAATTTCATATTCTTTATGGTTTAAATCATACTCTTCAAGGATATTATCTATATTATTTTCTGTTGAACTATGATTAAGAATATCATTTGCGATTTCAGGATGAATTACTATATTACCTTTTATAGCAGCCTTAATTCCTCCATAAATCAAATCAGGAGAGCTATCCTTTAAAAGATAGCCAGATGCTCCATTTTTTAAAGCTTCTTGTATGTACTCCATATCTTTAAATGTAGTTAAAATTAAAACTTTAGTATTTGGAAATTTCTCTTTGATAATCTTTGTACCAATTACTCCATTACATATAGGCATTCGTACATCCATTAAAACTAAATCAATATCATTGGATTCACATATATTCAATGCTTCATATCCATTTTCCCCCATGGAAACAACATCTATATCTTCATAGGTGGAGAGAATGATTTTAAGTCCTTCTTGTATTAATTTTTCATCATCAACAATTGCTATTTTAATTTTCTTCATGATATTTACCTCCATTTACTGCTTTCAAAACTATTCTAAGGAGAAATCCATTATTCTCCCTACTTTCATAACTAATGCTTCCCCCAAGTTCATTTACTCTTTCAGATATACTAGTTAGACCTATGCCTCTATTGATTATATTTGTTCCTACTCCATTATCCTGCAAGGTAAGAATTAAATCATCACCAAAGTGTAGAAAAATATTGATTTTAGTAGCCTTTCCATGTTTGGCAGAATTAGATAAAAACTCCTGTATAGCTCTATATAAAACTAAAGAAGTCTCTTCATTAATTTGCCATTTGTTTTTAGAAAATCCAAACTTAACATCTATACCTGTTAATTTGTTAAAATCTTTTATTAGATTTTCAATAATTAGTAAGGATTCATATTCTTGAAATTCCTTAGGTTTAAGTTCTCTTAAGGCTTTTCTAATTTCTTCAAGTCCATTTTTAGCAAAGTTTTTTAAATTTGAAGCCATTAAAGATGCAGCTTCTCCATTACTCTTTCCTATTTTTTCTATGGCACCTAGTTGAATTATTATAGTAGATAGACTATGGCCTACACTATCGTGAATTTCCCTTGAAATCCTATTTCTTTCTTTAAGTATAGATAAATCTCTAATTGAATCTGCATAAATTTCTAACTCTCGGTTTGTTTTAATCAAATTTTCTTCTGATAGTTTAAGTCTATGGTATAAGTCTTCTAATTTCAACTTATTATTATGTTCTTTTCCGATTATATCTGAAATAAATATTAAGGAAACCATAGAGGCTAAGAAGGATAATAATTGTTCTATAGATAAGTCCTTACCAGCATATAAAAGTATAATAATACCTAAAAAGCTGATGATATACCTACTGAAGTTTTTAATTAAAAATAAGCTGTCTGTTATACCTATAATGAAGTAAGGAAGAAGTAGGCCTTGGCATTTTGTATACAATATATATCCAAATATAAAATCAAAAAAAATAGATAAAAATACAATAGATGAAATATTACTAAAAAGAAAATAACGTAGTTGATTATTTATAATAAAAATCAAAGTTATTATAATGGAGAAAGTAGAAAAACTTTGTACTTCTGTAAGGGTAACTCCAAGTATTATTATACATAAGTTTATATATCTTATAATTAAAAGGTTTTTATTTTTCATATGGTACTCCCGCTTTTTATTTAAGTTTTATTTACATTATATCATTTAGAAATAAACATGGTTTATAAATAATGTAAAAAACAAAAAACTAATTAGAAAACATAGAAAATTCTAAAAAAACTTCCTTAAAGTATTGAGTAAAAGTATAAGGTGTGGTATCATATAATAAATTTAAAATCATATATTAAAATGAAAGGAAGTGGTTCTATGGAAAACAAACCTATAAGACAATGCAGCTACTGTAAAAAAGAGTTAGACAAGAGAGAATACAAATGTTCATACTGTGGTAAAGACAGCAGAAACTTTTTTATGCAGAATAAGGTATTATCGGGAATTATAATAGTTGTAATTATTTTTGTTGTTAGTAGAATGTTTGGCGGTGGTGGTGGCGGAAAAGCAAATGATGATGTGGTACAAGGAATAAATGATGTAAGTGGTGAAATTGTAATTACAGCAGAGGATTTAGCCAGAGCATTTGAAGAAGATAATGATAAGGCAGAGAGTGATTATAAAGGAAAAGTTGTTAGTATAGAAGGTACTATAATGAAAAAGGCAACGGCTATGGGAAAGACATATGTAGCACTTTCTACATATGACGGCGCTGAAGTAAGAGATGTTAGATGTTTCTTTAAAGAGCAAGAAGAAATAGATAAACTAGCAGATGTAAATGAAGGAGATACCATTATAGTAGAAGGAGAAATAACTCAAAAGGCAGTATTTATAACAGTAGAAAATTGTAAACTTAAATAAATTTAAGGGTAAAGATTTGTGCAAATCTTTACCCTTAAATTATTTTATTATTTGTCAATGTTTTTAAATATATGTTCAAGAATTTCAATACAGTTTGTAACAGTTCTTTTATCTTCATTGTCAATTACAGGATTTAATTCTACAAAATCCATAGAGGTAATAAATTTCTCACTTAAAAGTTGAGTGAATACTTCTTTTCCTTCATCTATGGAAAAACCATTGGGAACAGGCGTACCAGTTCCCGGTACTAAACTGGAATCAAGCACATCTATATCAAAACTTAAATGTACTCCGTCTACATTAGATTCTTTTATTTTTTCTATTATTTCTTTTAATACATTTTCTAATCCTCTTTCACCAACTGTTTCCATAGTATACATATTAAGGTTGAGTTCATTGGCAAGAGCTAATTCTCCAGAGTCAATATCTCTGCATCCTAAAAGGTACACATTTTCAGGTTTTACTTTTTCACCATTATAGTATATATTTGTAACACTACTATCTCCTACATTCATTGATGCAGCTAAAGGTACACCATGTAAATTTCCTGAAGGAGAAGTTTCAAAGGTATTTATATCTCCATGGGCATCAACCCAAATTACAGCCATATCTTTAAAAAAATTACTTGCACCTGCAATACTTCCCATACCTAGTGCATGGTCTCCTCCTATTACAAAAGGAAAACCACTTCCTTTAAGTGAGCAGTATACGTTATTAGCTAAGTTGGTATTGATTTCTATTATTGGATTCAAATATTTCATTTTTGGATGATCCCGATACTTTAATTCTTTTGATAGAGTTGGAACATATATATCCCCCATATCAAAAACATTGTGTCCATTTTTTTTAATAATGTCAATAATTCCATATTCCCTAAGAATCTTAGGTCCGAAATTTACACCATCTATATCACAACCATAACTTAAAGGTACTCCAATTACATTAATATCCACTTATCAAGACCTCCTTAATATATAATCTACTATATTATACCATGTATTAAAGAAGAGTGTTAAAAAAACTAGTTTCTCTAGGAAGAAATTATTATGTTATAATTAATATATTAATTATATAGAGGTGACAAGATGGCAAAGTTTTACTATGGAGTAAGAAAAGGAAGATTTCCTGGTATATATGAAACGTGGAAGAAATGTGAGGAACAAATAAGAGGATATTCAGGTGCGGAATATAAGAAATTTCCCACATATGAAGAAGCCTTAATGTTTATAGATGGGGGAAATCAGGCTATAGATTTAGTAGATGAAAAGGATTTGAAAGAAAATGAAGCCATAGCTTATGTAGATGGAAGTTTTGATATTAAAAACTTTACATATAGTTATGGAGTAGTATTTATAGATAGTAACAGAAAAGAAACATATAGTGGAAGAGATAATAATAAAGAATTGGCAGAAATGAGAAATGTATCAGGAGAAATAAAGGGAGCTATGGTGGCCATGGAATTAGCCATAGAAAAAAGAATAAAAACTTTATACCTTCATTTTGATTATACTGGAATAGAACAATGGGCAATAGGCAGCTGGAAAACCAATAAAAATGGAACAAAGGCATATAAAGAGTTCTATGATTCTATAAAGGATAAATTAAAAGTAGTGTTTATAAAGGTAAAAGGTCATTCTGGAGTAAAATATAATGAAGAAGCAGATAAATTAGCAAAAGAAGCTATAATGGAATAAGAATAACTTCGATTTTGGTGCTTTGCACCAAGAATCGGAGTTATTCTATTTTTTGAAAACTAATATTATTTTTATTAAGTAATTCTATGGCATAATCGTCTATTCTGTAATCATTTTTATAATATATACTTTTAATTCCAGATTGGATTAATGCCTTTGTACAATTGAGGCAAGGAAAATGAGTTACATAGGCAGTACATCCTTTTACAGAAATTCCTTCCCTAGCACAATATAATAGGGCATTAATTTCAGCATGAATAGTGGCTATACAATGTCCATCTCTCATGGTATGTCCAACATCATCACAATGAGGATTGCCAGAGACTGAACCATTATATCCGCTAGATACAATTCGATTATCATCATTAACTAATAAACAACCTACAAAAGCCCTATTACAAGTAGAACGTGTTGCTACTAATTCTGTGATTTCCATAAAATATTTTTTCCAAGATTTTCTTCTTTCCATATCTATCCTCCTAAATTTATATGAAATATTATATCATAGAAAACAAGAATAATAACATAAAGTATAGAGGATAATATAAAAGCATAAAGGAGAACTTTTCTATTCATTATAAAAAAATTATAGGTGAAGTTTTTATATTGTTGGGTATATTTAATATAATTAACAATTAATTACAGGAGGATTAAATGAAAAAAAGATTTTATTTACTTATGGCAATAGTAGGTATATTTTTAGGTTTATTTTCTGTTAAAGTTGTAGAAGTTTTAGGAGATAAAAATTATACTATGATTCAAGTAAGGGAAAATGCAGGAGAGGAAATAATAAAAGAAACACCAATAGATGTAGAAAAAGTAGTGGGTTTTACAGAAGAAACAGAGGAGTTTCAAAACCTTAGTATTTCTTTAATAGGGGATATATTAATGGATGGAAGTGTAAAGACATATATAAATAAAAATGGTTTTAATTATCCTTGGGATAATGTACGTGAATATTTTCAAAATGATGATATAACCATAGGAAATTTGGAAACCAGTATTACCAACAAGGGAACAAAATGGCCTAATAAGCAATTTAACTTTCGTTCTAATCCAAAGAATATAAAAGCCATGGAGGAGGCGGGAGTAGATATAGTGTCACTTTCTAATAATCATTCTTTAGACTATGGTTATGATGGACTTATAGATACATTAAAGCATATAGATAACAGCAAAATAAAAAGAGTTGGGGCTGGATATAATAAAAAAGATGCAATTAAAGGTACCATAGTTGAAAGAAATGGAATTACAGTAGGAGTTTTAGGATTCTCTAGAGTAGTACCTGATGTTAAATGGTATGCATCAGGAAAAAGAGCAGGACTTGTGGGAGCATATGACCCTCATGTACAAGAAGTATTGGACAGAGTGAAGGAAATGAAAGAGGAAGTAGATATATTGGTTTTGGCTATTCATTGGGGAGTAGAAAGAAGTGATACTCCTAGAAAGCAAGAGATGGATTTAGCGAAAAAACTAGTTGATTCTGGAGTGGACATAGTAATGGGTCATCATCCTCATGTTTTACAAGGGATAGAGATTTATAAAGGCAAACCAATATTTTATAGTTTAGGCAACTTTGTATTTGGAACATCTTCTGAACTTACATCAAATACTATGATTGCACAAGTAAATTTAGTTGAAAAGAATATAGATAATATTAAAATAATACCTTGCGAAATAGTACATGGTAGACCTGTACCTTTACATAAGGAGAAAAGAATAGCGAAAATAAACTATTTATATAAAATATCTAAAAACTTTGGAACTAATATAGATGAAAATGGGTTAATCAAAATAGTAAAGGAGTAAGGATGTGTTATAAATGTATGGTTTGGTTCTAGAAGGCGGTGGTGCTAAAGGTTCTTATCATATTGGCGTATATAAGGCCCTAAAAGAACTGGGTATAGAAATAAGTGGAATAACAGGTACTTCAATTGGAGCTTTAAATGGTGCAATGATAGTGCAAAATGATTATGAAAGGTGTTATGATCTTTGGTGTGACATAACTTATTCTATGGTGGCGGATGTAGATGATGAAGATATAGATAAGATAATGCAGCTGAAACTAGTAAAAGAAGATTTATCTTTTTTAAAGGAAAAAATAAAAACACTTATAGTAGGAAGAGGATTAGATATTACTCCATTAAAAGATTTGTTGGATGTATATATAGACGAAGAAAAAATTAGAAATTCCAAAATGGATTTCGGAATGGTAGCAATAAATTTAAGTCAAAGAAAACCATTATATTCGTTTATTGAAGATATACCAAAGGGTGAATTAAAAAATTATTTAATGGCAAGTGCATATCTGCCAATATTCAAATCAGAGAAGATAAATGGTGAACGCTTTTTAGATGGAGGTTTTTATGATAATTTACCATTTAAGATGTTAGTAGAAAGAGGATATAAGGACTTGATTTTAATAAGAACTCATGCTATGGGATATACTAGGAAAATAGATTTGCCTCTAGATGTAAATGCGAAAATTATATCTCCCTCTGATAATATAGGCAAGTCCTATGAATATGATGGAAATAAAGCTAAGAGCAATATAGAGCTTGGATACTATGATGGATTAAAAGCTATAAAAGGATTGAAGGGCAATAGATATTATATATGTCCTGAAGATAATAAGGATTATTATCTTGAATTTTTCCTCAGTATTAAAGAAGAAGAAGTAAGAAAGATGGAAAAAATATTGAAGCTTCCAGAGATGTACTATAGAAGGTCTTTATTTGAACATATAATACCAAAAATATGTTCAATGATTGCTATGGATAGGGACTGCAGTTACGAGGAAATATTTATCTATTTATTAGAAAAAAAAGCAGAATATTTAAAGATAGAAAGATTTGAAATTTATGATGTTAAGAATTTATTATCTTTAGTAGAAGATAGTGCAATAGATGTAGATAAAGAAGAATTAGGAACTCTAGATAAAATAATAGAAAAGGTAGATATTCTTCCTGTGCTGAATAAGGAAAGTATATTACTTCAAATTGCAAATATAATCTTTAGGAGAAGAGATTAAAATAAATGATAATTATTATCAAATATATGTTTAGATTGTAAATAGAAGGATATAAATACAATAGTGAAACACATCACGAATAAAATTATAAATTACGGAGGTATAAAATGGATAGAATAGTTGGGAAAAAAGCACCAGATTTTAGGATGAATACTTGCGATGGTCAAACTTGCGATTTTGGTGAAGTAAAGTTATCAGATTATGAAGGAAAATGGTTAGTTATGTTCTTTTATCCACTAGACTTTACTTTTGTATGCCCTACAGAAATTACAGCATATAGTAAGAGAATTGAAGACTTTAAAAAAGAAAATGCAGAAGTATTATCTGTCTCAGTAGATAGTGAACATTCACATAAAGCATGGATTAATTCCAGTTTAGGAAAAGTAAATTTTCCAATGGCTTCTGATATGACTAAACAAGTATCAAAAGACTATGGAGTATTACTAGAAGAAACAGGAGTTGCTTTAAGAGGATTATTTATCATAGACCCAGAAGGAATAGTTAGATATTCAGTAGTTCATGATTTAAATGTAGGAAGATCAGTAGATGAAACTTTAAGAGTTCTTAAAGCCCTAAAAACAGGGGGACTTTGCCCAGTAGATTGGGATGAAGGAGAAGAACTGCTTTAAAATAAAAGGAGTCTAACAGACTCCTTTTATTTTTATCCTTATTTATTAGCCAGAGGAGGAAACAATGGATATAGAAAAGATTAGTGAAATAATTAGAGATAGAACTCCTATGCCCATAGATATAAAAAAGAATTACTCTGTACTTATACCAATTATTGAAAAGGATAATAGGTTGGAAATAATATATGAACTTAGGTCTAAAAATCTAAATAACCAACCTGGTGAAATATCATTTCCTGGTGGAGAAGTAGAGCATAAAGAAACATTTGTAGATGCAGCCATAAGGGAAACTATGGAAGAGTTAAATATAGAAAGAAAAAATATAAATATAATTGGAGAATTAGATTATTTGGTTTCCTATGCAAATATGACCATTCATTGTTTTCTAGGCACAATATCTGGATTAAATGTGGATAATATAGTTCCAAATGTTTCTGAAGTAGATCATATATTCACAGTGCCATTAGATTTTTTCTTAGAAAATGAGCCTGATATTTATTATTTAGATTTAAAAACTGTATTAAATGATGAATTTCCCTATAATTTAATTCCTAAGGGAAGAGATTATAATTGGAGACGTGGCAGACACTCGGTTATGTTTTATCATTATAATAACTATATAATTTGGGGATTTACTGCTAGAATGACTAAACAGTTTATAGATATAATAAGAGGACTAGTTTAAACTAGCCCTCTTATTATGCTCTTATATTGTGGTTTTATCACTATTTAGATTTTTGACACTCCTAGTTACAAAATATATAGTAATTATAGAAGCTACCAAATCTGATATAGGTCCCGCCAACCAAACTCCTGTTAATCCATAGATTTTAGGTAAAATAATTAATGCAGGAATAAGTACTAAAACTTGTCTTGATAAGCTAAGTAACATAGCATGTTTTGGTTTTCCAATGGCTTGAAAATAATTGGAGCTTACCACTTGAATTCCTACAATTGGAAACATTGCCAAATATATTCTCATACCAGGAACGCCTATTTTAGAAATCTCTGTTAGATTTCCACCTTTACTTATGAACATTTTATATAACTGAATAGGAAATAATTGAGTCAGTATAAATCCAGTCGTAGTTATACAAGTAGCGCCTATAATCGCATATTTTAAAGTCTTTTTAACCCTATCATATTTTTCTGCCCCATAATTAAATCCTATAATAGGTTGTGCACCTTGATTTATTCCAAAAACAGGCATCATTACCATCATAGCAATACTATTAATAACAGCCATACTAGAATTGGCTAAGTCACCACCATAGTTTTTTAGACTATTATTTAATAATACAGTTACCATACTACCTGCCAACTGCATACTAAAAGGTCCAAGACCAATGGCAACAATATTTTTTGCTATATCTAATTTTGGTTTTAGATATTCTTTTTTAATAGTAAGCATACTATTTCCACCAAAGAAATACCTCATAACCCATATAGCTGATAAGGCTTGAGAAATAATAGTTGCTAATGCTGCACCGCTTACGCCCATATTAAACCAAAATATAAAAATAGGATCAAGTATAGTATTTGAAATAGCTCCTATTAACATGGTTTTCATTGCAATAGTTGGACTGCCTTCACCACGAATAAAGTTATTCATACCAAGACCAATAGCTTGGAATACAGCACCAATAAGTATGATTTTCATATAATCATAAGCATATTGAAAATTAGAGGGAGATGCACCAAACAAATCGAGTAAAGGTTTTAAAAATATAAGTCCAAATATAGTTATAAGTAATGAAGTAAGTATTAAAAGAATAAATGAATTTCCTGTAACTTTTTCAGCTTCTTCTTTTTTATTTTGCCCTAGCTTGATGGAAACCAAAGTATTTCCACCTATACCTATTAACATACTAAATGCCATTATGATTAAGGATATGGGAGAGCTAATAAATAACCCACCTATGGCAAGGTCGCCTACACCTAAACCGATAAAGATTCTATCAACAACGTTATATAAGGCATTTACCACCATTCCAGTAATTGCTGGAATGGAAAATTTAATAAGTAATTTTCCAATAGGTTCCTCACCGAGCAATTTTCTTCTTTGGTTTTCTTTGTCCATTCTATCACCTACATAAAATAATTAGTCTCCCCAATATTTAGGGAGACCAATTATTATTATACCACAAAAAAGTATATATATTTAAAAAATATTTTTATTTTAAATTAGTTGGTAAACATTTGAGTCCAATAGTTTGTCCCATTGCTTGACTTTGCTAAGCCAACACCTATTTTATTAAAGCTTGGATTCATTATGTTCGCCCTATGTCCAGATGAATTCATCCATCCGTTAACTACAGATTGGGCAGTAAGTTGACCTTTTGCAATGTTTTCTCCAGCAGTATTATATTTGATACCAAAGGATTTCATCATGTCAAAAGGTGAACCATAAGTAGGTGATGTATGACTAAAGTAATTCTTTGATGCCATATCTTCTGATTTTTTTCTAGCTACATTTGAAAGTTCAGAACTTGCTACAAATGGCTGTAAACCTTCTTTTTGTCTTTCAATATTTACAAGCCTTACTACTTCAGCTTCCATTGCTGATAAACCAGGTGTTGATGGAGTCTCAGTTGCTGGTGGAGTAGGTGTAGTTGGGTTTGATGGATTTGATGGTTCTGATGTATCCGGTTTACTTGGTTTTGATGGTTCTGATGTATCTGGTTTACTTGGAGTACTTGGCTTTGGAAGTTCCACAACATTTCCAGGTCTATTTGTTGGTTTAGTAACTACTACAGACCAATTGAATGTAGGGTACTTATCAACCACTGTATTTTGTTGGATATTTGAGTTATTTTTATATTTATTGTTATAATTATAGTTTAAAGTATAACCATTGTTACAGTTAAAATTATTAAAGTCATAACTTGCAGCATTAGCTGTAGATAAACTTAATATAGTACCAGCCAACAGTGAATAAACTACCTTTTTCTTCATACTCTTCATTTTTTGTATCCTCCTTAAAAATCTATATAAATTTAACTTCTTCCACTTGCCTCCTTTCAAATTGGTTACAAATGTATTACAAATGTATTACATTTTTTAAAGTATAACACTTAATACATGGAGAGAGAAACCCTCAGATTATGACAGTTGTGGATAATCATGGAATCATATATACTATATATAGTAGGAAATAATTATGATTTTTGTTGACTAGTATTATAAATTAGAATTATTAAGGAAATAGTGATAATTTGTATAATATCTACATAGGATTATTATCTGCCAAGTAATATAATACTTTTATATTATAAGGATTCAGATAATTTATAAGGAGTGATGAATTATGAATAATATGGTATTGAAAGGTGATATTGCATTTACACCAACTAAGGATATAATGGAAATTCATAAGAATTCATACATAATCATAGAAGAAGGAAAAGTAGTAGATATTTGTAACCAGTTAGATAATTCCTACAAAGGCTATCTTCTAAAAGATTTCACAGGGAAAATAATTATACCAGGATTTGTAGACTTACATCTTCATGCTCCTCAATATCCTAATATGGGATTAGGACTAGATAAAGAGCTTATTCCTTGGCTAGATACTTATACATTTCCAGAAGAGGGAAAATATGATGATTTAGATTATGCTAGAAAAGTATTTTCTAAACTTATAAAGGATTTATGGAGATTTGGAACTACAAGATCTGTTGTGTTTTCAAGCATACATAAGGAAAGTACCAAGCTTCTTATGAATATGTTCATAGCATCAGGATTAGGTGCTTATGTGGGCAAAGTAAATATGGATAGAAATACAGCTGAAGAATTGATGGAAAATACTAAAAAGTCCATAGAAGATACAGAAGAAATATTGAAGGAATGTTGTGAATCAGATTTAGTGAAGCCTATAGTAACCCCTAGATTTGCACCTACTTGTTCAGAGGAAATGCTGTCAAAGTTGGGGGAACTGGCTATTAAGTATGATGTACCTGTGCAGTCACATTTAAGTGAAAACACATCAGAAGTTATTTGGGTAAAAGAGCTTTTCCCTAATTCTAAAAATTATGCTTCAGTTTATGATGAATTTAATCTTTTAGGTAAAACAAAAACTATAATGGCACATTGTGTATATAATACTGATGAAGAAATCGACTTAATGGGTAGAAATAAAGTGTATGCTGCTCATTGTCCTTATTCAAACTATAATTTATCCAGCGGTATAATGCCTGTTAGGAAATATTTAGACAAAGGCGTACCAGTAGGATTAGCATCAGATATTTCTGGTGGAAATAGTTTAAGTATAATGGATATCATAGGAGGCACTATCCAAGCTTCTAAGATGAAGTGGCTAGAAAGCAATAAAGAGCTTCAGCCTCTTACATTTAACGAAGGGTTTTTCCTTGGAACTAAAGGGGGAGGAAGTTTCTTTGGTGAAGTAGGAAGTTTTGAAAAAGGTTATGATTTTGATGCACTTATAATAGATGATAGTTCTTTAATAGGATTAAATGAATTATCTATAGAAGAAAGACTACAAAAAATAATATATACAGGCGATGATAGAAATATAATTGAAAGATATGTAAAGGGAATAAAAATAGAGGAGCCCTTTACATCTTAAAAGGAGTTTTTCTATGTCTAGACAAAATGGCATTAGTATAGAGGATATGTTAAAATTAGAGGTAATGGAATCCTGCAAATTAATTGCAGGATTTCGAGGTGCTAGAAATACCATATCTAGAGTAAATATAATGGCAGACCCAGATATATTAGAATGGACAACAGAGGGAGAGTTTTTATTAACGACTGCATACTCCTTTAAAAAGGATACTATTGAATCTCAGAAAGAACTTATAAAAGAATGTGCTTCTAAAAATTTAGCAGGGTTGGGAATTAAAATATCACCTTATTTAGAAAATCTATCTCAAGAGGTTCTGGATTTGGCTAATGATCTGAGTTTCCCCATAATAGATATTAATTATTCCATACCTCTATCTGATATAATGATGGTAACCTTTAGGGAGATATTTAATAAACAAGCTTCACTACTAGAAAGAATTGAAAAGGTTCATGAAAAGTTAATGGGGGCAATGTTAGAAGGAAATGGATTAGAGAATTTAGTTGAAATAGTTAGGGAAAACATTAAGAATCCTGTAATACTCCATCTAAATTTCTCCAATGAAACTATAAAAGCCTTAGAAGGAAGTGACCCTAATAATATTCATGAGTTGTGCAAAGAGGTAAAAGAGTTTTATGAACACAATAATAATAAAAGTAAATTGAAAAAATTAATTGAAGATAAAGTAATAATCGATGGAAAATATATAAAAAGGATGATAATGCCCATAGTATTGCGAGAACATGTATATGGACATTTATTTGCTTGGGGTACAGATATGCCCATAGGTGGGTTTGATTTGGCTATTATAGAATCTGCATCAACTACTATTGCCCTAAGTATATTACAGGAACTATCTATAAAGGAAGTAGAAATAAGATATAGATCAGAGTTTTTTGAGGATTTAATTTCTATTGACAGTAAGAGGAAGAGGAAAGCATTAGATAGGGCGAGGTTCTTTAATTTACAGCTTGAGGATTCCTATGTTATAGAGGTAATGAGTTTTAAACATAAAAATGAAGATGATGAAAATGAGTTAATGGTAAATTATATACAGGATTTTATAAATCCAATGGTACATACAATAGAGGAATTTATGAATTATTTAAATTTAAAGGGAATTGTATCTACTAAAGCAAATGGAATTCAAATTCTTTTAAGTTTTACAACAACAGATTTTATTCAAGATAAAATTAAAGAATTTAATCAAAAGATACTAGAATCTATTAGAAATAAATCAGATAAGTTAGATGTAAAAATAGGAATAGGAAGAGTATATAAAAAATTAGAAAATGTAGATAAAAGCTTCCAAGATGCAGTAAGAACAGTACGAATAGGTAAGATTATTACAACAAAGGAAATAGTTACCTTTGACGAGCTGGGAATATTTAAAATTTTATCTGAGGAGATATTAAAAGATGAGTTAGAGGATTTTTATAACTCTACTTTAAAGCCTTTAGTGGACTATGATAGTAAGAAATCCACAGAGCTAGTAAAGACCTTAGATGTATACTTTAAAAACAATGGAAATTTAACTAGAATATCGGAACAGCTATTCACCCATTATAATACGGTACTTTATAGAATAAATCGTATTACTGAAATAACAAAAATGGATTTAGAGGACCCGAATCATAGATTAAATCTAGAAATTGCACTAAAAATTAAAGAACTATTAGATAAATAAATGCCAGAGTTTCTCTGGTGTTTTTTTATTTGATTTAAATATTTATCTTTGTATATTGTAGAATTATAGTATAATTAATGGTAGCAAAGGAGAGATAAAAATTGGAGATACAAGTGAGTAATGCTATACTTCATATATTGGATTCTATAAATTCATTACCTGTATATTCTCAGGAAGTTTTAGACTTAACTAATGAAAAGATACAAGAATTTATTGGAAAACATATTGAAAGAATGTTTAATGACCAAGGGGTTAAATTAGGAAGATTTACAGAAAGTTCAAAGATTAAAGATTTAACTATAAATATTAATGAGGACTTTATTGGGACAAGTATATTAATTGCAGAAAAACTATATGAAATTATGGTAAGATATACGGAAATTCCCAGCGGAGATTTATTAATAGCATCATTGATTATAGAAAATCAAAATTATATAATGTTGGTAAAGTTAAACTATAAGGAGGGTTATACCCATTATGTGGATTATGGGGACAATGGGACTGCAAATAAGATAGTTGTTAACAAAGTAATGTTTCCATCAGAAACCCAGAAAAGTATTGAAGCTGCTTTAATTAAATCGGAGGATTTATCCATAAAGATATTTGAAAGGGAATATGATATTGAAGGAGAAAAGATATTATATTTTTCTAAAATGTTTCTAGATTGTGATACTGACCTTTCTATTAAGGAGAGTATAAAGGTAATTAGAGATGTGGCAAAGAAAATGACTAAAGAATACTATGAAGATGATTTTGAAAAAGTATCTGCCATAAAGGAAGCAATATATGATAATCTAGATACTGGTGTTATTGAAGTAGAAGAAGTGGCAAACAAAGTATTTAGCAATAATATTGATATAAAAAAAGAGTATATAGAAAGAATTGAAGAGGCAGGAGTAAGTAAGGTTGTAGATTTAGAAGGAAAGAAACCAGAAAAGAAACTAACTGTACATAAAATAAAAATAGATAATGGAATACAGTTAGATATTCCAGTGGACCTTTATAGAGATAGAAATATAGTAGAGTTTATAAATAATACAGATGGAACCATATCTATACTTATAAAAAATATCAGTAAGATAAAGCAGGGAAATTAGTAGAAGTTCTCAATTAGTTCAGAGAGGAGAGATTATTTTGTTTTCTGAAGAAGGTTTGCATTTGAGGATAAATGATATATTGGACTCATCTTATGATGGGATTTATATAACTGATGGAGATGCCAATACAATAATGGTAAATAAGGCTTATGAAAGGATTGCTGGTATAAAGGTTGAGGAACTAATTGGGAGAAATATGAATGATTTAGTAAAGGAAGGATATATATCTCAATCGGCTACTCTATTGGTATTGAAAGATAGAAAGATAAACACCATTGAACAGAATTTTAAGACTGGAAAAAAAGCATTGGTTACATCTACTCCCGTATTTAATAGTGCAGGAGATATTACAATGGTAGTTACAAATGTAAGAGATATTACTGAATTATATGAACTGAAGGAAAAATTAGATGAAAAAGAAAGCCTTACTAAGAAGTATTCTGTAGAACTTGAAGCTTTAAAAATAGAACTACTAAAGAATAATGATTTAATTGCCATGGATAAAAAGATGTTAGACATTATTCAAATGGCAATTCGAGTAGCTCCAATTGATACAACAGTATTGATAACAGGGGAGACTGGAGTAGGTAAGGAAGAGATTTCAAAATTGATATATAAAAATAGTAGTAGAGCAAATAAACCATTTATAAAAATTAATTGTGGATCTATACCTAAGACATTAATAGAAGCAGAATTATTTGGCTATGAAAAAGGCTCATTTACAGGGGCAAATAGAGAAGGAAAAATAGGTTTATTTGAAGTAGCTGATGGAGGAACAATATTTTTAGACGAAATAGGAGAATTGCCTCCTGATATGCAGGTAAAATTTCTAAGAGTACTTCAAGATGGGCAATTTACTAGAGTTGGTGGAATAGAAGAGATAACAGTAGATGTTAGAATTTTAGCAGCTACCAATAGAAATCTTGAAGAAATGGTAAGAGAAAAGGTATTTAGGGAGGATTTATATTATAGATTAAATATAGTACCAATTATAATACCTCCATTGAGAGATAGGCGAGATGACATTATTCCACTTATACACTATTTTTTAGATAAATTAAATAAGAAATATAAATTTAAAAAAACCATATCCAGTGAAGTGATGAAAACATTATATGCCTATGAATGGAAGGGGAATGTACGAGAACTGAGAAATATTATCGAAAGAATGGTTGTAATGTCTGAGAAAGATATAATCAGTAAATCAGACCTTCCTAAATCAGTATTAGCTTGGAACGAATCTCAAAATATAATCAATGAAAATGAAATAGTGCCATTAAAACAAGCATTAAATAAAGTTGAAAAGCATCTATTAGAAATTTCATTCGATAAATATGGAAATGTACGAGATGCTGCAAAAGCATTAGAAATAGACCCTTCTACTTTTGTAAGAAAAAGACAAAAATATAAATAAGCGTTGTAAAATTGCAACTAATTGCAATTTTACAACATAGATGGAAAGAATAGATAATTAGTATTTTAACCAATAGGATTGATAAATACCTAATATTTCCAGAAAAAAGTTGTTGCAATAATACAACAAAAGAAACTGGAAATATTTCTTTATACAATATAGTTAATTATTTAACGAGAAGAACAGAGGGGTATAGAGAAATGTTAAAAAATTGGCATATTTATTGCAATAGATAATAACAAAATTTAGAAAAGAGGGGTTGCCAAGTGGATAAAACAGTTATAGACATTATGGTGGAAAAGGCTAGAGAAGCACAAAGAGTATATGAAACATTTAATCAAGAAAAAGTAGACAGCATTGTCAAGGCAATAGGAAAGGTAATTTATGATAATGCTGAAATCTTAGCCAAAGAAGCCGTAGAAGAGACAAGAATGGGAGTATACGAAGATAAAGTAGCAAAAAATAGAGGAAAATCCAAGACTATTTGGAATAGTTTAAAGGACAAAAAATCCATAGGTATAATAGATGAAGATGTTGAAAATGGATTAATCTCCATAGCTAAACCTATAGGAGTAGTATGTGCTGTTACTCCTACTACAAATCCAATTGTTACACCTATGTGTAATGCAATGTTTGCCTTAAAAGGCGGCAATGCCATAATTGTTGCGCCACATCCTAGATCTAAAAAATCAAGTACTCATGCAGTAGAATTGATGAATGAAGAAATTAAAAAACTAGGAGGACCTGATAATCTTATACAAATAATCGAAGAGCCATCAATAGAATTAACAAATGAACTAATGCAGAAATCAGATGTTGTACTTGCCACAGGTGGAATGGCTATGGTTAAATCAGCATATTCCAGTGGAAAACCGTCTTTTGGAGTAGGAGCTGGTAATGTTCAAGTAGTTTTAGATAGAGATATAGATTATATAGAAGCTACTGAGAAAGTAATAGCAGGAAGAAAATTTGATAATGGAATTATTTGTTCAGGAGAACAATCCATCATAGTACCAGAAGATAAATATGAGGATGTTGTGAAAGCTATGGAAGCAAATGGAGCTTTCTATGTTGGAGATGAAGAAACTGTAAGTAAGTTTAGAGAAGTTTTATTTAAAAATGGAATGATAAATGGCGATGTAGTAGGACAGTCAGTACAATTTATTGCAGATTTAGCAGGTGTTGAAGTACCAAAGGAGACTAAGGTAATATTATTAGAACCAACAGGAGTTGGAAAAGAAGATTTACTTTGTAAGGAAAAGATGTGTCCAGTAATGATAATAATTCCTTACAATACATTTGAAGAAGCAGTAGAGATAGCTCAAACAAATCTTGAATTAGAAGGTAAAGGACATACAACTGCGATTCATTCCAATAATCAAGAACATATAAAATATGCTGGATTAAATCTTACAGTTTCAAGACTAGTTGTAAATGCACCATCATCTACTACAGCAGGTGGTTCATTATTTAATAGCTTATCACCAACCACTACTTTAGGTTGCGGAACTTGGGGAAATAACAGTATATCAGAAAATCTAAACTATAAACATTTAATAAATGTATCAAGAGTAGCCTTCGTGAAAACAGGAGTTACTGCACCTACAGACGAAGAAATTTGGGCTTAGATATAATAAGGGGGTAATTAAATGAGACAATTAGTTGTAAAACCTGAAATATATAAATTTAATAGCTGTGATGAATTTGTAGAGACGTTTCCAATTACTGAGAAGGATTTGGTGCTTACAAATGAATATATTTATCAGCCTTATTTTGGAGACTTTAAATTACCATGCCATGTTGTATATCAAGAAAAGTATGGATTAGGAGAACCTTCAGATGAGATGATAGACAAAATATTTGCTGATATAAAAGACGTTGACTTTAATAGAGTAATTGCAATTGGTGGAGGTTCTGTAATAGATATTGCAAAATTATTTGTAATTAAGAATGCTTCAAATACATTGGAGCTATTTGAAAAATCTATTCCAATGATAAAGGATAAAGAGTTAATAATTATTCCTACTACATGTGGTACAGGTAGTGAAGCTACTAATATTTCCATAGCTGAATTAAAATCTAAAGGAACAAAGATGGGATTAGCAATAGATGAATTATATGCAGATTATGCAATCATGATACCTGAAATGCTAAAAACATTACCATATAAATTTTTTGTGACTAGTTCCATAGATGCTTTAATCCATGCAATAGAATCTTTAGTTTCACCAAAATCCAATTGTTATACTGAACTATTTAGTATAAAAGCTATTGAAATTATCTTAAAAGGATATTTAGAAATTATTGAAAAAGGTGAAGACTATAGAATTGAAATAATAGAGGATTTCTTAATTGCAAGTAATTATGCTGGAATAGCTTTTGCAAATACAGGGGTAGGGGCAGTTCACGCTTTATCTTATCCAGTGGGAGGTACTTATCATGTGCCACATGGAGAGGTAAACTACCAATTCTTTGTGGAAGTATTTAAGACATATAATAGATTGAATCCAGATGGAAAGATTAAAGATGTAAATAAGATGTTAGCAGATATAATAGGAACTACAGCTGAAAAGGTATATGATGAACTTGAGAAAATATTAAATAATTTACTTCCTAAAAAATCACTTAGAGAATATGGCATGAAGGAAGAAGAAATAGAAGAATTTACAATATCTGTACTTGAAAAACAACAAAGATTATTAGCAAATAATTATACAGAATTATCAAGAGATGAAATAAAAGGTGTTTTTGCTAGATTGTTTTAGGAGTGATTATATGGATTGGAAATTAGAATATAACAATAGATTAGTATCTAAAGAAGAAGCAGTAAAACATATAGAGTCTGGTGATAGAGTAGTAATAGGTCATGCTGTAGGTGAACCAACTTTAATAATAGAAGCCATGGTGGCAAATAAATCTCAATATGAAAATGTAGAAATAGTTCACATGGTTCCAATGGGAAAAGGTGAATATTTGGAAGAGGGTATGGAGAAGCATTTCCGTCACAATGCCATATTTGTAGGTGGATCTACTAGAGAGGCGGTAAACTCAGGGAGGGCAGACTATACACCATGTTTTTTCTCAGAAGTTCCAAGGCTTTTTAGAGATGGCAGTCTTCCAGTAGATGTTGCACTTATAAGTGTTAGTAAACCAGATGAAAATGGATATTGCAGCTTAGGTACATCTGTAGACTATACAAAAGAAGCTGCTAAATCTGCAAAAATAACCATAGCTCAGATAAATGAAGAGATGCCAAGGACAATGGGAGATTCTAATATTCATGTGTCAGAATTAGATTATATAGTGGAAGGCAATATGCCTATTCCAGTTTTAAATCCTCCTAAGATTTCTGAGGTAGAAAGAGCTATAGGAGAACATTGTGCTTCATTAGTTGAAGATGGCTCTACACTTCAATTAGGTATAGGGGCAATACCAGATGCAGTATTATTATTCTTAAAGGATAAAAAGGATTTAGGTATCCATTCTGAAATGATTTCTGATGGTGTTGTAGAACTATACGAAGCAGGAGTAATTACAAATAAGATGAAAACTTTACATCCAGGGAAAATGGTAGTTACATTTTTAATGGGTACAAAGAGACTATATGATTTTGTAAACAATAATCCAGAACTGGAAATGTATCCAGTAGACTATGTAAATGACCCATGTGTTATAATGCAAAATTATAAAATGGTATCCATTAATTCTTGTATCCAAGTGGATTTAATGGGGCAAGTGGTTTCAGACACAGTAGGCAAGAAGCAATTCAGTGGAGTAGGAGGACAGGTAGACTTTGTTCGTGGTGCTTCCATGGCAAAGGATGGAAAGTCAATTATAGCAATGCCTTCTACAGCAGCAAAAGGAAAGATTTCAAGAATAGTACCTATAATAGATGAAGGTGCAGCAGTTACTACTTCAAGAAATGATGTACATTATGTAGTTACTGAATACGGAGTAGCAAATCTTAAAGGAAAAACCTTAAAAGCGAGAGGAAGAGCTTTAATAAATATAGCCCATCCAGATTTCAGAGACCAGTTAATCAAAGAATGGGAAATTAGATTTTCCGGTAAGTTCTAATATAAAGGGGGCATTATAGCCTCCTTATGTTAGAGTTGTTATATATTATTATAAATATATTTAAAAGGAGATGTGTCAAATGGCATTAATGACCAGGGAGGAATATATAGAAAGTTTAAGAAAAATGAATCTAAAGGTGTATTTATTTGGGGAACTTGTTGAAAATCCTGTAGATCATCCAATAATCAGACCTTCTATGAATTCAGTAGCAATGACCTATGAATTAGCACAGCAAGAAGAATATAAGGATTTAATGACTACAAAATCTCATTTAACTGGTGAAGTAATCAATAGATTCTGCCATATTCACCAAAGTACTGAAGATTTAATTAAAAAAATAAAAATGCAAAGACTATTAGGTCAGAAAACTGCATCTTGTTTCCAAAGGTGTGTAGGAATGGATGCTTTCAACGCAATATATTCTACTACATTTGAAATGGATAAAGAATATGGTACAAATTATCATGAGAGATTTGTAAATTACTTAAAATTCATTCAAGAAAATGACTATACAGTAGATGGAGCCATGACAGACCCTAAAGGAGATAGAGGACTTTCACCATCTCAACAGGAAGACCCAGATTTATATCTTCGCATTACAGAAGTAAGGGAAGACGGAATCGTAGTAAGAGGGGCAAAGGCTCACCAAACAGGAGCTGTAAACTCTCACGAACATTTAATCATGCCGACCATTGCATTAAAAGAAGAAGATAAGGACTATGCAGTATCTTTTGCAGTTCCATCAGATGCTGAAGGAGTAATTATGATTTATGGTCGTCAATCATGTGATACAAGAAAGTTAGAAGAAGGTGCAGATATTGACCTTGGAAATGCTCAATTTGGTGGACATGAAGCATTGGTAATATTCAATGATGTATTTGTTCCAAATGATAGAGTATTTATGTGTCAAGAGGCGAAATATGCTGGTATGTTAGTAGAAAGATTTGCAGGATACCATAGACAATCTTATGCTTGTAAAACAGGTGTAGGTGATGTTCTAATAGGTGCAGCGGCTTTAGCAGCAGATTATAATGGTGCAAATAAGGCTAGTCATATAAAGGATAAGTTAATCGAAATGACACATTTAAATGAAACTCTATGGGCATGTGCTGTTGCCTGTTCAGCAGAGGGAAGTAAAACAGCATCAGGAAACTATTTAATAGATTTATTACTAGCAAATGTATGTAAACAAAATGTAACTCGTTTCCCATATGAAATCTCAAGATTAGCAGAAGATATAGCTGGGGGACTGATGGTTACAATGCCTTCAGAAAAAGATTTTAAAGATCCAGAAATAGGAAAATATGTTGAAAAATATTTAGTTGGCAAAACTGGAACTTCAACAGAAAATCGTATGAGAGTGTTAAGATTAATTGAAAATATTACATTAGGTACAGCAGCAGTTGGATATAGAACTGAATCAATGCACGGTGCTGGTTCTCCACAGGCTCAGAGAATAATGATTGCTCGTCAAGGAAACCTTGAATCTAAGAAAGAAATGGCAAGAAAAATTGCACAATTAGATTTAAGTAAAGATAACTAATAAGTTAATAAAATAATCTAGTGGAGGGTTGGTTTTGAACGATATGTTATTGAAGGAAATAGAAGATGTGGTGGAAAACTTTGTAAGACCACAGCTTAAATTACATGGGGGAGACATAAGGGTTAATTCTGTTATTGACAAAACGGTGAGAATAACATTGACTGGTAATTGCCATGGATGTCCCTCTGCTCAGATTACTACTGAGGAGATTGTAGAGAGCATATTGAAGGAAAAACTAGGGGATTCAATAGACAAAGTTATTTTGGTCAATCAAGTTGATGATGAATTATTAGCCTTTGCTAAAAAACTTTTAAATGGTGGTGAATAGGTGAAGGTAGGTATAAAATATTGTGGTGGATGTAATTCCAGATTTGAACGGACTACTATTGCAGAAAAAATAAAAGCAGATTATAAAAACCTTGAATTTAGTTATGCTAAAGAGGATGAAGAATATGACTTTATTATTGTAATTAATGGATGTCATATAGCATGTGCGGGATTACATGACTTAAATTCTAAAAAAGGCTTTATAATTATTAGAGATAATGATTATAAGAATATAAAAATAAGGATAGATGAAATACTATAATATCATACTTCAAAGAAACCCTAGTTAGAATATAATTTTGACTGGGGTTTTTAGTTATAAATAAGAATATATATTTGGGATAAAAATAAATATAAGAATTGGTATGTAGATAATGTATAATGTAACTAGAATGGAAATATTACTATGAAGGGGTAAAGTGGTTAGCAGAAAAAGGAGTAGTAAATATTGGAGTAGATGCACCTGCAATAGACCAAGCTCCTGATGATATTGATTTTTCAGCTTATTTAGTCTGTGGAGAGTATAATATAACCAATACAGAGAATTTGCGTAATTTAGACAGACTAATAAATAAAAGATTTTTATATATTGGATTACCTTTAAAAACAAGAGATAGTACAGGCTCACCAATTAGAGCAGTTGCTTTATTAGAGGAATAAAAAACAATCCAAGGAATATTCCTTGGATTGTTTTTTATTGGCATTTTACTCATCATCACTATTTTCATTTTCTTTTTCAGATATTATAATTTCTTGAGGTTTATTAATACTATCTGCCTTCTCGGAAATATCAGCTAACTTATCTGTTATTTTAGAAATTAGATTTGATGATTTTTGTTTCATATCTGCAAGTTTATCTTCTTTAGCCTTGACTGATAATCCACGACCTTTATCTATTTTTATTTCTGATTTAAGTACACGAGACTCCCCATCAATTTTCATCTTTACAGCATTGATTGCTTTAGCTTGACGTAAATCAATGGACAAAGCTGAAACAGCTGTAAGGCGTTGATTTTCGACTTCTTCCTCTGTCTTTGGTTTATTATTATCATATTGTTCCTTTACTTTTTCTGCCTGTTTTTTCATTTCCTTTGTCATCATTTCAGCAATTTGATTATCTATATTTTTTAGCTGGTCATCATAGGCTTCCAACTGAGATTTTATAGAATCCATTGTGTCACCTTTTTCAAGAGCTCTACTAATCAAAGATTTTCTTTGTTCTGTAATATTCATCTTTTGTTTCATAAGATTTTCTAAGAAATTTTTGCCTTTCCCTGTGGAGAAATTGTAACACTATCCTTCGACAAATTCTTCACAAGTTGCAAAGTATCATCATTGTTATTTTGTCTTGCAATACTTTGATTAACTCTATATACGTTTAGAAAACTATTCTGTCCAACGCTATTGAAACTCACATTCATCTCTACCACCCTCCCTCATTTTAAATATCTTCCTTTATTATAATCTATCGGCTAAAGTTGATAAAATATTAACTTTCATAAAAATAAATTATGATTTATAAATAGATTTTATTAGATGAATTTATAGAAAGATGTATAAAATAACTGAGATAAATATAATTATAGGAATGGCAAGTTTAATTTCAAATTTTCTAATTCTAGGATTCATATAATTATGTCTAATATAGTTCTATTAACTGATAAAGTGTTTAAAACTTTGGATTATGTACTTCATAGAAAAAGGCTAACTGCATTTGGGTTTAAATTTAAGGAAGTCCATAAAGAATTAAATTTAGATGATGCTGAAGATGGAAGGCTAGAAGATTGACACATTGATGAAAGTTTGAGAAGTGATTTACTTTATGTAATTTTAAGGTATGAATGGAATGTTAACTAAACTAATAACTAAACTTAGATTATAATATTAATCTATCTGTCACAAAATGGTAATATTATTTGTTATAATTGTGTAAAGGTTATTTCAATTATTATAGATAGTGTTAACTAGAGTATGAAAACTAGATTAAAAGAATTTAGCCTAAATAAAATTAAATTTACTAAAAAATATAGAACTTTAAAGAAAAAAAGCATAAAAAACAAGAGATATTTTAAGGATTT
>NZ_VUNQ01000040.1 GCF_009695605.1 Tissierella pigra
AATTAAAATAACCTTGGCAAAGATATAATCAAGATATTTAATTGTAAGTTTTATCCAGTTTAATATTTCTTGTCAGATTAGAGATGAGTAGTTATCTCTAAAGCACAAAGTTATTTACATTCTCAATCAGGGCTAGCCCTGATTATTTTATTTTAGGTATTTCTCAAACCAATTAGTTATTTCTTCTAACCTTCTAATTCTATGTTTTGGCTTTCCAGATCTGCTTAGTTCGTGGTTTTCTCCTTTAAACATACAAAGCCTTGAATCTACTCCATGATATTTTAGAGAAGTAAACATTTGTAGTCCTTCAGGTAACCAACAACGATAATCCTCATTTGAATGTATAAATAAAGTAGGAGTAACTACCTTATCAGCATATTTCATAGGAGAGTGGAACCATAACTTTTCTGGATCATCCCAAGGCGTAGTAGCATTTTGGTCTGTTGCAAAATAATATCCAATATCTGTTGTACCAAAGAAGGAAAACCAATTTGATATACTTCTTTGAGATGCAGCTGCTCTAAATCTGTCAGTATGACCTATTATCCAGTTAGTCATAAAACCACCATAGGAGCCTCCAGTGACACCAACTTTTTCTCTATCTATGAAAGCATATCTTTCAAGGATTAAATCTGTAAATCTCATTATATCATCATAGTCTATAGTACCATATTTACCTCTTATATCAGAGAACTCATTGCCTTTACCATCACTTCCCCTTGGATTACAGAAAAATACTGCATATCCTTCGTTTGTCCAGTACTGCATTTCATGATAGAATACTTCACCATAAACAGTTTTAGGTCCGCCATGGATATTTAGTATAGCGGGGTAAGTTTTTCCTTCCTCAAAGTCTACTGGTTTCATTATCCAACCATCAATAGACGTTCCATCACTTTCAAAGCTTAAATGTTCTGGTTTAGATATTTTTTTATTTGTCATTACCCATTCATTAAAAGAAGTTAATCTAGTTTCTATTTTGTTTTCTAAACTATAGAGTTCTTGTAATCTAATGCCTCTAAGTCCTATGAACTTTATATTTCCATTTTGCACATCAAATCCATCTATGGAGCCTTTATTATCTATTAGTTTTTCTATATTTCCATTTTCATCTATTCTATTAATATAGGAACTATCTCCTTCAGTGGTGATGAAATATAAATAATCTCTGTCTACCTTTATGGATGTGCTACCACCGTATCTGCAATCAGAACCAACAGAGTTCCAAAGTCCATAGTCAAACTCATCTTTAGTTATTTTATGAGCATTTCCTCCATCTAAATCCATCACATAGAAATGAGGATTTTCATTTATACCATAGGACTTCATATCCTTTCCAGCAAAGATTATTTTGTCCCCTAAGAAATCACCGTAGGTGTAGTTAAATATTTCTTCATGACTAAGTTTATTTAGTAAATTTGTCTCTATATTATATAGATACAAGTCATTATTTTTTGGATATTTATCTGTATAAGATGAGGATACTATGACTATTTTAGTCTTGTCCTTATTTAACTTGACACTACTTATATCAGTAAATTCATCTGTAATTGGAGTAGTCTTTTTATCCTTTAGATTATATAAATAAAGCCTAGTTCTTTGTTTATTTGTAACTCCTATTCCATTTCCCCAAAAAGGTATTTCGTCAAATACTTCATAGTCCTTATCTTCTTCTATTTTCTTTAGGGCATTTTCTTTGTCTTCTCCTGATAATTCTTTGATATTAGGCTTATTATGGTTAAAGTTAGCTGTAACTAAGAGATTATCTCCATCTATAAACTCTATGGAATTTACATTAAGGGGAATTTCAAAAGCCTTAGTAGCTTCTCCACCATTTAAATTGATTTCATAATATACAGTGAAGTCTTCCTTTTTTTCTTTTCGTTCTTTATCTTTTTTACATCTCATGGCAGGGAAGAGAATAGTATTATCATCTTTCCATATAAATGACCTTTCTTCATCTAAGGAGGTCAATTTAAATTCCTTATTTGTTTCTTCATTATAAATATGGATATTAGATAGATACTTGTTTTCATCTACATCCATTTCATGCAGTACAAAACCAGTATACTTACTATTTGGTGAAATTCTAATACCTGATAAAAACTTATACTTAGTAAAATCATCTAATTTTAAATATTCCATTATATCCCTCCAATAAATTATTTAGTGTATCTAAACTTATTATATACCATTTAATTTAAAATTTGAAATATTTTTTAATTTATGGAAGATTTAAAGTATATAATGAATTATATAGGAAAAATTTAATTATAAAAACAATTTTGAGTCTTTTAGTCTATGTTATATATGGATAATTTTTGGTATAATTAAAATAAAAAGCCATACTGATTGGAGAGATTAATATGACAAAGCTTACTTTAGAATATATAGTCAATAAAGTTGACGATATGAAAGCCTTGCCTGAAATTATAAATAAAGTAATAGAACTAACTGATGATCCAGATTCTAATGTTCATGATATGGAGAAAGTAATATTACAAGATCAGGTGTTGACTACCAAGATTCTTCGTCTTGCTAACTCTGCTTATTATGGATATGCAAGAAAGATTTCTACTGTATCTCAAGCAACTGTTTTATTAGGGTTTCAAGCCATAAAGGGTATAGCTCTTGCTTCCACAGTGAGAACATATCTAATGGATGAGCTAAGGGGATATTCTTTAGATAAAAATGAACTATGGTCACAATCTCAAACCTGTGCCATAATATCAAGATTTATTGCTAAAAGTATAAAATATTCTAATCCAGAAGAAGCTTATATTGCAGGACTCCTTAGAGATATTGGAAAGACTATATTAAATCAACATATGGAGAAGGAATATATGGAAGTATTGTCAAAAATGGAAGAGGGAAATATGTCTTTTTTAGATGCTGAAAAGGAAGTTTTAGGTTTTGGACATACGGAAATAGGTGAGAAGATAGCTGAAAAATGGGATTTCCCTAAGGATTTGGTAGAGGCTATAGGCTATCATCATACTCCAGAATTAGCAAGTATGAATCCACTTTTAGTTTCAATAGTTCATATTGCTGATGCTATTACTATGATGATGGGAATAGGCCTTGGACTTGATGGATTATCTTATAACTTATCTTCTATAGCAATAAATAATTTAAACTTAGATGAAACACAATTTCAAACAATTATATCTCAAGTAACTGATTTAGTAAAAGATGAGGAGAGTTTTTTAGTGACATAAAAAAAGCAGATAATTTTATCTGCTTTTTTTAAATGTTTCTAAGTTTATTATACTACACTCATGTTTTTTATTATTTCGTATTTCTAGGAAATTTAATATTATTTTTCCAAGGGATGTTAGCTTTATCTCATAATTTGGATAAAGGTTGCATTTTATAATCCCTAAAAATTGTAGATACATATGATATTCAAAGAAGAACCCAGGATAGTTTGAGAAAGCTCCTAGTATATTGCTTATTTCATAATTGATGTTTTCCTTTAATGAGCATAAGGATTTAATTAAATTTTTCTTTATATTTTCTAAAGATGATGAATTTTTTATATCTGAAACTTGAGATATAAAATTATTGTTCCAAATGTATTGGAAGAATAAAGTATATTTATCTTCGTCTCTTAATCTTAAATAATTAGAACCTTTGTTAGATACAAATAGTTTGTTTCCATCAATAGACATTAGTCCTAGATTAATGGAAAAATTATAAAACATATGGATTAAAGGAAAATCTTGTTGATTAGGTGAAGATTTATCAGTATAAGTACCTAATTCTAATATTTGATTTATTTCCATAAGATTTTTCCTTTTAATGTATTTGTATCTTTCTGTCAATTCCAAAGGCTTGTCTAACATATAGAGAATAAATTTATCATAGTCCATTACAAGAGATATTGAGTCTTCATTTAGAAAATCTGATAAAACATTAGATAATTCCCTATCTATTACAAAGGGAGATTTAACCATTTTCAATTTATCTATGAAATCAAATCTAGTTTCACTAATATCTAGCAGTTCCTTATATACTTCTTTATAGTCTATATCTTTATTA
Organism: Tissierella pigra; assembly: GCF_009695605.1. Lineage (GTDB taxonomy): Bacteria > Bacillota > Clostridia > Tissierellales > Tissierellaceae > Tissierella > Tissierella pigra. Next base: position 4,042 of record NZ_VUNQ01000040.1, read on the forward strand.
CTTAGAAATTTCAAATAGTTTTTAAATGTAGATATATAGGAATTCAAATCTTCTTGAGACATTATAAATCCATCACCTATGGCTTCCTCGAAAAAAATCTTAAAGTCTATTTGATCTAAATCATATAAGGTCAAATCTTCATCAGCTAAGTAATATTCAAAGAAATCTATTAGATTTGCAACATATTTCTTTATCATATTTTTAGATGTCTTTAAGCTTAAGTAAGATTCAAATTCATCTATTTCATCATATAGAATAGATAAAATATCTTCGTCCATTTCCATTGCCTTAAATATACAATTTGTATATATTCTATATAGATTTACACTATGTTTTTTAAGATATTTCTGCATAGTAAGATTTTTAGAACTTAGTCTTATCCTATTAAAGTCAATAAGTACTTCCTCTAAAAATATAGATTTTATAGAGGAAGGTAAGAAACTAATATCGCCTATGAAAGTAATATGACCTAAAAGATTTCCTACTCTGGCTAAGGCAAAGTCACCAATAGATATATTGGATACAAGATCTGGTTCCCATATATTATATATCTTATTTTCAAATAAATCAGCTACTTCAATGAATTCCCCATTAGTATCAAGGATCTCAAATAGAGATATATTAGATTTATTTCTTTCATATAAAACTTCTTTTTCTTGCTGTGTTAATTTGTTAGACTTTTCCTTTAAAAACTTTTCAATAAAAGTTTTACCATCTTTGCCTATGAAATCTATACTTATCCATACATTAAATGCTATACTATGTTTTTGTTCTCCAAAATCGGGATAGAAAAACTCTAGTGTATCTAATATAGTTTCATCTTGTATTTCTTCCGATATATAATTTAACAACTTTTTAGTTGCAGACATATCAATTTTTTGTATTTGTTTATAATTAAACTCCGTCATAACTCCCCCCGCTAATTTGCTTACAATAATTCTTTGTCAAAGTATATTATATACTATTAGGATAATAATTGCACAGGAAAAATTATAAATTTGATTTTTGAATTCTGAATTCAAGTAAAAATAAAAAAACCTTCTTCAAGAAAGAAGGTTTTTTTATTAATTTTAAGTTAGTCGTCAGATTAAATATCCGAAAGCTGTGTTATAGCTTTATTTTTTTCCCAAGCATGAAGAAGTAGTGCTACTCCTATGACACCATATGCTATAAATACTCTGAAGTATTCACCGATTTGGGCATTTCCCATTAAGTTTTGACCTGCAAGGGGAGATATAATAAATAATAGATGGAACAAGAAAGTACCTATAAATGCTTCTTTCCAAGAAGCTTTATCTACAGAAGCTCCACCTATAAGAAGGGAAGCAACAGCAAATAATCCAACCTGCTCATGATTATTATAGGTGTTTAGTGTACCCATGTTTTGAAGATAAATGATTTGTCCCCATGCAGCCAATACTGTGGAAATTATAATAGATATAATTCTAGTCCTATCTACATCAATACCAGACACACTTGCTATATGCATACTTTGTCCTACAGCTCTCATTTCTTGTCCTAACTTAGTTTTTAGGAAGAAATAGAGCCCAACAAATAGTAGTATTGTTATGATAAATGTAAATATAGGATAGGACGTAATACCACTAAATATAAATCCATCGAAGGATTTTCTGACTATATTTAAATCTATTGTATTTCTAAGACCAGTTCCTGTAGACATTAGCATATTTGGATTGCTAAAAGGTATAATTCTTCCAGCTAAAACTATAAATACCAACTGATATATACCATTGGCAAAGAATCCAAGAATCATAGATGTAATCATTTCTTTTCCCTTAGCTTTGTTAAGGACTTTTCCAACTAGATAACCAAAGAATATGGCTACAGGAGTGGAAAGCAGTAGAGCAAGGAATAATCCTCCTATTCCTCCGATATTATAGTTCATTATAATTATAAGCCCTATTTGTCCAGCCATAGCTCCTAAAACTATACCAAAGTTTAATCCCATACCTGATATAACTGGTATTATAAGAGAAAGAACTAAGATTAAGTTCCTTGAGAGCCTAAATACCATTTCATTAAAAAGAAAGTTAACTGGCAGCCCTGATAAAAAGAAACCACCTAAACAAAGAACTAAAAATACTATTGGAACCATCATGCCGCTTCACCAGCCTTTCTAGTTAGTGCATAAAGAATTATACCGTTACTTATGATAATTCTTATGATTTCAGCCATACTTCCTTCTGAAAGTATATTGATTACAGGAAGTGCTACAACTAACAATCCTTGGAACAGGAAAGTTCCTATTATTACATGAATTATTTTTGCTTTCTGTAAAGTAGCACCACCAATTAATATAGATGCAGCAGCAGGAAGAGCCACATATAACGGTGCATTGTATAATTGTAAAAAACCGAAAGATTGACTATATATTATAATCCCAATTGCAGCAAGGACTGTAGATAAAACTATACCTATAATTCTTTGTTTATCTACATTTACGCCATTAGATGCTGCAAAGGCTTCTGAACTACCTGCTACTATCATAGCAGTACCTTTTTTACTCTTTGAGAAAACCCATACTATGGACGCAAGGAGTATAAAAGTAAGGATTAATCCTGTAGGGAAAACAACATTACCTATTTTAAAGGCTAAGAACTTATCTAAAACTCCACCCATGGAGGATTCCATAGAAAGAGTAACACGAAGTCCTGATCCACCCATGGCCCAAGTTAATTCTGGATTTTTAAAGGGAGCCACTAGCCAAAAGATACACATAAAGGATACAATAGAATAGCCAAAGTAATTACCTACAGTCATTTCTTGCCCCTTTACTTTATTCAACATCAATCCATACAAATATCCACCAATAATGGCCAAAGGAATTGCAACTATTAAAGCTACAAATAAACTAGCAAAACCAGTAAGCCCTAGTTCGATACTAATTAAAGCACCAATGAGTCCGAAGATTACTCCAAGGGGAAGGTTAAAGTTAATACCTATACCCGATTGGATAGAAGGTACCATAGCTAAAACTAAAATAGCATTCATACCAAATCTAGTAAATATATCTTGCCATATTCCAGACATAGGAAGTTTTAAAGTGGCTGCAGTAATTAACAATATTATTAAAAATGTGGAAATTATTAGTCTTGGAAAACCTATTTTTTCATATATTTTTTTAATATCCATTTAGTCCACCACCTCACTTATATCTTTTCCAGCCATGGCTAAACCAAAGGCTTCATCAGATGCGTCAGGAGGAAGGATAGATTGTACTTTTCCTTCAGTAATTATGGCAATCCTATCTGATATTTGTCTTAGTTCAGCTAATTCACTGGAGGTAATGATGATAGTCATATTTAGTTCCTTATTTAATTTAACTAAAGTGTCTAATACTAATTTTTTAGCACCTATATCTATTCCACGAGTAGGCTCTGATACTAAAAGAATTTCTGGATTCAATGTAAGGGCACGAGCAATACATACTTTTTGCTGATTTCCACCAGATAAAAATCTTGTGTATTGATTAGAGCCTGTACAGCGAATATCTAAATCTTCTATCATTTTGTTTGCGTGGGATTTAATTTCTTTTCCATTGACTATTTTCAAAGGTCCAATATTTTTTATAAATTTTTCCTGAATTTCAATGGAGGTATAGGCTATGTTGAAATCAATCGGTTCATCTAATAAAAGTCCTACACCTTTTCTATCTTCAGAGAGAAAAGCTATAGAATTATTTAACATTTCCCTAGGATTATTTAGAGGCATCTCTTTTCCATCTTTTAATATAGTGCCTTGAGTTGGATATAGTCCCATGATTCCATTAGAAATCCCTATTTTGCCTTGTCCTGCTAGTCCACCTAAACCTAGGATTTCACCTTTCTGTATTTTAAGATTAACTCCTTTTACTTTTTCACCAGGCATATTTACATATAAATCCTTTAATTCTAAAAAAGGTTTCTCATCTAGGTCGATTTCCTTCTTATTTGAAGTTTCAAAGGAGATTTCTCTACCTACCATAAGCCTTGCCATTTCCACAATATCTACATTTTTAGTCTCTATAGATTTAACTAAGGAACCATCACGAAGCACAGTAATAGAGTCTGTCACCTGTTTTATTTCATCTAGTCTATGGGTAATAAAAAGAATTGCTATACCCATATTAGATAGATTTTTTATTACTTCTAAAAACTGTGCAGCTTCAGATTCTGTAAGTACGGCTGTTGGTTCATCTAATATCAAAAGTTTTAGATTTGTTTTGTCAATTTCTCTAGCAATTTCTATGAATTGCATATAACCAACAGGTAGCCCCGCTACTGGAAGATATTCATCTACTGTCATATTTAATTTATTTAAAGCTTCCTTAGATTCTTCTTTCATTTTAGGCAAATCTAATTTTTCAAGTTTAGGGCCTATAATTTTAGAAAGAAATGTATCCTTAGTATTTTCACGATTAAGCTTTATATTTTCTGTAATGGTAAATCCAGGTATAAGCATAAATTCTTGATGTACCATGCCTATGCCCATTTTCATAGCATCCATAGGAGTCTTAGGTAAATAAGGCTTACCATCAAAGGTCATATTTCCTTCAAAACCTCCTGTAGAGTGTATAACAGGCATACCAAATAATATATTCATAAGTGTAGATTTGCCAGCTCCATTTTCTCCTAAAAGCCCATGGATTTCTCCTGCTTTAATATTAAGTGTAACACTTTTAAGAACTTGATTGCCTGAATAAGTCTTAGATATGTTTTCCATTTGGAGTAAACTCATTTTAACCCTCCTTTAGTTAAAGATAAGGGAGCCGTAAAAACGACTCCTCAGTCTTAGAATGTTTGTGAACCTAGTACAAATAATAAGAAGTTTGGAGTTTTTTCATTAAGCTCTGTAACCATGACTTCATTATTTGTATCTTTTGTTGCTTCTTTCATATATTTAATCATTGCATCTTTATCAAATTTTTCTATTTTTCCTTCAGCATAGGCTTTAGCATATTCTACACCAGCTTCTATAATAGCCACGTTTGCTGGTCGATTCCAAGTACCAAATCTTCCAGTACCGCCTTTTTCACCTATTTTAGCTGCTATCTGCTCAGATAGATAGTCTAAGTCTCCTGCTTTGTCTTGAGGTATTTCTATACCTAAAGCACCTGGATAAGCATGATATGGAGATGGACAACATTGCTCAGGATAAATTGCTCCTGTTTCAAGTGCCTGTTGAATTAAAGGCTCCTGCATTGAACAGTTAGTACTAAAGAAAGCAGTATCTTTTCCATATTTGTTAACTTGTCTTGGAACGTCTTCTAATATAAACTGTTGAGCACCTGGTACACCAGCATCTGATGTTGGGTCTGGAGCATCTACTTCTACGAATTCTAGACCTAATTCAGCACAAGTTTTCTTAAAGGCGTCTCTTCTAGCTGATAACAATTCCATAGACATATGTCTTGGGAAAGAATAATGTACAAATGTTTTAGCTCCCATTTCTTTAGCAGTATGAATTATAGACTCACCACGTTGAAGTTGGTCAAGTTCAAGTGCTATATCTGCACGACTTGCAATTACATCTGGGTCTTCATGAGGAACACCTAGAACAAATAATATATCTGGTCTAGTTTCTTTTACCTTGTCGATTGCTGCCGCTGCTCCATTAACTGCCTGAACAAAAACTATTGCTTTAACATCAGGATCAGCAGCAAGAGTAGCAACTTGTGATATAGTTGTCTCTTGTTCTTGAGCAAACTTATCAGGATAAGTAATGTGTTTAATCATGTTGCCATATTTAGCAACCATTCTTTCACCAGCACGAAATTCTTCTTCGCCTTGAGATACAGTGCCGGTTACTATACCAATTTTATAATCCACATCACTTGAGGCGTTTTTAGTTCCACAGCCAGTAGTAACTACTAGAATGGCAACTAAAAAAAGAATAAATGTTTTTTTCATAATATTTCCCCCTTAATTTTTTATATATTTAACTCCATAATAGGAGATAAATAACAAATAGAACCATAATTAGACAGAATAGGACAATAATTCTGAAAATTCTTATTAAAAAAATTTCTATAAAAATAGCCCCACCAAAAGAAGGGCTGATATTTTTACAAGCTTTAGTAATTAACTATCACTTTAATTCAATGTCCATTTTTATCATTATATTTTAATATTATTATTTTGTCAATAATATTATTCCTAATTAAGTAAGTATTCTTACTTTTTCGATTCTATTTTTATCTACATTCTCTATTATAAACTTAATATTTTCATATTCAATAGTTTCATATTCTTCAGGAAAACGGTCAAGAATTCCAATTATAAAACCACCTATGGAGTCAAAGTCTTCAGACTCTATACTAGTTCCTATCATTTCATTAAGAAGGTCAAGTTTTGTGCTTCCATCTACTAAATATTCGTCTTCGCGAATTACTTCTATCTCTTCATGTTCCTCATCATATTCATCTTTAATTTCTCCAACAATTTCCTCAACTAAGTCCTCTGTAGTTACCATGCCAGCAGTACCACCATATTCATCTAAAATAATAGCCACAGGAATACGTTTTAACCTCATATCATCAAATAGTTCCGCTGTAGACTTAAATTCATGAGTAAAGTATGCAGGTCTAATTATATCTCTTAAGTTAAAATTATCTTTATGATCTAAATAAAGTATAAGTTCTTTTACGTGCATTATACCAATTATATCATCTATATCTTCTTCATATACTGGAATTCTAGAGAAGTTTTCTTCCTTTAAAAATTCTAATAATTCCTCATAGGTTGAATTGACATTTACTACAGCCATATTAGTTCGTGGAGTCATTACATCTTTGGCTTGAGAGTCGCCGAACTCAAAAACATTATAAATCATTTGTCTTTCGTCTCCTTCTAATACTCCTTCTTCAAGACTGACATTTACTATGGTTTTTAATTCTTCTTCTGTAATTAAAGGCTGATTAGAATTTGTAGTACCACCTAATAATTTAACTAAACCATTGGTTATAAAAGTTAAAACAGTAATAAGAGGCATAAGAACTATGGTAATTAAATTTATAGGTTTAGCAACTTTTACAGATGTACTTTCTGAGTTTTGAGCTGCTAAGGACTTTGGTGTCACTTCTCCAAAAATAAGTATAGATATAGTCATAACAATAGTGGATATTAGCGGTCCCTTTGAGCCATAAATATCCACGGCTATAGAGGTAGCCAATGCTGATGCTCCAATATTTGCTATATTATTACCTATTAGAATAGCACCTAGTAATCTATTTGGATTATCTACAAGCTTATTGATTAATTTTGCATTTTTTTCATTATCTTCAACCATTTTTCGTAGCCTTATTTTACTTAAAGAAATAAGGGCAGTTTCAGATGCAGAGAAAAAGGCAGAAAACCCAACAAGAATAAATAAAACTATAATCTGTCCAACCAAATCACCAGACAATACCATCACACTCCAAATTATTATTAATAAATAATATAGTAGATATATTATTCCCTAATTATACTTTATCTACTATTTTAATATTTAAGTATAATATTAAAGGTTTTATATATAAAAATCAAGAAATAAAACATTAATATATTAAAATTATACAATATTTGGTAAAATGGTATTATAATCATTAAGGGGGGAAAATTATGTTAAAGTTTAAGGATTTTAAATATGAAAGACCAGACTTAAGTGAGATTACAGATAAGTTTAATGAACTTTTACAAAAGTTTAATGAATCAAAGACTTTTGAACAACAAAATCAGATAATGAAAGAGATCAATAAGGTAAGGAACTATGTAGATACTATGGCAACTTTAGTAAGTATTAGGCATTCCATAGATACGGAAGATGAGTTTTATGTAAAGGAAAATGATTTTATAGACGAAAACAGGCCAAAATTTGAAAACTTAGTTTCCAAATTTTACAAGGAACTGATTAACTCTAAATTTAGAAAAGAATTAGAGGAATATTGGGGAAAACAAGTATTTACTTTGGCAGAACTTCAACTGCAAACATTTTCTGAAGATATAATAGAGGATCTTGTGAAAGAAAATAAATTGGTAACAGAATATGGTAAGCTAATAGCTTCTGCTAAACTTTCCTTTGAAGGAGAAATAAGAAACTTAAGTCAAATGAAGCCTTTCCTAGAATCTAAGGATAGAGATATGAGAAAGAAGGCATCAGAAACTACAACAGAGTTTTTCAAATCCAATGAAGCTGAATTTGATAGGATTTATGATGAACTAGTTAAAGTAAGAGATAAAATGGCCAAGACTTTAGGATTTGTAGATTATGTGGAAATGGGATATAAAAAATTAGGTAGGTCCGATTATAATGCAGCTATGGTTAGTAGTTATAGAAGGCAAGTATATGAAGAATTAGTTCCAGTGGTGGCAGAATTAAAGGATAGACAAAGAAAAAGACTAGATCTTAAAGAAATGAAATACTACGATGAACCATTGGAGTATACAACAGGAAATGCAACACCAAAGGGAGATCCAAATTGGATTATAGAAAATGGAAAGAAAATGTATAAGGAACTATCTCCTGAAACAGATGAATTCTTTACATTTATGTTGGATAGAGAACTATTAGATTTAGTTAGTAAGAAGGGGAAAATGGCTGGTGGATATTGTACTATTATACCAGACTACAAATCTCCATTTATATTTTCAAATTTCAATGGTACATCTGGAGATATAGATGTATTAACTCATGAAGCAGGTCATGCTTTTCAAGTTTATATGAGTATGGGATTTGGACTGCCTGAATACGGATTTCCTACATTAGAGGCTTGTGAAATTCACTCTATGAGTATGGAATTTATCACATGGCCATGGATGGAACTTTTCTTTCAAGATGAAGTGGATAAGTATAAATTTAGTCATTTATCAGGAGCAGTTACATTTATACCATATGGAGTAACAGTAGATGAGTTCCAACATTATGTATATCAAAATCCCACAGCAACACCAGATGAAAGAAAGGCAAAGTGGAGAGATATAGAGAAGAAGTACCTTCCATTTAGAGACTATGCAGGTAACGATTTTCTAGATAAAGGAGGATATTGGTTTAGGCAAGGACATATATTCAGTAGTCCCTTTTATTATATAGACTATACATTAGCTCAAGTATGTGCATTCCAATTTTGGATAAAAACTAGAGAAGATAGAGAAAAGGCTTGGGGAGATTATCTAAGACTTTGTAAAGCAGGTGGAAGTATGCCTTTTTTAGAATTAGTAGAATTAGCTAATTTAGAAAATCCTTTTAAAAATGGAACAATTAAAAAAGTTGTAGGACCAATTAAAGATTGGTTAGACAGCGTAGACGATAGTAATTTTTAATATAACCTAATAACTCCGATTTTTGATTTTAACATCAAAAATCGGAGTTATTTTTGCTATATTCATTAAAGGAAAGGATTTTGTTAGCCGATATATTAAGTAGAAGAGGACAGAAGGGGGAGAAAGGTAATGCAAATATCCAACGTATCAACAGGTCAAAGAACTACTCAAGTACAGAACAGTATGTCAATAAATGGTAGCCCAGATGCTACAGAAAGAAAGAGGAATCCTGAAGAATTTGTTCAAAGAGGAAACAAAAGTATTTCGGAAGAAGAGGTAATAGGTTTAATAGAAAAGGCAAACAAAGATTTCATAATCTATGATAGAAGATTTGAATTTTCAATACATGAAAAGACTAAGCAGATAATGGTTAAAGTAATAGATGTAACAACAGATGAAGTAATTAGAGAACTTCCGCCTGAGAAGATATTAGATATTGTAGCTTCCATGTGGGAGGTTGCTGGGATTATAGTAGATAAGAAAATATAGGGGTGATTTTAATGAGTTTAAGAATACCAGGATTAGCATCAGGTATGGATACGGATTTAATGGTTGAAAGTATGATGAAGGCAGAGAGACTAAAGGTCAGCAGATATGAACAATCTAAGCAAATATCTTTGTGGAGACAAGAAGCATACAATAGTATGAACAAGATGTTTGCTAACTTTATATTAAATACTAAAAAGGACTTGGGTCTAAACAAAACAACTAGTACAGGACTAGTATTGGGAAGTTCTTATAATAATTTGGATTATATAAGAAAGGCCGTGTCTTCTAATGAGAATGTGGCTACTGTAAAAGCTGGGAAAGATACTGTTAATGGAAATTATAGTATTAAGGTGGATAAGTTGGCTAATAGTGCCATTATTGTAGATGGTGAGGTTAATGAAGATACTATAAAAGATCTTGAAAATATCACAATTCAATTAAATGGCACAGATGTAATAAAAATTGATAAAGCAACAGACATGAATGATTTAGTTAAAAAAATAAACTCATATAAAGATGAAGATGGAAAATCCATAGGGGTCACGGCTTTTTATGATAAGGAAAATAAAAAGTTGTTTGTACAAAGTACAGAAACTGGGGCTAAAGTAGAACTAGGACTTTCTTATAATAAAAAAGGAAGTGAATTTACATGCATTAACAGTGCAAAAGGTACAGATGCTCAAATTGAATACAACGGAATAAAGTTAAATTATTCTTCCAACAACATTAATTTCAACGGCATAAACATCGAGCTTAAAGCTACAAGTACAGATTCAATAACTATGAAAGTAGATACTAATGTAGATGGTATATTTGACAAAATTACAAAGCTTATAGATGATTATAATGAACTTGTGGATAAAGCAGGTGGTGCCATAGGCGAAAAAAGATACTCAAACTATCAGCCTTTATCTCAAGATGAGAAAAAAGCAATGCACGAAGATGATGTAAAACTATGGACAGAAAAAGCAAAATCAGGTATGCTAAATAGAGACGAAAACCTTACTAGAATTCTTCAAAACATAAGAACAGATTTGTATAAGACTTTAGATAATCCAGATGGCAGTTTTAATCATATTACACAAATAGGTATAAGCACTGAAAAGTATGCTAAAGGTTCAGTTGGTGGTAAGCTTCAAATAGATGAACAAAAACTTAGAGAAGCAATTATGGAAGATCCAGAAGGAGTAATGGAGTTGCTATTTAAGGAAGCATCATCTCTTCCAGATAAACCAAGTATTAGAACGAAGCCTGTTCAAGAAGAAGGAGTATCAGATGAAGAATTTGCTAAGGATATGGATAAATATAAAGAGGAATTAGAAGCATACAATAAAGAATTACGTGAATATGAAAAAGCGAATAAAAAACATTTGAAGGAGAACAATGGTATATTCACTAACATTTATGATAATTTAATAGATGGAATGAAATCCATTATAGATAAATCAGGTACGGGAGAAGAGGCTGATCTATTTAGAAATGTAAAATCAAATATGTTAATAGATTTTGTAACTACAAAGTCAAGTATATCAGACTTAGATAAAGAAGTGCTTGAGATGAATAAAAGAATAGATAATTTAAATATTTTACTTGCAAGAAAAGAACAATCATATTATGCTAAATTTGCAAATATGGAAAAAATGTTGGCTCAAATGAATAGTCAAAGTAGTTGGATAGGACAGCAGTTAATGAGATAAATAAGGGGAGAAAATAATGGCATATGAGGCATTAAATAAGTACAAACAAAATAGTATAATGACAGCTACTCCAGAAGAACTTACTCTCATGCTATATGATGGTGCAATTAAATTTATGAATATTGGGAAATATAGTATAGAAAACAAGGATTTAGAAAAGGCGCATACTTCACTAATAAGGGCACAGGATATAATACTAGAGTTAAACTACTCCTTAGATATGAATCAAGAAATATCCAAAGAATTAAGGGAACTATATGAATTTGTTTTATCAAAGCTAGTAGATGGAAATATACAAAAAGATACTAAAGCCATAGATGAAGCACTTAATATAGTAAATGAAATGAGAGATACATGGAAAGAAGTTGTAAAACAGATAAAACAAAAAGTTTATCAATCTAAGTAGGTGTAAAAATGACATTTGATAATGTAAAAAAAATGATAGAACTTTCAGAAGAAAAGAAGTCTCTTTTAAATGAAATTTTAGAAATTACAAAGTTTCAGCAGGACTTAATCAAAAATGAACAAATGGAAGAATTAAATCAATCGCTTTTAGAAAAAGAAAAATTAATAGATAAAATTAATATTATAGATAGAGACTTTTTAAAATTCTATGATCAAGTAAAAGTACAAGAACACATAGATAGCTTAGATAAAATTGATATACAAAAATATTCCAATATAAAAGCCTTAAAAGAAATTGTCTCAGAAATAAATACTATATTGAATAATATATCAATTATAGACAAAAACAATACAATAAAAATGAAATCCAATGTAGATAAAATTAAATCAGACTTAAAACAAGTAAAAGAAGCAAAAAGAGCATATAAAGGATATAACTATGAAAATGTAGAAAGTATTCTTATGGATGAAAAAAAATAGAAAGGTTGCCTTTCTATTTTTTTATATATTTATCCACTACTTGTCCATAATATATCCACAGATAAAAAATGGATAAACTTAAATTATAGACAGTTTTGCACAGGTTTATACACATTATCCACAGAAAAACCTATGTTAATTGTTGATTATTAATCTCAAACTGTTAATTATTTATATATATTGTGGATAAGTTTGATTAATTTAAAATTATTTAATATTTTGTTATTATATTAAATTTCAGGGTATTATAATACTATAAACAATATAAGCATATGCTTATATGAAAGGAGTTGGGTTTATGATATTAAAATTTACTGGAAAGAATATGGAGATAACAGATGCACTAAGAGATGTTACAGAGAAAAAGTTAGGTAAACTGGACAAGTATTTCCAACAAAATATTGAGGGTAATGTAACCTTTAGTTCAGAAAAAAATAGGAAGATTATTGAGGTAACCATAAACCTACCTGGAACTATTATTAGGGCAGAAGAAGCAACAGATGATATGTACGCATCTATTGATAAGTCAGTAGACGTATTAGAAAGGCAGATAAGGAAATATAAGACAAAACTACAAAAAAGATTTAAAAACAATGAAACCATTAGATTTGAAAATGTAGTACCCCTACAAAGTGAAGATGATTTTGAGAAACCAAAGCTAGTTAAAAAGAAAAAATTTGGACTAAAGCCAATGTCATCTGAAGAAGCAATACTTCAAATGGAACTACTAGGACACAACTTCTTCGTATTTATGGATGGAAATAATGAAGATGTAAAGGTAGTTTATAAGAGAAAAGATGGAAACTATGGAATAATAGAACCAGAAATTTAACATATATATGAGAAGGTGGGATATACTCCCACCTTTTTTATGTCAATCTTATAGTTGAAAGAAAATTAAATAAATGTTAAAATAATATGATGGTTATATTATATTGAAGGTTGAAAGGTGTGGTTTGAAATGGCAAGCCTATTTAATAAAATATTCGGAACGTATAGTGATAGAGAAATAAAGAAGATTAACCATTTAGTAGATAAAATAATATCTTTAGATGATGATATGCAGAAATTAACAGATGAACAACTGAAAGACAAAACTATAGAATTCAAAAATAGACTAAATAATGGTGAGACTTTAGACGATATATTACCAGAAGCATTTGCAGTAGTAAGAGAAGCGTCCCATAGAGTATTAGGCACAAAGCACTTTAAAGTTCAGTTAATTGGTGGAATTATTCTCCACCAAGGTAGAATTTCTGAGATGAAAACTGGTGAAGGTAAGACTCAAACAGCAATCTTACCAGCATATTTAAATGCTTTAACAGGTAAAGGTGTCCATATAGTTACAGTAAATGATTACTTAGCAAGAAGAGATAAGGAATGGATGGGTAAGGTATATGGATTTTTAGGTCTTACAGTAGGTTGTATCGTTCATGGCATAAACAATATAGAGAGAAAAGCAGCTTATAACTGTGATATTACTTATGGTACAAATAATGAATTTGGTTTTGACTATCTTAGGGATAATATGGTTATTTATAAAGAGGAAATGGTTCAAAGACATTTATACTATGCCATAGTTGATGAGGTAGACAGTATTTTAGTAGATGAGGCTAGAACTCCTCTTATTATTTCAGGAGCTGGAGATAAATCTACTAAGCTTTATGAAATGGCAGATAATTTCGTAAGAAATTTAACTAGTAGAAAACTAGATCCAAATGAATCAAAATCAGATCCATTCGATAGAGAGATTAAGGAAGAAACTGTAGATTATTTAATAGATGAAAAGGCTAAATCCTGTTCTATTACTGAAAAGGGTACTGCGAAGGCAGAGGCTTACTTTGGAATTGAAAACTTATCAGATATGGATAATATGGAAATAGCTCATCATATTAATCAAGCCTTGAAGGCTAATTCCATAATGAAAAGGGATACTGACTATGTAGTAAATGATGGAGAGGTAATTATAGTAGATGAGTTTACAGGAAGACTTATGTATGGTAGAAGATATAGTGAAGGTCTTCACCAGGCCATAGAGGCAAAGGAAAAGTTAAATGTAAAATCTGAGTCAAAGACTTTGGCAACTATTACTTTCCAAAACTACTTTAGAATGTATGACAAATTAGCAGGTATGACAGGTACTGCTAAAACTGAGGAATCAGAGTTTAGAGAAATCTATGATATGGACGTAGTAGAAATTCCTACTAACAAGCCAGTAGCTAGAGAGGATTTAGCAGACGTTATTTATCGTAATGAAGAAGCTAAATTTAGAGCAGTAGTTAGGGAAATAAAGGAAAGACATGCTACTGGTCAACCAATACTAGTTGGTACTATATCAATTGAAAGGTCTGAAATTCTTTCAAAACTTCTTAAAAAAGAAGGAGTACCTCATGAAGTGTTAAATGCTAAACAACATGAGAGAGAAGCAGAGATAGTTGCCCAAGCAGGTAGATTTGGTTCAGTTACCATAGCTACTAATATGGCTGGTAGAGGTACAGATATTACATTAGGTGGTAATCCAGAATTTCTTGCAAAATTAGAGATGAAAAAGAAAGGGTTTACTGATGAGGTTCTTGGTTTAGTAGATAGTTTCTATGATACTGATGATGAACAAGTTTTAGAAGCTAGAAAAGTATATAAGGAATTACACGATAAATATAAAGTTAAAACTGATGAAGAAAATAAAAAGGTTATATCAGCAGGTGGACTTCATATAATTGGTACAGAAAGACATGAGTCAAGAAGAATTGATAATCAGTTAAGAGGTCGTTCAGGTAGACAGGGAGATCCAGGTTCTTCAAGGTTTTATATATCTTTAGAAGATGATCTAATGAGATTATTTGGTGGAGAAAGAATAATTAATTTAGTTGATAGCCTGAAAATGCCTGAAGACGAGCCACTAGAACACTCAATGCTAACTAAGGCCATAGAAAATGCTCAAAGAAAAGTAGAGAGCAATAACTTTGCCATTAGAAAACATGTATTAAAATATGATGATGTAATGAACAAACAAAGGGAAGTTATATATGGTGAAAGAAGAAAAGTATTGGAAGGAGAAAATCTTCGTCCTCAAATTCAAGAAATGATTAAGTCTTTAATAACAGATAATGTAGAGGTCTATACTAGTCAAAGCAAATATCCAGAAGAGTGGGATATGGAAGGATTAGAAAATTATTTAATAAACTTATTTGATTTCAATAAAGGATTTTTAGTTTTTAATGATATAGAAAGCCTTACTAAAGAGGATTTAATAAATAAAATAGTAGAAAAAGCTGAAGAGAAATATAAATCTAAGGAAATGGAATTTGGAGAAGAGAGATTTAGGGAAGTAGAAAGAGTAATCTTACTTCAAATAGTAGATAGTAAGTGGATGGATCATATAGATGCTATGGACCAATTTAGACAAGGAATTGGACTTAGAGCCTATGGTCAAGAGGACCCAGTTAGAGCATATCAAAATGAAGGATATGATATGTTTAACGAAATGACCCATAGTATTTGGGAAGATACCGTAAGATTATTATATGGAGTTCAGAATCCAGATAAAGTTCAAAGAAAGAAAGTAGCAGAACCTATATCTACTAATGTTGATCAGATAAATACGACTGTAGTAAATAAAGAATCAAAAGTAGGAAGAAATGATCCTTGCCCTTGTGGAAGTGGAAAGAAATATAAAAAATGCTGTGGACAGTAAAGAGGTGGTATATTGCAAGATATTTACTTAGATAAAGAGAAACTTCATGATATAAAAGAGATGGTTATAGAATTAGGTGTTTCACTTTGACATTGAAGGACTAAGGGAAAAAAGTCTTGATTTGGAACAGCAATCCTATGAAGAGGATTTTTGGAAAGATGTGGAGACAGCGCAGAAGACTATGCAGGATATGAAAGCTCTTAGAAATCAAATAGAGGAATATGAAGGGTTGATAAAGTCCATAGAGGATTTAGAAGTTTTTATGGATTTGATTTTGGAAGAAGAAGCTTATGATATGTATAAGGACCTAGAAGAAGGACTTCATAATATAATTAAAGATGCAGATAAATTTAAGTTGAATACTTTGCTTTCTGGAGAATTTGATAAAAATAATGCCATTCTTTCTATACATTCAGGAGCGGGAGGACTTGAAGCTCAAGATTGGGCTGAAATGCTTTTGAGATTATATAGAAGATGGGGAGAAGGTAAAGGATTTGGAGTTGAAACCTTGGACCTTTTATCTGATACAGAAGGTGGTATAAAATCTGTTACTCTTCTGATTAAAGGATATAATGCCTATGGATATTTAAAGTCAGAAAAGGGAGTTCATAGACTAGTGAGAATATCACCTTTTGATTCAGCAGGAAAGCGACATACTTCCTTTGCTAGTATTGATGTATATCCTGAAATAGAAGGTGAAGTAAATATTGAAATAAACCCTTCTGATTTAAAAATAGATACTTATAGGTCCGGTGGTGCTGGTGGGCAACATGTAAATACTACGGATTCTGCTGTAAGGATTACTCATATTCCAACTGGAATTGTGGTCCAATGTCAGAGCGAGCGGTCACAGACCACCAATAGACAGACTGCTATGAATATGCTAAAAGCTAAGCTTATTCAATTGAAAGAAGAAGAAAAGAAAGAAAAGATTGAAGACCTACAGGGAAGTTATAGTCAAATAGCTTGGGGTTCTCAAATACGTTCCTATGTATTCCATCCATATAGTATGGTGAAGGATCATAGAACCAATATGGAAGTTGGAGATGTATATGGAGTAATGGATGGAGATATTGATATTTTTATAAATGAATATTTAAAACAAAAATCCCTTTCATAGAAGGGATTTTTGAATTTATGAAGAATATTAATATAGTAGATTAATTAAAGGAGAAGATATAATGGATATTTTAAAGGTACTTACTGATGAATTTAAATTAAAGCCTTTTCAGGTAAAAAACACAGTGGAATTATTAGATGAGGGTAACACTATACCTTTCATAGCCAGATATAGAAAGGAACAAACTGGAGAGTTACAGGATATGGTCATTAGAGACTTATCCAATAGACTTACATATTTAAGAAATCTAGAATCAAGAAAAGAAGAAGTTATTAGATTAATTGATGAACAAGGAAAACTGACAGATGAACTAAAAAATGATATTTTAATTTCAGATACCCTACAAAGAATAGATGATTTATATAGACCTTTTAGACCAAAGAGAAGGACTAGAGCAACTATTGCTAAGGAAAAGGGACTTGAGCCTCTTTCTGATATTATTTGGAGTCAAGTTTTAGATGGGGAAGAATTTAAAAGAGCCATTGCTAATTTTATAGATGAAGAAAAAGAGGTAAACAATGAGGATGAGGCTTTAGCTGGAGCTATGGATATTATTGCAGAAATAGTATCCGATGATGCTGATAATAGGGAATTTATTAAGAAGATCATAAATAATAAGGGTATATTAACTACAGAGGCTGTAGATAAGGAAGAAAAAACAGTATATGAGATGTATTATGATTACAAAGAGCCTGTAAAATCAATGGCGAACCATAGAATATTAGCCATAAACAGGGGAGAAAAGGATAAAAAATTAAAGGTAAGCCTAGATATGGATGGAGTAGATTTAGCTGAATTGTTGATTGAAAAGTTGAGAAAAGATAAAAATAAAGACTCCTTCATATATATACAAAGAGCTGTAGAAGATGGATATAAAAGACTTTTATTTCCTTCCTTAGAAAGAGAAATAAGAAATAATTTAACTGAAAGAGCAGAGGAGGAAGCCATAAAGGTATTTGCATTGAATTTAAAGCCATTGATTATGCAGCCTCCTATTAAAGGAAAAAATGTAATGGCTATAGACCCAGGGTTTAGAACAGGATGTAAAGTAGCAGTAGTAGATGAAACAGGAAAGATGATGGACTTTACTACTGTGTATCCTACAGAACCTCAAAATAAAGTAGAAGAAACAAAGGCTAAGTTAAAGGAACTGATAAATAAATATAATGTGGATTTGATTGCTATTGGAAATGGTACTGCTTCTCGTGAAACTGAAATGGTTGTGGCTGAAATGCTTAGGGAAATAGATAGGGAAGTATCTTATATAATAGTTAGTGAGGCGGGAGCATCTATTTATTCTGCATCGGAAGTAGGTATAAAAGAGTTTCCAGATTTAGATGTATCTATTAGGGGGGCAGTATCCATTGGAAGAAGATTACAAGATCCGATGGCAGAGTTGGTAAAAATAGAACCAAGACATATTGGAGTAGGTCAATATCAGCATGATTTAAACCAAGGTAAATTAGATGAGGCTTTAACTGGAGTTGTGGAAGATTGTGTAAATACTGTAGGAGTAGATTTAAATACTGCAAGTCCATCACTACTTAAATATGTGGCAGGAGTATCCACTCGGGTTGCCAATAGTTTAGTGAAGGCTAGGGAAGAAAAAGGTAAATTCAGCAATAGAAAGGAACTTTTGAAAGTAAAGGGGTTAGGGGAAAAGACTTTTATTCAATGTGCAGGATTTTTGCGTATTCCAGATGGAGATAATCCCCTTGACAATACAGGGGTCCATCCTGAATCCTATGAAGTAGCAGAAAAGCTACTAAAGATGAACTATACTAAGGGAGAAATAGAAAAAATATCAGAAGAACTAAATGTAGGAGTATTAACATTAGAAGATATAATCAAGGAATTGGAAAGACCAGGAAGAGACCCAAGAGACGAAATGCCAAAGCCAATTTTGAGACAAGATGTACTTAAAATAGAAGATTTAAAGGAAGGTATGGAGTTAAATGGAACCATAAGAAATGTAGTAGATTTTGGTGCATTCGTAGATATAGGAGTGAAGGAAGATGGATTGGTACACATATCTCAGCTTTCCAATAAATTTATAAAGCATCCTAAGGAAGTAGTTAAAGTAGGAGATGTTGTTAAGGTTAGGATAATCGAGGTAGATATGGAAAGAGGAAGAATTGCATTAAGTATGAAAGAAGTATAAAAGCAGTGAATAGTTAAGAGTGAATAGTGAATAGTATGGGTGACCTTTGGTCGCCCTCAAATAATTATTGAATTATCCAAATATTATATATATAATATTACTTAGAGTAACGAAACATAATAGCTCAGTTTCTAGTTTACTAGAAACCTCCACAACTATTCACTATTAATTATTAGTTATTCACTAAATATAAGGAGGAATTTATAATGGTATTTATTAAAAATGGTACAATATATACTATGGCAGGAGAAGTAATAGAAAATGGTTCAATTCTTATAAAAGAGGGTAAAATTATAGAAGTGGGAAAGGATATTATTGCTCCGTTAGATGCAGAAATAATTGATGCAGAATGCAGAATAGTAACACCAGGGTTTATAGATGCTCATTGTCATTTGGGTATGTGGGAAGAAGGTATAGGGTTTGAAGGTAGCGATGGCAATGAAATGACAGATCCTGTAACTCCACATATGAGAGCAATTGATGGAATCAATCCTATGGATATTTCCTTTAGAGAAGCATATGAAGGTGGGGTTACTACTGCTGTAACAGGACCAGGAAGTGCCAATGTAATAGGGGGTACTTTTACAGCTATAAAGACTTATGGCAGTAGAATAGATAATATGATTATAAAGAATCCAATTGCTATGAAGGTTGCTTTTGGTGAAAATCCAAAAAGAGTATATCATGGACAAAATAAAACTCCTATGACTAGAATGGCCACAGCTGCCATATTAAGAGATACGTTGTTTAAAGCAAAGACTTATTTGGAAAAAAAGGAAAATGCAGAAGAAGCATCAAAAATGCCAGATTATGATATAAAAATGGAAGCTTTGATACCAGTCCTTAAAAAAGAAATTCCCCTAAAAGCACATGCTCATAGGGCTGACGATATATTTACAGCTCTTAGAATAGCCAAAGAGTTTGATGTAAATATTACACTGGATCATTGTACAGAAGGTCATTTAATAGTTGATGAATTGGTTAAGGAAGAAAAACCAGCCATAGTAGGACCAACTTTTGGAAATAGATCAAAATTTGAATTGCAAAATAAATCTTTTGATACTCCAAAAGTGTTGACTGAAGCAGGAATTAAGGTTGCCATAACCACAGATTCACCAGTAATTCCTTTACAGCATTTGCCTTTATGTGCAGGATTAGCTCATAATGCAGGACTTTCTGAAATAGAAGCATTTAAAGCTATTACTATAAACCCAGCAGAAATAGTAGGATTACAAGATAGAATAGGAAGTATAGAAGTAGGAAAAGATGCAGATATAGTTATATTTGATGGGCATCCATTAAAAGATGTAGATTGTAAAACTTATGTTACAATAATCAATGGAGAGGTAGTTTATAAAAGATAGTTATTAGCAGTTAATAGTGAATAGTGGATAGTTAAAAAGATTAAAGAAACCTTATATTTTCAACTATTCACTAGATAAACAAACTAAGCGATGTACACAAAATTGAAAACCACAATTTTGGTACCCTGCTTATATTAGTTATTCACTATTCACTTTATTGTGGAGGTGTTTGTATGAAATTAGGATTTATAGTCAATCCCATTGCAGGAATGGGAGGTAGAGTAGGACTTAAAGGCACTGATGGCCCAGAGGTTCTAGAAAAAGCTAAAAGTCTGGGTGCATTACCTGAATCTCCTGAAAAGGCAAAGAAAGCCTTAAAGGAGTTGCTGCCTATTAAAGATAGATTAGAGATATATACTTATCCTGGAGCAATGGGAGAAGACGAAGCCATAGAAGTAGGATTTCAACCAATAGTTTTACAGAAAGACAAAGAAGATTTCGGACCAGAAAATACAGAGGAAGCTGCTAAAAAGATGATAGAAAAAGAAGTAGATTTAATCCTTTTTGCAGGTGGAGATGGAACGGCTCGAAATATTTATAATGCTATAGGTACTGCAGTTCCAGTAGTAGGAATACCAGCAGGAGTAAAAATTCACTCTGGAGTATATGCAAATCATCCAAAGGCTGGTGGAGAATTGGCTCTTAAATATCTTCAAAATGAAGAGATGAAAATAAAAGAAGCAGAAGTAATGGATATAGATGAAGAAGCCTTTAGAGGTGGAGTAGTTACAGCGAAATTATATGGATATATGAATATTCCATTAGAACCCGAATTAATGCAGGCTACTAAATCAGGTGGATTAGGTACAGAAGAGGCGGCATTAGATGGAATTGCAGATAGAATTATAGAAGAAATGGAAGAAAACCCTGATACATTTTTTATCATAGGTTCAGGAACATCTACTAGACCTATAATGGAGAAACTAGATTTACCAAATACATTACTAGGTATAGATATAGTAAAGAATAAAGAATTAATAGGTTCTGATGTAAATGAAAAAGAAATATTAGATACAATAGATGGACATAAGGCAAAAATAGTAGTCACCGTCATAGGTGGTCAAGGATATATATTTGGTAGAGGAAATCAACAAATTAGTGCAGAAGTAATTAAAAAAGTTGGAAAAGAGAATATATTTATTGTAGCACCAAAGAATAAGATTTTATCATTAGAGGGAAGACCTCTTTTAGTAGATACTGGAAATGACGAGGTAAATAGTATGTTCAATGGATATATGAAAGTCATAAACACTTATTATTCTGAAACCATAGAAAAGGTAGAAGGGCTTTAGAAATAACTATAATAAGTTATTGACATAACTTATATATAGACATATAATAAAATTAAGATATATCTTCAGGGGGAGGTGTAAATCCTCACCGGCGGTAAAGCCCGCGAGCCGAGCAATCGGTTGACTTGGTTAGATTCCAAGGCCGACAGTTACAGTCTGGATGGAAGAAGATGTAATAGACCTTGTCTATTTTTGTACCCCGAAGATTTTCTTCGGGGTTTTTTATGACCTAACTTAGCGAATGCTAGTGAGCTTTAGTAGGTCAAACGTAATGAGAACCAAATCTATTGAGCGTAGCGAGTAGATAGATTTGAGTTTCGAAACTACGTGATATGACCTAACACAGCGAATGATAGTGAGCTTTAGTAGGTCAAACGTAACGAACGTCAAATTCATGCGAAGGGCAGTGAGCAAATGAATTTGTGCAGTGAGACTACGTGATATGACCTAACTTGGCGAACTAAGCTGAGTTGATGTAGGTATAATCCCGAGAAAATAAAAAATTTGGAGGGATTTTATGTACACATTAAGTAGAGAATCATGGAACACTAAAACAATGGTAAAGATTTCAGTACTAGGAGTAATTTCATTTATTTTAATGTTTTTTGAAATACCGTTGCCATTTTTAGCACCAACCTTTATGAAATTTGATATTAGTGATTTACCTTCCCTTATTGGCTCTTTTGCCATAGGACCTATGGCAGGAGTAATCATTCAATTTTTAAAAAATGTGCTGAATCTTTTAATTGAAGGAAGTACAACTGGCGGAGTAGGAGAGATGGCAAACTTTGTAGTAGGCTCAGCATTTGCTTATACAGCTGGATTTGTATATTATAAGAAAAAAACCTTTGGCAGAGCTGTAATAGGGCTTACTTTAGGAACTATAGTTATGACCATAGTTATTACTTTAGCAAATTATTTTATAATGTTTCCACTATATGCAAAGTTAATGGGACAAAATATACAAGTATTTGTAGATATGGGAACAGCCATAAATAAAAGTATTACAGATTTAAGAACTTTAATGTTAATTTCAGTAGTACCATTTAATTTGGTAAAAGGAATTATAGTAACAGCAATAACATTACTAATATATAAAAGAGTATCACCGATACTTCATAAATAAAATCATTGAAAGTTAAAAAAGGTGTTTATAACTCATTAAGTTATAAGCACCTTTTTTTAATTCCTTATAAAT
Source organism: Tissierella pigra (assembly GCF_009695605.1). GTDB lineage: Bacteria > Bacillota > Clostridia > Tissierellales > Tissierellaceae > Tissierella > Tissierella pigra. The sequence continues at coordinate 27,241 of NZ_VUNQ01000040.1, forward strand.
TCCTTATAATTATCTATTATACTTTGATTATAAATTAAATATAAAAAATAGGAGGTAAATAGCATGTCAGATTATATTCTAGAAATAAAAGATTTAACTAAAAAATTCAAAACTCAAATAGCTGTAAATAACGTTTCCTTGTCCATAAGAAAAAATTCTATATTGGGTCTACTTGGACCAAATGGGGCAGGAAAATCTACTACTTTAAAAATGATTTCAGGAATTATGAAACCTTCATCTGGAGAAATATTATTTGAAAACAATCCATGGTCTAGAAAGAATTTAAAGGATATAGGTGCATTAATAGAAAGTCCTGCAATCTATCATAATTTAACTGCAATGGAAAATTTAAAAATAGCCTGTACTCTCTATGGACTTCCTTATATAAGAGCAGAAGAAGTGTTGGAGATTATAGACCTTAAAAAATCAGATAAAAAGAAAGTAAAGCATTTCTCCATGGGAATGAAACAAAGATTAGGTCTTGGAATGGCTATTATCAACAACCCTAAGCTACTTATATTAGATGAACCTACTAATGGATTAGACCCAATAGGAATAGAAGAATTAAGAAATTTAATTAAGTCTTTTCCATCTAAGGGGATTACAGTAATTCTATCTAGTCATATTTTATCAGAGGTAGTACAAGTTGCTGATGAAATAGGAATTATATCCAATGGAATCCTTGGATATAATGGAAAAATCAATAAAGAAGATAATCTTGAGAAATTGTTTTTAGATGTTGTAGAGAGAAATAGAGGTGAAAATATATGATAGATATAATTAAATCAGAATTTCAAAAAAGTAAAAGAACGTCAATAAATAAATTTATTATAATAACACCATTACTTGCACTTCTGTTTTCATTTTCATGGGGGGGAGGTCAAAATGGGGCATATAATTGGTGGTATACTATGTTTCTGCCAGGTATGTTAGCTATTATTTCATCTCAAGTAATTACAGCAGAGAAAAAAATTGGATATAAAGGGATTTTATTATATCCTATAGACAAAAAAGATATATGGTTAGGAAAAATAGCATATATAAGTATACTAATTATAATCACCAGCTTAATATTTATGATGGGAATTATAATAATAGGATTTGTAGACAAACCTGTAATACCATTAAAGGCTAATATATTAGCTACAATTATATTGATAATTACATTTTTATTTCAGATTCCAATGAGTTTATTCTTGACGGCAAAGTTTAATATGTTTGTTACTGTTCTCTTCAATATAGGAATGACTATCTTTGGAGTAGTAAGCTTTGGAATCAATTCATTTTTAAAGTTTTCTCCCTATGGAATAATATCTTCATTGATGTGTCCCATACTTAAAATTTTACCAAATGGACTTTCAGTTCCAGAAAATAGTCCTTTATTAAAGGGAGATACTATAATAAGAGATACTACTATTAATATAATTACTTTCCTTATAATAACTATATTAACTACTATATGGTTTAAGAAGAAAGAGGTAAATTAAATGAATGATTTAAAAAGACTATTGAAAACTGATATAATAAAATTAAAATCTTCAGGATTACTGTGGATTCATTGTTGTGTTCCCCTATTAAGTTTGATTATTTTTTTAGGATATTATTCTTATACTCCATGGAAAGACCTTAGTAAAATATCTGCATATTTACAGGTATTATGTATATCCTTTCCATTATTGATAGGAATAATTACTTCAATAATAGGAGAACAGGAACATATGGCAGGAGATTTCCAAAATATATTAGTTAGTTCAAGGATTAAATTTTTATCATTTATAAGTAAATATATAGTAGTATTAGTATTAGGGCTTCTAAGCACTATACTATCTGTCATTGGGTTTTATATAGGTTTTTCATATATGGGAAATAATATTTTTTCCTTTAATATATATTTATCTGTTATTTTCATATTAATCGGAAGTAATCTATTAGAATATATTTTTCATTTTTTTCTAAGTTTTAGATTTTCAAAAGGAGTTTCTATTGGAGTTGGAATTGTAGAATCACTTATATCAGCTTTATTTATAACTGGAATGGGAGATGGAAGATGGCCATTTTTTCCATGTGCTTGGAGTATTAGATTTATTAACTCTTTGATGATAAAATATGGAAACATTAATAATTATGTAGATCCATCTTTGAACTTAGGTATTAAGATTGCTTTTGTTGGAACGATTTTAGCTTTTATAATGGTATTAGTGTGGTTTACAAAGTGGGAAGGAAATAAAAGTGAAGAATAGGAGGATTGTATGGCAAAAATCTTGGTAATAGATGATGACATAGGAATATTGGATTTAGTAGATAATATACTGAGTAAAAGCGGTCATTTTATTAAAAAAATAAATCAACCAGAGGAAGTTTTTAATGAAAACTTAAACTATTATGATTTAATAATCCTAGATATTATGATGCCTAATATTGATGGATTTCAATTATGCTCTAGAATAAGGGAGAAGGTTGATTATCCAATTCTATTTCTTACGGCAAAAGTGGAAGAAGCAGATATAATTAAAGGATTAGGATTAGGGGCTGATGATTATTTGACTAAACCTTTTGGAGTTCAAGAATTACGTGCAAGGGTAGATGCCCATCTTAGGAGAGAGCAAAGAGAAAAAACCAATTCAATGAGTATAGGAAATATTAGATTTTTAATGACTAGTAAAGAATGTTTTGTATTAGAAGACAAAGTAGGACTTACTAAAAGTGAGTATGAAATAAGTGAGTATTTAGCTCTTAATCACGGTCAAATATTTTCAAAGGAGCAAATCTTTGAAAGAGTTTTTGGGTTTGAAAAAGATAGTAATTTAAGTGCAATTGTAGAACATATAAAAAATATTCGGGCTAAATTCCTTGAATTCAATGAAGAACCAATTAAGACAGTTTGGGGAGTAGGGTATAAATGGGATTAAAAAAAGAAAAAGAGCTTAGGTCAATTTTCATAAAATATATACTTTCTCTTGGATTTTTTATTATAATTTTATTGATGATTAATTATTATCTAATTTTTATAGTTTCCTTTGGAGTATATCCAGCTAATTATTCAGAAAAAATTATTCAAAAGAATCTTGATAAATTAAAAGAATCTCCTAAGGTCACAATGGATTTACTGACACCTATGTGTAGCTTTGGAGTTTATTCAAATGATGGAGATTATTTATATGGAAATTTTTCTAAGGTGGACCAAGATCTAATTTGGGATAATTATAATAATAATAAGATGTCTTCTGGGATAATGAAATATATAGCTAGCATTAAACGAGAAGATGGTATATTACTAATAAAATATCCTCTTACTTTACAATATAAAAATGAAAAATTAAGATCAGTTTTACCTAATGGAGAAATTACAACTATTATAGTATTTATTATAGAATTTATCATAGTGCTGCTTTTAGTATCAAATAGATTTGCTAAAAAGATTAATAAAGAATTAAAGTTGCTTTTATCTGCAACTAAAAAAATAGAAGAGCAGAATTTGGAATTTGATATAGAAAATAGCAACTTAAGAGAAATCAATATGGTTCTTCAAGGAATTCATAAGATGAAAAGTTCTTTAAAAGTTGCACTGGAAGAACAATGGGCAATAGAGCAACAAAAACGAGCACAAATCTCTGCATTAGCTCATGATGTAAAAACTCCTCTTACAATAGTCAGAGGTAATATAGGATTACTTGTAGAAACTGATATAACAGAGGAGCAGAAAAGCTATTGTAATTATATTGAAGAAAGCAGTAAGCAGATGGAAGAATATATACAACGTCTATTGGCTATTGCAAGAAATCAGACAGAAAATAATATCCAAAATGAAAATATCTATGTAGTGAAGATGTTAAAACACTTAAAAAGTCAAGGAGATGCCCTAGGAAAAACAAAAAATATCAAAATTATTTTGGAAATAGATATTGAAGAAGATGTATATATAAAAGGAAATAGAAATGAGTTAGAACGTGGAATAATGAATATTATAGTAAATGCAGTAGACTTTTCTCCAAAGAACTCTACTGTGAAGGTTAATGGTTTTATAGATAATTTTTACCTGACCATTGAAGTAATAGACCAAGGCAAAGGATTTTCTCCCAAAATGTTGAGATATGGAAAAGAACAACTAATAATGGGTGATGAAAGCAGAACAAAAAGTGGACATCATGGACTGGGTTTATATATAGCTGATACTATTATTAAAAAATATAATGGAGAACTTATATTATCCAACGATGTAAATGGTGGTGGAATAGTTAAAATTAAAATTCTTCTTTAATTTAATATAAAATGCTCTTTCTGATATTATCTTATTTTGATTCTTACCAGAAAAGAGCATTTATTTTTACAGAATTGTAGATTAGTTTATACTAATAGGATATGATTTTTATTTAAGTTCATTTTTTGCTATTATTATTTTTATATCTTCGTAAGTAATATCTTCAGGCAAAGCTTCCTTAATAGGCTTTAATTTTTCTAATCCCAACTGATTGATTACAGATAATATTTTTTCTTCTTTTCTAGGATTATCTATAAATCTGAGCCAATCCACTGCTTTTCCTTGTTCTTGAGATTTTGCAAGATGTTCTATTATGGTGTTTTTAGTAAAGTTTCTTTTTTGAGATATTTCTTCTAAGGAAAGCCCTTCTAGATAACAGCCATAAGTTAACTCATATCTATCTGCTAAATCCTCTCTAATAATTTTTGGGGGAGCCTCTATGGATTCTATATCATTGGTATTACAATAAGTTTTGATTAAATCCATAAAACTTTCTCCGTAGCTTTCATATTTTTTAAGTCCTACGCCTTTTATAGTAAGCATAGATTCTTTGTTTTGAGGAAAAATCGAAGCCATTTCCTTTAATGTGGAGTCATGAAATATCATAAAAGGTGCTAGTCCATTTTCTTGAGATATGGAATATCGTAGAAGCTTTAACTCCTTAAATAAATCTTCATTAAAGTTTTCCAATACATCTCCTGTAAAAGATTTCTTTTCATTAGAAGATTTGGTTTCTACTAAATGTTTTTTGTGATGGACTTTAACTTCTCCTTTTAATACTTTTCCAGCATTTGCTGTTAGCTTTAAAACAGGGTATTTATCTGTAGTTATATGAATATATCCCATGGACACTAAAGTCATTATTATTTCTCTTAATGTATTTTCTCCATATTCCTTCATAATTCCATATGTGGATACCTTATCAAGTTCCATTTCAAGGAGCTTCTTACTTTTTGAACCCCTTAGAACTTGAATTACTGTAGTTAAACCGTATCTTTCTTGAACTCTATATATACAAGATAATATTTTTTGTGATTCTATGGTAATATCCATCATTTCAGATTGATCTATACAGTTCCCGCAATTCCCACAGTTATTGTGACTACCTTTTTCTCCAAAGTATTCCAATATACTGTTTCTAAGACAATCATGAGTATGACAGTAATCTACTAAATACTGAAGATTTTTATATAGCAAGGTTTCTCGTTCTAAAGACATAGGATTATTTTGGATTAAAAGTTTTTGCTTTACTATATCTTGTGGAGAATATAAAAGAGTACATCGACTACTTTCTCCGTCTCTTCCTGCACGTCCTGCCTCTTGGTAATATGCCTCCATATTCTGTGGCATATTATAATGAATTATAAATCTAACATCTGGCTTATCTATTCCCATGCCAAAGGCATTAGTTGCTACAATTATTTGAACTCTATTGAAAATAAAACTATCTTGATTTTCCTGACGGGCGTCACTACTCATTCCACCGTGATATGCTACCACCGAAAATCCATCTCTAGATAATTTTTCAGTTAAACTTTCTACAGTCTTTCTTGTTGCACAATAGATAATTCCAGATTCATTAGGATAATTGTTTTCTATATAATTTTTTAAATAAGTATATTTATCACTGACCTTAATTACCTCATAAAATAAATTTGGTCTATCAAATCCAATAATAGATTCTACAGGATTTTTAAGTTCAATTAATTCCTTAATTTCTTCAATTACCTCTTTAGTAGCAGTTGCGGTATAGCAGGATACCACTGGTCTACGGGAAAGGTTTCTTATAAACCTTGGAATTTCTCTATAGGAAGGTCTAAAATCGTGACCCCATTGGCTAATACAATGAGCTTCGTCGATGGCAACCATAGATATATTTATATCATTTACTAGATTGAGAAAAGATAAGGTATTTAAACGTTCAGGTGCTACATAGACTATTCTATAATTACCTTCTTTAATCTCTTGTACTCTATAATTATATTCTCTATCGTCCAAGGTACTATTGATAAAAGTACCAGTTATTCCAATTTCATTTAAGGAATCCACTTGGTCCTTCATAAGAGATATTAAAGGTGAAACCACTATAGTAATGCCATCTAATAAAACAGCAGGTAATTGATAACAAAGGGATTTTCCACCACCAGTAGGCATTATACCTAAGACATCTTTTTTATTTAATATTCCATTTATTAATTTTTCTTGACCATCTCTAAATTCTGTATATCCAAAATAGGTTTTAAGAGATTCATAAATATCCACAAAATCACCTCGTATACAATTTTATACTCTTTAAGTGAGAATATCAAGAATAGAAGAGCAGATATAAGGAGTTATGAAAAAATAAAAAACTATAATTTTTATTACAGTTAGAGATTCTAAAGAGGGTATAATAAATGGTATAAAAATTGGATGAGATGAATATTTTAAAAGATGTAGGATTGATGATAAATAGTAGAATTGTGTAGGTGAGAATATGAGGAAAAGTATAATATTATTTTTATTATTATTGTTGTTACTATTTGTAATTTTCCCGAGGACTGGTATGTATGGATTTCTGTTTGATAGAGGGAAATATGAATATATGGACGAATCTTCCATTGAAATAATATCAGATTTAGATGAACTAAGTCCCAAGACTAGAGAGTTGGCTATTAGTTTTTTAGAAAAATGTAAAGAAAATGGGCTTTCTGTGCGAATTACAGAAACTTATCGAACTCAGGCTCGACAAGATATGTTATATAAACAAGGAAGGACTACATCTGGTTCAATTGTTACATGGACTAGAAATAGCAAACATACCAAAAGACGTTGATATGAGACAATACATTTGTGACAAGTAAATATGAAAAAAGGAAAGACCTCTGATATAATGTTGTTTACCATAACAAACAAAAATCGGAGGGATCTTTCCTTATGAAAACAATTATAACAGAA
>NZ_VUNQ01000041.1 GCF_009695605.1 Tissierella pigra
TGGTGTTCATTACGAGTACAGAAAATAGTCTAACAATCTTAGGCTTTATTGGCATGCTCAAGATTCCTGGGCTGCCTTTTTTTTATTTAATAGGAAAAGTAGGACTTTCCTATTAAATAAAAAAAGAGAGATTAAAATCTCTCTTTAAAATCTCTACATATTATTTTTTACTTCATATTTTTGTTTTAGTTCATTTGTCTTATTTATATAAGCTTGTTGCTGTTTTGTACCTAAAACCTGTTGAGTTACTTGATCTTTTATTTCATCAAAGGAACTCAATCCTTCCGCATTTTTATTTATTAACTTGATTATATGATAACCGAATTGTGTTTTTACTGGTTCTGAAATACTATCTACTTCCATATTAAAAGCAGCATCTTCAAATTCAGGAACCATTTGACCTCTTCCAAATTCTCCTAAATTGCCACCTTGTGCCTTAGAAGGACAAGTTGAATAGTTCTTTGCAGCATCTTCAAAAGACATACCGTTCTCTATTTCTTTTATTATCTCTTTTGCTTTTTCTTCCTCTTCCACTAAGATATGACTAGCAACTACAGTTTCAGGTTTTTTAAAGTTTTCTTTATTTTCATTATAAAATTCTAAGGCTTCACCTTCTGTTACTGATATGCCAGATAATAGCTGATTTAACGCGTATTGTTTTAATAATCCTTCTTTAACTCTTTCTAATTCTTTTATGAAATTTTCGTCTGAGTCCAATTTACTTTCTTTTGCATCTAAGTACATTACTTCTTGATTTATTAATTCATCTACTACTCTTTTCATACCTTCTGGTGATTGAAATTGCATTGCCATTTGAGGTCCTAAATCATTAAGGAATTTAAGTACAGTATCCTCAGTTATTTCTTTTTCATTTACTACTGCAAGAACTTTTTTTTCGCTCATAATCTATTCTCCTTTTGTCTATTTTAAAAATACCATCTTACTAAAGGTAACATATAGTTTTTTTGTTGTCAACACAGAAAACCCCTTAAAGATAATCTTTAAGGGGTATAGGTATCCGTTTTACTAGATAATAGTTATATTCTCAGCTTGTAATCCTTTAGCGCCTTCTACAACGTTGAATTCAACTTCTTGGCCTTCTTCTAAAGTTTTGAAACCATCTTTGTTGATTTGTGAGAAGTGAGCGAATACATCGTTTCCTTCTTCAGTAGTAATAAATCCAAATCCTTTTTCTGCGTTAAACCATTTTACTGTACCTTTCATTGCATATACCTCCGAAATTTTATTTCTTTAATTCTTTTGTAAAAATACTAACAATAAAATTTCTTTACTATATGCAGATAAAATATGCTACCTATAGAAATTATTGTGTATCGATTATTTACTTCCGAATTAAAGCTACAACCTAATATTACCATACTATAACTTAGATTGCAACTATATTTATATGATTTTTTATTGAAATTTATTCATATTTTTAAAATTTTATAAATTTTATTTTATTTTACTTTTGTGACTTACTAAAATTAACGATTTCTCTTTCATACTTAGAACTCATAATTGGAGAAGATATTATATAATCAGCAGATGATTTATTATTTGCAACTGGGATATCATATAATACTGCTATTCTCAAAAGTGCTTTTACGTCAGGATCATGAGGCTGGGCTTCCAACGGATCCCAGAAAAAAATCATCATATCAATATCTCCCTCAACAATACGTGAACCTATTTGTTGATCTCCTCCAAGGGGACCAGATCTAAATCCTCTAACTTCTAATCCAGTACTTTCACTTATTCTCTTTGCTGTTGTTCCAGTTCCACATAAAAAGTGTTCTGACAATTTATCTTTATTTTCTTTTACCCAATTTATTAAATCCTCTTTTTTATTATCATGGGCAATAAGAGCAATGTTTTTTCGTATATTCATTTCTACTTTCAAACTTATTTCCTCCTTAATTCAATTCTTCAATTAATAATTATTTTAGCTTACTTTATTTATTTTATCATTAAATTGGGTAAAATTATATAGAATAAAGTTAGAATCTTGTTTAAATTATAACAAAACTTTATTTTCAGAGCTTTTAATGTTATCATATTGATGTAAATAGTTGAGTTAAGTTCATTAATTAAATTTAATAGATAAAGGAGAGTTTTAAATGAATTCAATGATTCAAAAATATGTAAGTCAAGGATTTATGACTGAAGCTGAAGGTAATTATATTGATGAGGCTATTCAAAGGAAAGAATCTGTTATAGTATCTGGTCATAGATCAGCTGGGATAAGACCTTTAATGGCAGCCTTAATGGCTGTAGCAAAAAGTAATTTTAATTCTGTTCAGGTAAAAGGATTCGAGGATTTAAACAATGATGTAGAGTATTATCTAATACCTGGATTAGATAATTTGGATTTTGAAAAATTAATTGCTGAAGCCATGTCAAAACCAAATACATCCTTTGTAACTTTAAAAGAACCAGAGCATCCTTATTCTCTTCTAAAACTACTTCGACAAGTTTATAAAGAAACTGGAGATACTTCTAAGGTATATCATATGCTGGAATGTTCTAAAATTGATAATGTTCCAAAGCTAACTAAGGTTACAAAAATGAGTTTAGATGAAAATGGTAAGATAATAAAAGTAGATTTTGGAGGATAATTGATTTAATAAAAAAGTCCGATTTTTGAGGTATAACTTCAAAAATCGGACTTTTTTATTTTATCTCTATCCATCTAGTCATCCCTAATGCATGAATTTCATTTGTATCAATATCCATAATCTTATGAATAAAATCTTTCTCATGGTTTTTCTCATTTAATATATTAATTCCTGCCAATATTGTGTTTCCATATACTGCTTCTTTTTTATATAATAATTCAAATTCACTTAATTGACAATTTTCATAAATATCTTCAGGAATAGTTTCCAATACCCATGAAAGATATTTAGTATTATTTACATGGTTATTATAATCAATATCAGATTTTCTCACATGAAAATCTAGAGTATCTTTTATATCTATTGTTTTTTTAAAATCATAGAAATCCTCAAAATTTATCTCTTCAACAAGATTAACTTTTTCAAATAATATAGTAGGAATTCTTACGGGTTTCTTTTTATTCATATCAATAAATATCCATACAGTAGAAGCCCTTCCTATTTCATTATTTTCCTCATCATATATTTTAAATTCTCTATTGGCATAAAATCTATCCATTTTTGATGTCCAGGTTTCTATAATTATTTTTTCTTTTACCTTTGGATACCTAAGAACTTTAACCTTCCATCTATTTAACATCCATGCACAATTTAGTTCCTTAATATCTTCAGAATTAAATCCCAAATAATCAGTATGTTCTCCTGATGTTTCACCTAGATATTCTAGTAAAGATACTTGTCTTAACCTTCCATTCTTATCTGATTCATAATAGGGTATTTCGAAATGCTTTCTATATTTCTTCATAAATAATCAACTCCTTTTATAAATTTGTAATGGTTACAATAAAAACTAGCATTAAGCTAGTTTTATGTAATATTTTTAATCCATCTTTTTGACTTTATTCTTGGTAAACCTATAATTGCCTTAACTATTTCTTCAAAGGACACTAAAATGAATACCATGTAAACAGGCATTTTAAATAATAATACACCCATAAACGCTAAAGGCACACCGATAAGCCATACTGCTCCCATTTCAAGATACATAGAGAAATTAGTATCTCCTCCACCCCTAAGAACTCCTACAATTAAGGTTGCATTAAAGGTTCTAATGAAATAAAACATACCACCAATCATTATTAATTTTTTAGACAAATCATATACATCAGCATCTAAATTTCTAAATAATTTCAATGTTAAATCTGGAGTTAAGACTAAGATTCCTCCCAATACTAATCCAGCTACTGTAGACATAGCTAAAAATTGAATTGCATAGTCATAGGATTCATCCTCGTCTCCTGCACCAATTTTATTACCTACCATAATAGTGCAAGCATTAGCTAGTCCCCTTACTAATACAAAAAATACATTTTGAATAGTACTTGAAACTTGAACTGCTGCTGTAGCTTCTTCTCCAATTCTTGCATAGGCTACTGAATACATAACTTGTCCCAATGCCCAAAATGCTTCATTTACTATTACAGGAGATATAGTTATTAAATATCTCTTAACAAAATCCTTTGTCCATGTGGTTAATTCACTTAATTTAGCGGCTAGAGGTTCTATATCTTTATATACAAAATAAAGTATAAGTAAAATTTCAACTATCCTAGCAATTAATGTTCCATAGGCAGCACCTTTTACACCTAATACTGGAAAACCAAATTTACCGAAAATAAGTAAATAGTTAAAAATAGTATTTGTTATAAAAGAAACTCCAGCTACTATCATAGGCATATTAGGGCGTCCTATACTTCTAGATGCTATACTATATGCAAAAGATACTCCCGTTATTATGTAAGATAAAGATACTATCCTAAGATAATCACTTCCTAATTTAACTACCATAGGTTCTTTTATGAAAAACCTCATTACTGTTTCAGGAAAAAATAATGCTATTATTGTAAAGAACAAACCTGCAATAGCACTTAGAGTAATGGATAATCCTAATACTTTTTTAATATTTTCTGTATCTTTTTTACCCCAATATTGAGAAATAAAAATAGATGTTCCACTGTTGATTCCAAAAATAATCAGGGAATAAAAAAAGAATAGCTGATTAGCTAAACCTACTGCTGCTATACTTGATTTGCCAAGTTCTGATATCATCAATGTATCTACCATATTTAAGGACGAAGTTATTAGATTTTGTAATGCAATTGGAATTGCAATTATCAACATATCCTTTAAAAATCTTTTATTCTGCCAAAATTTTATCATTTATTACCTCCAATTTATGCTTTAAATATAAAAGAACTATCCATTGTACATTATACAATATTTAAACAGAATTTTGTATAATTTATTTAAAATACCTCTTAATAAATATAAGGATGCCAAAGCATCCTTATATTTTAATGTATTCCATATGTTGTGTGGTCATTTCCTAAATAGTCAATATTTGCATAAATCCTTACTATATTGCTATTATCATCGTGTTGGATTTGAATATTAGTTGCTCTACCATCATCTCCTCTTCTTTCTAAATGACGATTTATAATTTCTTCAGCAATCTTTTCATTATATTGATTATTATATAATTTGTTATAATCTTCAGCTGTCATCTCTAGCACTGATTTATGAAGTCCATCTTTTACAATTCGTCTTTCACTAATATTGTTAAATAACATAATTTATCCTCCTTTAGATTATTATAAATCTAGTTTTAACTCCACTTAATAATATCTTCTCTCTAAAGAAGTTTTTTATGTTAGTTTTATAATATTTTTAAATTTTCTTCACTAATACTAATTTAATTACCTAACCATCTATCTAGGAATCCTAATGAACTGAGAAGTACTATGAATATTGCAACTGGTGCTACATATTTTATTAATACTATCCAAAGTTTTTCAAGCTTGAATTTTACATTTGGACTTTTCTTTACTTCTTTTATAGCTTCATCAACACCCCATACATATCCTAAAAATATAGCCATTAGTAAGCCACCAATAGGCATTAATACATTAGAAGTAATAAAATCCAAGGCATCAAATATTCCTAAATTTAATATAGGAATATTAAAATCTGATAAAACACCCATAGATAGAGAAGCAAAAATTCCTATTACAAACATAATAGATGAAACTATAGTAACAGATTTATTTCTTGACCATTTAAGCTGATCTATACAGTAAGCTGTTGATACCTCCAGCAGAGAAATCGCTGAAGTAATAGCTGCAAAAAATACTAAAATAAAGAAAATTACACCAAATACTGCTCCAAAAGGCATAGCTTCAAATACTGCTGGTAAAGTTACAAACATAAGTCCAGGTCCTTGACTAGGTTCAAACCCAAAAGCAAATACTGCAGGCAGAACAGCAAACCCTGCTAATAACGCTACTGCTGTATCTAACCCAGGTATTATTAAGGCATTTTTCTCTAAGTCTTCATCACCCTTTAGATAACTACCATAGGTAATTAAAGCTCCCATACCTAAACTTAAAGAAAAAAAGACCTGCCCTAAAGCATCTACAAGAACCCTTCCATTAAATTTACTAAAATCAGGCTTTAAATAATAAGCAAGTCCTTGAGAAGCACCTTTAAGAGTAACTGATCTTATGGCAACTATTATAAGCATGATAAAAAGTGCAGGCATCATAATTTTGCTTGCCTTTTCTATTCCACCAGATATTCCCTTAAATACTATTGCTACAGTTAATATCATAAATATTCCATGATAAATTAGAGGCTCTATTGGAGCACCTATAAATCCATTAAAATATGCTGCCTTATCGACACCAATTCCTCCCATTAAGGTAGCTATGATATATTTTATTACCCATCCACCTACAACACTATAATAAGATAAAATTAAAAATGCAGTTACAATTCCAATCGAACCTAAAAATCCCCAATTTTTATTAAGTTTTTTATATGCCCCATAAGGATCTAATTGTGTCTTTCTACCAATTATCATTTCACCTAACATCATAGTAAATCCAATCAATATAACCATTAGTAAATATGTTACAACAAACACAGCACCACCATTTTTTCCTGCCAGATATGGGAATTTCCATAGATTCCCTAAACCTACAGCCGAACCTGCTGCTGCCATAATAAAGCCAAAACTTGAACCCCAAGATTCTCTTTCTTGAACTTTACTTTTATCTTCCATAATATACCTCCTTACAACTTTTTTATATTATATTGATGAGTTTAATTGATTATACTATGTTTAGGCAATAAAGTAAACAAATATTTAGACTATTCTGTAAGTTTATTTTGTATCAAAGTTTTTGATATAATTACCATCAATAAAATTTATGTTAATATTCTCTACTTAACTCATATATATCAGAAAACTCTATGTTTATTTTATCCACATTTATTTCCCTAGACATACATTCAGTGGAATTTATATTATTAATATCTACTTCATATATTGGCAAGCTAATAGTAAAGGTACTTCCCTTATTTACTTCACTATCTAGATATATACTTCCACCATGTAATTCGACCATTGATTTTACTATTGATAAACCTATACCACTTCCTTCTTTTTTTCTCCTTAGAGTTGAGTCTACTTGTTTAAATCTATCAAATATTATTTCTGTCATTTCCTTGGGAATTCCTACACCGTTATCTTTTACCTCTATTAAAACCATGTTATTTTTTTCTTTAATACTTACTTCAATTTTTCCACCAGGTTCTACATACTTCACTGAATTTGACAGTAAGTTTAACATAACCCTTTCCAACTTATCCGCATCACATGCCATTATCCGCTCTTCTATTTCTGTATCAAATACTATAGATATGCCTTTAGTTTTACTATACTCTACAACAGATAATGTAATATCTTCTATAATGGAAACGATATTATAGTTTTCAAAATTCATCTTCATAAACCCAGCATCAATCTTTGTAATATCTATAAGATTGTTAGAAAGTTTAATTAACCTATAGGAATTTTGCTTTATCATTTTAATATATTTATTGACTGTACCCCTATCTATATTCATTTCCATATTATCATTAAACGGAAATAGTTGAGTTACTCCCAGTATAATATTCAAAGGAGTTCTAAATTCATGGGATATTGTAGAAAAGAAGTTATTTTTCATTTCATCTACTTCTTTTGCTTTTTGTAATAATGCTTGTTTTATTTCTATTTGTTTCTGTAATTCTATAACCTTATTTTTTTGAGTAATATCTCTAAAGCTGATTATTCTTCCAGTAGGTACTCCTTTTTCTATAAAGGGAAGTACAGAAGCTTCTATAACTCTTCCATCTTTTAAATGTAGGTCACAAATATTAAAATCCTTTTTATTTCCTAATTCTTTGGCAAAAAGCCTTATTTCTTCTGAATACTTCAATTGTTGTTTTGCAACTAAACCTAATTCACAATAATCACCATTATAAATTGTCTCTCGTGAAATATCCCATATTTCCATAAGCAGTCTATTGGCATGAATAACTTTATTATCATCTCCTATTACTAAAATACCATTGTCCGATGCCTCTAATATAGCATCTAGAATTTCCTTCTTCTTTGAATTCTCTGTTTCTAATCTTTTCATTTCCTCACATTTTAGTCTAAGTTTGTGTACTAAATTTTCTAAATTCCCATTTTTTCTATCTAAAAGTATATTTAATTCAATTAAATTCAAATTAGGCTCCTGTATACCCGTTCGAACTATTGCCTTATAAATTAAATAAAGAGATAAAAATTTAAATATATGCCCTATAATTGATAATAATCCTTGAGAATCATTATTAATTATAAAAATAAATTCAGAGGTAATCATTATAACTAATGAATAAATAATATGTCTATTGGTGATATCTAAATCTTTAGAGCTTGTCTTTAAAAAATATATAATCCTTAATAACAAGATTCCACAAATTATATATTGACTTATTTTTTTAAAAGGTGTAAATCCTACTTCTTCTATAAAACAATCTGGAAAAATACCTAAATATAATATGGATATAAATAACAATATTGAAATAGTCAAATATATAAAGAACCCATATCTAATATCAATCTTTTTATTCAAAAATATAATAGAAATTAAAAAAGATAAACTTTTCATATAGCTTGATACTATTAGTAATTGTAACGAAATATTATATGTATTGTGTCCTATTATACCTATTTCTTCATATGTAATTAAATGAATCAAATCAAAACAAGCAACGAATCCAAAAGCCATACCTAAAAATATTATTCTATTATCTTGATTAGTTTTATAAGTATTTAAGGCTATAATTGCCATTAAGAAGCTAATTATAGACCCTGCTAACTCTATAAATAAATGATATATTTCAAAATCTTTATAACCTAAATACATGGATAATCCCAAAATAAAGATATACCTTAAAACTTTTTTCACCTTACTTTCACTTTTAAAATCCAATAATGTATATTTTATACTTTCCATTACTCTTATTTCCTCCTAGTTCTTGTTAAAATAAACTCAAAACCTATTATACAAAACTTTTATGTAATATTTTGTCATAACTTGGACTTTTAAAAAATTTTTATAAAAAAATAAAACCCTAAAAAACTAAACTACAGTTTATCAGGGTTTTATTTTTCAAATATTAATTATTTATAACTTTTATTATGCTTTTAATGTTACATTAAAGACATTATTCATCATTTACTTACAATCTTCTAATCCACTGATTTTAAGGATTCTACCATTTCTACTTTTTTAAGTTTATAATACATCGCAAAGTTCACAAGAATTGCAAAAATTAAAGTTAATGATATAGAGAAAATATAACTCTTCCATTCTAATTTAAGCCCAAACATTATATTCTCCATTTCAACTGTTGTCATTATAAATCTATGCAAAAATATTCCCATTATAAGTCCTGTTAAAGCCCCCATAATAGTCAGTATAGTATTTTCTCTATATATATAGACTGATACCTCATTATCATAAAAGCCTAAAACCTTTATAGTTGCAATTTCCCTTATTCTTTCAGATATATTCACATTAGTTAAATTATATAAAACTACAAATGCCAAGGCTCCTGCTGAAATAATCATAACTATTACTACATAATTTAGACTTCGAATAGTATCTTCAAAATTATCTCTAATTGAAGTATTAAAGCTTATGCTACTTATTCCTTCCTTCTTTATTAATTCTCTAGATAGTTCATATTCGAATTCTTTAGATGTATCAGATAAAATTCCAATGGCCTGATTAAATTCTACTGGTATTTTGAAAATCTCCTCATAGTACTCTGGGGATATATATACATAATTAAAAGTATAATTTTCTGTAATTCCAGTTACTTTAACTTTTGCTTCATCTTTTTCTTTATTTATTAAAGTTATCTCATCTCCTACAGATACATTTAAACTTCTACTTATCTGTTCAGTTATTACTACTCCTTTTTCCTCAATAGTAAGTTCTTTGCCTCCTTTACGATTTTGCAAATGGATAAACTTATTTATGTTGATTCTGTCCTTTGGAGTAATTATAGATATATCCTTTTCCATTGTATCTAATATAATAGTTCCACTTTCCATGGAAATTAGTTCATAATCTATTATGCTTTTATTTTCTTCTAAATGTTTTTCTCCATTATCTTCTAATCCTATAGTTACATCATAAGTAAATAGATTTCCAAATTGCCTATTTACTACAGTTTTAATAGAATCCTTTATTCCAAAAGCAGTAAGCATCAAAGCTGTACAACCTGCTATTCCAAATATAGTCATAAAAAATCTTCTCTTATATCTAAATATATTTCGAATACTAACTTTGTAACTAAAATTAAATCTATTCCAAATAAAAGGTATTTTTTCAAGAAGTATTCTCTTTCCAAGCCTCGGTGCTTTTGGTCTCATTAAAGAAGATGGATTGTCTTTCAACTCATTGTTACAAGAAATAAATGTAGTCATTGTAGTTAATCCTATGGCTCCTAAAGATATAAAAGCAGCCAAAGCCACATTGAATTTAAGTATTACAGGTGGCAGTATATACATGATTCCATAAGCATTAAATATAATAGTTGGAAATAGAGTATACCCTATGAGAATTCCAATTATACAGCCTAATATAGTTGCTGTTAAGGCATAGAATATGTATTTAAATGCAATATCACTTTTATTGTATCCCAGAGCCTTTAAAGTCCCTATATTTGTCCTTTGTTCATCTACCATTCTTGTCATAGTAGTTAGACATACTAAGGCTGCAACTAAAGCAAAGAAAACTGGAAAAACTTGAGATATGGCATTTATTCTATCAGCAGCTCCACCATAGTCTACATAAGAGTAATGTGACTTTCTATCTAACACATACCATTTAGCTTTTTCAATTTTCTTTAAATCATTTTCACCTTCTTGTATTTTTTTCCAAGCATCTTCAAATTCCTTTTCAGCTTTTTCTTTAGAATCATTATATTCTTTTTCTGCTTCTATTAAATCCTTTTTTCCTCTTTCTAATTTTTCTCTAACTTTTGCTATTTCCAAAATACCTTCTTCTTCTCCTTTTTTAAGGCTTAATTTTTCAGTTTCAATTCTTTTTTTTGATGAATTTAATAGTTCTTTAGTCTTTTTAAGTTCCTTTTCTGCATTTAAAACCTTCTCTTTATTTCTTGCTAACTCTGTCCTACCATTTTCAACTGCTGCCTTTACCCCTTGTAAAGTTCCTTTTGCAGTTTGTAATTCTACGAGTAACTTTTCTTTTTCTTCCTGTGTAATTAAAGGATTTTCTAAATTATTATTAATTTGTGATATTTGTTTTTCTAAAAGAGATATGCTTTCTTCTCCCTTTTTTATTTCATTTTCAGCCTGTAAAAAGCCTTTCTCTGCTAATATTTTATTTTCATTAAAAGTTTCAAGACCTTTTTCATATTCTTCTTCACCTTTTAATAATTCTTTTTCTGCCTGTTCTACTTTTTCTTTACCTTCCTTTATAGATAATTTAAATTTTAATTCATTAGCTTTAAGCTGTTTTTCTCCATTATCTATTTCTTTCTTTGCATCTTTCAATTCCTCTAAAGCCTCTTCCAACTTCTTGTTAGCATCTGCTTTCTCATCAAAATATTCTCTTTTGCCTTCTTCTAATTCTTCCTGCGCATCTATTAGAATTTCCTCATATCTAATCTTTTCTCTTATTTTAGCTAAATCTTTTATTTTATCTGTAACTGGATTAACTATATCAAAATATTCTTTATCATAGGAATTTAAATTCTTAGCATCTTCCACAGTAAGTAAAATATCTGTATATACATCTAATTTAAAATTTTCTTTAGGAATCATAATAAAATCTCTTACTTGACCATTTCCAATATTACTGCTTCCCTTTTCAAATGATAAATAGTATGGAGTTTGAACAGCACCTACTACTATAAATTCTGTATTCTCTAAGGTCTCAGACAGTTCTTCTTCTTTACCTGAAAAAAGCTTAACTTTAGAGCCTATAGGAACTCTTGTAGAATTATCCTTTCCTGCTTCAATTACACATTCATCAATTTTTTCTGGTAATCTTCCTTTTATTAATTTTACATCATTTATCTTATTAAAGGAATCAATTCCATGAAGTCTAATTACCACTTCTTTTTCATCATATTCTGCCAAGGTATCTATGACATAAGTCCCTATGCTTTCTTTTATACCCTCAGTTTTACTTATTTCCTTTAAATCATCATCTGTTAATCCTAAAGTAGATAATATTCTTATATCCATTAAATTATAATCATCATAATATCTATCAGCTGTATATTCCATAACTTTTGGAGAAACTTTTACTCCTGAAAAAAATGCAACTCCTAATGTAATAATAGCGACAATAGATATAAATCTACCTATGGACTTCCTAATATCCCTTATCATATCTTTTATTAATGCAGATTTTTTCACTACCATTCAATCCTTTCTACTGGAGTTGGATTTTGGTTTTTTACTTGACTTTCTATCATTCCATTTTTAACTTTAATAACCTTGTCTCCCATGGGAGTTATTGCTAGATTATGAGTTATTACAACTACTGTCATTCCCATATTTCTACAAGTATCCTGAAGTAATTTTAAAATAGCTTTTCCTGTATTATAGTCTAAAGCTCCTGTTGGCTCATCACATAAAAGCAACTTAGGATTTTTAGCCAAAGCACGAGCTATGGCTACTCTTTGTTGTTCTCCACCTGATAGCTGGGCTGGAAAATTTCCCTTTCTATGACTAAGACCTACAGCCTCTAATACCTCTTCAGTATCTAATGGATTGTTACATATTTGAGTTGCTAATTCCACATTTTCTATGGCAGTTAAATTTTGAACTAAATTATAAAATTGGAATACAAAACCTATATCATGTCTTCTATAAGTTATAAGTTCCTTATTAGTAAAGGATGTTATTTCTTTAGAATCTACAATGACTTTTCCAGATGTTGCTATATCCATACCTCCTAATATATTTAATATTGTACTTTTACCAGCACCACTAGCTCCTGCTATAACAACAAACTCCCCTTTATCAATGGAAAAACTTGCTCCAGACAGAGCTTCAATCTTCACTTCTCCCATTTGATATAATTTTTTTACATTTTGAAAATCAATATATTTTTCCATCTTTGTCTACTCCTTAATTAATGATATATATTCTTTATTTTTTAAATATAATTCTTAATAATAAAAACATCTATAATATAGAGTCTATCATATTTTATCAATATGTTAACTATAATTTAAAGAGAAGAAACAATTAATTTAAATTAATTGCTTCTTCTCTTTAGTTTAGTCTATTTTAGCATAAATATAAACTGCATCTCTTAAAAATTCTGCTAACCCAGGTTGTTCCCTATCATAATATTCTTTGAATCTTTCATCATCAACATACATTTGAGCAAGACTAGCATGGGCTTCTTTAGTATAAAAATCCCAAAAATAGCTTAACCATTGACGATGTAAATCTACTGCTTTTTGTGCTAGTTCCCCTGATGGATTTTTAGTATAATATGCTAATTTTAATGTGTCTATAACATTAGCACTAAGTTCTTGTAGCTCTTTATACTGCTTTTCAGTCATATTTTTTAACATTTCATTTGATTTATCTACCTTGTCATCTCCATACTTTTCTCTAGCCTCTCTACCAAACTTTTCTTCATTACTATTAATCATTTTTTGTTTAAAACCTTCAAATTTTTCTTTATCACTCATTTTAATTCTCCCTTCTTTTAATGCTATAGTCTTATTAACATTGGATATTAATAAATCTATTTTTTCTCTTTGATGAAGGAGCTTTTCACGGTGCTGTATAAGTGCCGTTGACTCATCAAAAGAATCTGATGCTACTATATTTTTTATACTCTCTAAATCCATACCTAATTCCCTATAGAATAATATCTGTTGTAATCTATCAACTTCTTTACTTCCATATATTCGGTATCCCGATGAATTAATTCTTGCTGGTTTAAGAATTCCTATTTCATCATAGTATCTAAGTGTTCTACTGCTGATTCCTGCTAAATTAGCCAATCTTTGCACTGTATATTCCATTTCGTTCACCTCCTTCTAAATCTACTATAAACCTTTACGTTACGTCAATGTCAATAAACAAAAAACCAGTTAAGAAAATAAAATTTCTCAACTGGCTCTCATTTAATTTAAATCTTTAGATTGAAATAACCCTGAAGTTTTATTGACGTCCATAATGAACATTATACCTTTACCTGGTTCGTCAAGATTCATAGCTTCTTTTATGACTTTTGCTATTTTATTTGATTTTTCTTTTTCAACTATTAGCATAACTATTTCTTTCTCTGGTTCAATATTCATTGAAAAAAACATAACATTTTCATGTATTCCGGAACCTCTTGCATTAATAATAGTAGCACCCCTTGCTCCTGCTGAAGTAGCAGCATCTACAACTTCTTCTCCAAGACCTCTTTCTACTATAGTAAATATTACTTCATATTCCATCTCATCTTTTCCTCCTATTCTTAGGTCTCCATCAGACTCACCATAATTTTTTATACCTAAAACTTTCTTTACAGGCGAAGAGAAGATTATTCCATGATTAGGCTTATCTAAGTGAAGTTTTTGAGTTAAAACTTCATGAATTTTGTCTTCAAGCCCACTTTCTGAAATCATCAATACTATTTCTTTCTTTACCTCATTAAGTCCCAATATTTCTAAAATATGATTTTTCACTGTTCCTCTTCCTAAGAAAATAGTTCCCCCTGCTACACCAATTTTTTTTGCCTCTTTTAAAACTTTACTTCCACTTCCTAAATTTACTATAACAGCGGATAAAACTAATTCTTTATTGATCATATCTAGGTTCAATTTAGTTCAACTCCTTTTTTCCAGCCTTACGATCATATACTAGACCTAATATTTGTATAGCAATTAAAGGCGTCAGTGCTACCATGGCAATTACACCAAAGGCATCCATTAATACGTCTGCTCCTTCTACTGCTTCTGCTACACCTTGAGCAAATGCCAATATAAAAGTAGCCGTCATTGGCCCAGAAGCTACTCCACCTGAGTCAAAGGCAATACCTACAAATAGTTTAGGTGCAAAATAAGATAAAGCTATTGCTAATAAATAACATGGTACAAGGAAATGCCACAATTTAATACTTGGAATTAATATTCTTATCATAGAAAGAGATACCGCTACAGCTACTCCTATGGATAATGTATATAATATTACTTTTTTCTTAATATGTCCACTTGTAACATCTTCAATCTGCTCATTTAATACATATACTGCTGGCTCTGCAAATATTACTGTGAATCCAAGAACAAACCCTATTGCTATAACAAGCCAATTCTTATCAAGAGATGCAGCAGCATGGCCTATGGCAGTCCCTGCCTCCATAAATCCAGCATTTACTCCAGTTAAGAATAATACAAAACCTATAAATGTATAAAGCAACCCCTTTAGAATTTTATTAACTTGTTTTTTAGATAGTTTAAAAAATATAATTTGAAATATAAAAAACAAGATTAATAATGGAATCATTGCCATCATAACTTCCATTGATAGTACAGGTATTTCATGTAGGAAGGAAGCTAATACACCCTTCGTATCAACAGACTGATAAGGTAAACTTCCTGTTAGAGATTTTATACCAGAAAGCAGACTCATTATTAGAACTGCCATCATAGGACCAGCAGAAGCTACTCCAACTAATCCAAAACTTGATTCTTCAGATTCTTTACCACCCTTTGTTGAAGACACACCTAATCCTAATGCCAAAATAAATGGTACTGTCATTGATCCAGTTGTGGCTCCGCCTGAATCAAATGCTATTCCTAGAAATTCCGTAGGTGCCAAAATTACTAGAAAAAATATTATGCCGTACAATACTGTTAAAAGTTTGTGTAATGGAATGTTAAATATAATCCTTGATAGTCCAACAGCAACTAATACACCTACTCCAATTGAAACTACTATTACGATACTTGCTTGTGATAATACTCCAGAAGTTACTTCACTTACTTGCCTTGCTAGAACTAATAAATCAGGCTCTGCAACATTTATAAAAAAACCAAGTATGAATCCAAATATTATAATAATCCATATATTTTTGGTCTTTGTTAAGGATGACCCCATTAAGGTTCCTATAGGTTGTATTCCTAGCTCTGCTCCAAATAGGAATATAGCTAAACCAAATATAATAAATATTGCTCCAATTATAAACTTCCACATTAAATTCGCTCCTATTGGAGCTATAGTAAAGTTTAAAATCAGCACTATAAGGGTAATTGGAAATACCGCAAGTGTAACCTCTTTCAATTTTTGAGTTAACATGTTCAAATAGTATCAGCATCCTTTCTGTATATAATATATATTTTTTAGTTCATAGATATTATATAATATAGATTATTTCCATGTAAACCTTTTTTTTCGATTCCCTAAAAATTCTTTTATAAAATTATACTAAAAATATCATTTTTAATTTAAAAAATAAGGATATTAATTACTAATATCCCCATTGCTGTGTTATATATAATTTTATCTTTAATTTTTCTATTTATGAATTATATTTTTTAGTTTTCTAAATTTAGACTAAAATAATATTCTAATCCATTCACTATAGAATCTACTACCTTGTCTTGATAAGAATCAGTTAACAAGAGCTTTTCTTCATTTTCATTAGATAAAAATCCATATTCAACTATTATAGCTGGCATTTTAGTTTGATTTAAAACTATTAAATCCTCTCTACCTATAATACCTTTATCAGCAGCTCCAGTACCTTTTACTAATTCGTCTAGCATAATTTGAGCCAACAAATCATTAATATTATTCTTTCTGTTTGGGTAATATAATACTTGAATTCCATTTATACTATTATTATTTTCCATAGCATTACCATGAATACTAATGAATACCCTAGCCTTATTTTCATTTGCTATCTCTGCTCTATGGTTGTTATCTACAAATTCATCTGTTTTCCTAGTTAAAATAACCTTATAATCCATGGATATAAGTTTTTTATATAATTTTTTAGATATTTCTAAATTTATATCTTTTTCATAATAACCGCTAACACTAATAGTGCCAGAATCTTTCCCTCCATGTCCAGGATCTATGATTATTACTTTGTTTGATGAAATAAAGCCTCTTTTTAGTAAAGAAAATCTTTGAAATACATTGAAAAAAATAAGTATTAGTACTATTATCAAAACAACTGCCCTAAGTCTTCTAAATATCATCTGTCTATCCCCCAATAATGCCTTTAATTTATACTTAATTGTATCATATTTTCAAATATCTTTATACTTTCAAATAAACTTCACTAATTGCATTTTTAAGTAGATTATCAAATAAACTAGTAAGTCCGGTATTCTTAACAAATTTATGCTAGTTTTTTCTAAGATTATATTTCTTTTATTAAGGTATATATAAAATAAAGTTAACCAAAAATAAAGTATAAGGAAAAATTCATATGATAAAAAACAATATAGGTTTAAAACAAAAAATAATTGGTAAAGTCGCAGAGTTTATGGTGAACAGTATAACTTCTTCACCTCCCATAGCAGAGGCAAACAAAACTTTAAAGGATTCAAAAGTAGCTTTTATAACTACTGCAGGTGTTCATCTTAAAAAAGACAGGCCATTTGATACTAATGGAGATCATACTTTTAGATTCATTCCTGGAGATGTTGATTTTGATGATTTGACAATTACCCATGATCACTATGATAAAGAAGAGGCTTTAAAAGATATTAATTGTGTATTTCCTTTAGAAATTCTTAGAAATCTACAGAACGAAGGATATATTAGTAATGTAGCTCCTCATAATTTTGGGCTTATGGGCTATATCCCTAAAGTTGATCTGTTAATCAATGAATCTGCTCCTGAAATAGCTGATATATTAGTAGAAGATAATGTGGATATAGCATTATTATCTCCTGGGTGATATATATGTCATCAATCTGTAGGATTGATTCAGCGAGAGATAGAATCCCGTGGTATAAGAACAGCATCAATTGTACATTTACCTAAAGTTGCAGAAAAGGTTAAACCTCCAAGAATGATGCATATACCATTTCCACTTGGCAGGACTTTTGGCAGGGCCTTTGATACCCAATTACAAACAAGAATTATAAAAGATTTACTTGATTTCGCCATATATGGTGAACCCGAAGAATTAGTTAGATTAGATTATAAATTGAAATAAAAATATTATTTAATGTAAAACACAGGAAAATTATAATTAATATCCTGTGTTTTTATCTTTTATTAGTGCAATAAAATTCTATATATTTATTATCTTTAATCCCTATGACTTATTTCTCTACTTTATTAAGATTCTTAATTATCTTCTACTAAACTATCTTTATATCCTATGTTTCAAAAGGTAGAAATACAGAAAATACAGAACCTCTTCCCAATATAGATTTTACTTTAATATATCCTCCCTGCTGAGAAACAATCTTTCTAGATAAAAATAACCCTATTCCTACACCATCTATATTCTTAGAATTCTCACCTCTATAGAATCTTGTAAAAATTTTGTTAATGTCAGACTCTATTATTCCATCACCTTTGTCCTGTATATCTATTCTGCAAAATAATTCATATTTTATGATTGACATATGTATTTCAGTATTATCTGGGCTATATTTTATTCCATTATCTAAAATATTAAATATGGCTTCTTGTGTCCACTTAGTATCATGATTACAGATTATATCCTTTTCACTGCTAAATGTAATATTAATTCCTTTCTGTTCTGCCTTTGGTGATACCATAAGTATTGCCTGCAATACAGTCTGTGTTATGGATTGATTTTTTATATTTAATTTTATGATTCCCGTTTCTAGTTTTGACATCTTAATCAAGGACTCCATAAGCCAATTTAATTTTTCAATTTGACTTTGCATATTTTTAGTAAATTCTATTCTCCTATCATCTGAAAGACTAGTATCTAGTAATAGTGAATTATATATATTAAGGTTAGCAAGTGGTGTTTTAAGCTGGTGAGATATATCTGAAATCAATGATGCTAAGTCATCTTTTTCTTTTCTCTGCCTAATATTATGAGACTTTAAAATATCTGACAATTTTATTACTTGACTTTGTAATTTTGAAAGCATAGTATCCTCAATTGTAGAAAAAATATCCTTTGGATTGTCATCTATTATTGATTCAATAGTCTGACTCAAAGCCTCAAGTGTAGTATTCACATTTTTAGACACTAAGAAAACAAATATAGTGCAAATAACTATTATAGAAACAGAGAAAATTGATACTAACCCAACTATTTTTATATCAAAATTGGAAAGAAGATTTGAAGTAATTCCTAGGAAAAAAGCAGAAAGAATTATTATTGATATAATGGTAACAATAACTAGCTTCTTTATGGAATCTCTCACCTATTATCACCCCATATATATCCTATACCAAATACGGTTTTAATAAAGATGGGTTTTGATGGGTCATCTTCAATTTTAGCTCTAAGTCTTCGAATATTTACACTAATGGTATTTTCATCTACAAAATCACCATCTATATCCCAAATTTTATCAAGTATTTGTGTTCTTGTCAGTACCTTCCCCTTATTTTGAATAAATAGTTCCAATAACTTTACTTCTGTTGCAGTAATAGGGACTTCTACATCGTCTTTAATAAGCTTCAGCTTATCAAAATCAAATATAAGATTTTTATAATAATATACACTATCCCTTTGTATAATTCTGCGTTTCAGCACAGCCTTTATTCTTTCCTTCAATATAGGTAAAGAAAATGGCTTTGTTATATAATCATCTCCCCCTGCTTTAAAGCCCTTTACTATATCCTCTTCTGTATCTTTGGCCGTTAGAAAAATAATAGGTACGCTTATATCTTCTCTAATATATTCGCAAAGTGTCACACCATTCTTATCAGGAAGATTTATATCTAATATGATTAAATCAGGATTATAATTCAATAATTCCATAGCCTGTTTTCCATTATATGCTGATAAT
The DNA here is from genome assembly GCF_009695605.1 of Tissierella pigra. GTDB lineage: Bacteria > Bacillota > Clostridia > Tissierellales > Tissierellaceae > Tissierella > Tissierella pigra. The sequence goes on from NZ_VUNQ01000041.1 coordinate 20,010, forward strand.
ACTATATATCCTTCACTCTGCAAAGAAAAGGTTATTCCTTCATTTAGTAGCTTATCGTCCTCTATTATTAATATGGTACTCATATAATCAAATCCTTTACCTTTTATATCACATATTATAACATGAAACGGACTATTTCTAGCCCGTTTATGTATTTAAAATTATTCTATTTCCCTCAGTCTTTCAACTACACTGATATTTTTAATATTAGTAAAGCACAAAGCAGGTATTATTCCAGAAATAACAATTAAAATAGGCATACATATAAATATTGGCAATATTGTAAAGTGATAACTAAAGAATGACATTCCCCCTGCATATGAGTTAACTCCAAAATAAATAATTGGTATACCTATTACTAAAACAACAGCAAAAGTAATTAAAGCGTAGTATAGTCCCTCAAAGATAAGCATTTTTCTAAGCTGTTTATTTGTCATACCTATACTTTGCATTGTTGCAAATTCCTGCCTACGAGATATAATACTTGTAATCATAACATTTATAAAGTTCAGTATACCAATTAAGCCAATAATAAGACTTAAAGTATATCCTACAGCATTGTAAGTGTTTACCATATCATTATACTCCTGTTCATAAACTGCCTTTGAACGATAGTCAAGAGTTGGAATTTCTTTTATTTTATTTTGAATATACTGATCCATATTGGGAATATATTCATCTTCTACGTTAAATAATGCAGTCATTATTGAAATATTGTCTGTATATCTTGTATATTCTTCCGAAGGAATATATATATTAACTGCACCTACAATAACCTTCCCACTATACATATATAATGGTAATCTATCTACAATTGCCATAATGGTGTATTCTTTATTCTGTCCTTCATCGGATAATATATTTATTTTATCACCAATATCATAGATGTTTATATCCCATAAGCCCTTATATATCACTGCATAATTTCCAGTTTTAAATAGCTCGTCATCAAATTCTCCGTGGATTATATATTCATTAAGTAACGGATAAAGTATATTATCTATACCATACATATCAATCCATATCTCTTTGTTTCTAATAATACCTTCCAAAATAGATTTGTCTTCTGTTTCTACTTCGTCTTTAGCTAATAGTTCCATTTCACCAGTAGTTGGTATGATTACTTGTTTGTTATATAATTTACCAACACCTTCAACACCTGCAAGCTGTTCTATTTCATTACATAATTCTTCTGTAACAGCATTAGAATTTTCCTCCTCAAAACGCCATCTATAAAAAGTAGCATCACCTATTGTAAAATCTGTACCAGCTTGCCCACTTAGGTATTTATCCATATCAAAACCAGAGACAATTGTATAAACACTATTCAGTAAAATCATACTAAGGGAAAGAGAAACTATAACTACAAAAGCCTTTTTCTTATTTCTGAATACATTAGAAAATGCCATTTTATATAGCCTTACACCCTTCCCAGATTTTTTGGTCTTTTTATTCCCATAATTGGATAGACCAGTATATCTAACTGCTTCCATAGGAGATGTTTTAGCTGCATATCTAGCAGGTTTATGGCAACTTACTAATACAGTGATAATTGAAAACAATGCAGATCCAACAAATATAATAGGATTTATTGAAATAGCAGAATGTGAAAATGTTAATATTTGCAGAACATATGGTAAAAGAATGATTCCTACTAAGTATCCCATAGCTAATCCAAAAGGAACACCTATAAAAGAAAGTATCATTGCCTGTTTTATAATTAATCTTTTTAGTTGGCTTGATGTTGTACCTATTGTTTTAAGAAGTCCATAAAATCGTATATCCTTCACAACTGATATATAAAACAAATTGTATATAATAAGGTAGCCACTTAACATTATTAAAAGTAGTAAACCTACTAATGGTATTATATTACTCAATTCAATAGATGAACCACTGCCCATATATGCCCAGTTTATTCCATATGAAATACTGCCTTCTTCAAAGCCACTATCATATAATATTTTAAGTAGCTTTTCTTCAATATTAAATTTATTATTGAGCATTACATCAAGAAGTATTGTCCCTGTATAAGAACCGTCTTCTTTAGAACGTTTCTGGTCTATTTCTGAAAGATTTTTCTCTATAAACTCCTTTGATACACAAGCTGAGCTTGCCATGGATACAATATCACCTTCATAATATCCAGTTAAAACGAATTTCTTGCTATAATCTTTTCCATTAATACTATAATCCAAAGTAATATCCTGCCCCAATTCATAGCCTAAACCTAGCATATCTAAAGTTATAGTATCTAGTACAATTTCATTTTCTCTCTTTGGCATATTTCCTTTATGAAGGGGGGATATAAATCTATATTTAGCTCCATTTTCATCTATATAGCTGATTTCAATTTGTCTTTTTGCAAGTTCTGGGTTTTCTGCAAGGGCTACTGGAACAGTTATTCCATATTCTTTTATAGTCTTATGTTTCTTTATAATTTCGTACTCTTCTGTTGTAAGATATTTAAATCCTCCATGGTCCGAACTACCTACTTGTCTCATAATACTATATTCAATGGATTTAACCATGCTAATTCCTATGGTAAACACCGTTGTAAATAATACAGTTGTAAGTATAATCGCTAGGACAGCAAAAACATTTCTCATTCTATTAGTTTTAATACTGCGTTTTGCTAATTTTTTTACAATAGCTTTGTTATTATTTTCATACATTATCTATCACCTCTTACAATCTGTCCATCTTCAATACGAATAGTTCTATCTGCAAGTTGGGCAATCTCTTCATTATGAGTAATCATAACTATTGTCTGGTTAAACTTTTCACTGGTTATCTTTAAAAGACCTAATACCTCCTGACTTGTTTTACTATCTAAGTTACCTGTAGGTTCATCAGCTAAGATTATAGCTGGTTTTGTAGCAAGGGATCTAGCTATGGCAACTCGCTGTTGTTGTCCTCCAGATAAATTATTAGGTAAATTATTGATTTTTTCAGTAAGACCAAGGGTTTTAATAATATTATCTACATGATTTTTATCTATTTTATTACCGTCAAGTTCAATAGGAAGTACGATATTCTCATAGACATTTAGTATAGGAACTAGATTATAGTTTTGAAATACAAATCCTATATTTCTACGCCTAAATACTGTCAACTGATCATCAGTCATAGAAAAAATATCTTTATCATCCACATATACCTTTCCATCAGTTGCCCTATCTAGACCTCCTAACATATGTAGTAATGTACTTTTTCCACTGCCTGATGTGCCGACAATAGAAACAAATTCACCTTTTTTTATCTCAACATCAACTCCATCAAGAGCTTTTACTATATTCACATCCTTGTCATAATACTTTTTCAGATTCTCTGCTTTTAGTATAATCATTTTAAAATCCTCCTTTAAATAAAAAATAGACTGTAATTTTCTTTACAGTCTAAATTATATAGTTTACTTCTTACAATCTTCTTACAAACTTCTCTTAATCATCTATTATTTCAATACCTACTAATTTCATTAAATATTTTGCATTGGTTGAAGTGGACCTGCCTAATCTAATTTTATAATCAAAATGTATTTTATTATCTTTATACTCCTCAGAAAAATGATAGTTTTTTATTCTATTATATTTATCCAGCACACATAGTTCTAAATCATGAGTAGTTATTGCTCCAATTACTTCTAGTTTATTTAGATTAGCAAGAACATTTTTGGCTCCCAATATTCTGTCTATGGAATTTGTTCCTCTAAAGATTTCATCAATAAGAAAAATCATATTTTTATTTTCCTTTGCCTCATTGATAATATCTTTTATTCTAAGAAGCTCTGCATAAAAAGTTGATATTCCATTTTTCAAATCATCTGTTACTCTCATAGATGTATATATACTCACTATTGGACAAGACATTTTGTCAGCATATACAGGTCCTCCACTATATGCTAATACTAAGTTGATTCCCAATGTCCTTAAAAATGTAGTCTTTCCTGACATATTTGATCCTGTAATAATAAAAATATTATTATCCATCTCTATATCATTTAGTATTCTTATATCACTATTTATAAGTGGGTGTCCTAAACTGTCTGCTTTTATTTTTAATTTAGAATTATCAATAGTTGGAAAAGAAATATCTTCTTCTATTTGTATAAAAACGCTTAGACTAGATAATGCTTCAATTTCTCCTATAACTTCAATCCATTTTTCTACTTCCACACCATATTTTTTCTTCCAATTCTCCAATAAATAAGCACACTCATAATCCCATAAAAATAGTCCATTAAATAAAAAGTATATTAAGGCATTATTATATCTTAGATTGATTTTTTCTGTAATTCTATCAAGTTCCTCTATTCCCAGTATAGATGAGTAGTCTTTATTAAATAAGATTTCCTTTAGATCCTTTAACTTTTTAGATTCAAATTTTTCTTTTTCTAATAGCTTTAATATATCTAAATAGGTCTCTAAATTAGATTTGAATTTTCCAACTGGTACCAATATTCTATTGAGTTTGGAAAACCCTATTACCCATAATAAATATTGGAGTAATATCAATAATGGAATCAATGAATATACTTCTTTAACTTTAAATACTAAAATTCCTATGGACAATGGTATAACAAATATTGGAAGGAAATGAAGAATCTTTTTTATTTTCTGTGACTTCATCACTTCTTCATTATTCTTAGTATATTCCATTAAGCTTTCGGGATTTTGTAATTCTTCTTTATGTTTTCTTCCTAGATATTCTAATTCTTGGCAAAAATCTAGTTTACTTCCCAATTCCTTTATGGCTTCTTGTCTTAAATATATTTCATCTTTATTATACTTAGATTCCAACAAGGTTTTTGCTAATTTTCTTCTACCATTCCATGTATTAGCTATATTTATAAATTGAAATAGAGATTTTTTTCCTACTATATCTAAATCAAAAGAATATTTATGTTCCTTATTTATAAATTCCTCCCCAATATCATTAAAATCAATCCAATTTCCATTAATTCTATCTAAATACTCATTATTTATATTTATAATCTCTTGTGAAAAGTTCAATCTATCTTTAATTACATTATGATATATTATTAAGCCAATAAATATTACTGTTAAAATAAAATCTATTACTGCATAAATTGCTTTATAATCTATCTTAATCATTACATAGGTAGTGGCTATAATTCCTATAAATACTATAAATCTAGCCATACTAATTAAATTAGATTTCTTACTATACTTTTCAATATTTTCATTTTCTTTCTGTATTTTCATTATAAATTTATCTTTAATCATTGAATCACCTCCTCTTAATTATACACGATATTTTCAGTAATTTCATTAGATTACAATTGTTTTCTAATTCTAAATTGTTTTACTAACTTATGAAGATAAAATAGGAGAATTGCACTAACTATGAACAGTGATGTGGAAATCGTAGACAACAATATTTTTTATCAGACAATTAGGATTATAGTTATTATTGGTAAAAAATACTTCTACTATTTTTATTTTATTTTCTGTTATAGTTAATATTATTAATGGTATAATGGAAGAAGGATTGTTTAGAAATATCTTTTGAAGCTTACAATGATAAAATATACATTTATTCAATCCAATTTTATTCAAGGATTTTCATCTGGAATCTTAGGCTTCCATTAAAATAAAATCTTACTAAGTTATAGCCATAAGTATTCACTTTTAATATACTCTAGTTATGATTCAGATAAAGTGAATTATATTGACAAGCTACCCTATAAGGTATATTATATATACAGTATATATAATATACCTTATATCATTATTGTGATATTCTTAAATATAAAAGGAGGATTTTATAAATGGATGTTTTGGAGTTCAAAGATCAATTAGTAGATTTAATGAGAGACGTATCTGTAAACATTGATAATGCCTTTCTTCCTATCGTTCATAAATACGATTTGACCCTTATACAAGCTCAAATCCTTAAACATATAAATGATGATCAAAATCATAGTATTGGTAGTTTAGCCAAGATAATGAATATACAAAGTGGAAATACTTCATCTATGTGTAAACAATTAGAAAAAAAAGGGTATTTAGAAAGACATAGAGATATGTCAGATGAAAGAGTAGTAAAAATACAGCTTACTGACAAGGGTATATCTACTATAGCAGAAATTGATAATATCTTAAAACAAATATACACACCTATATTCTCAAGTGAAAATCATGATGATATTCAAACTATTATACTTGGTCTGCAAAACTTAAAAGATTTGTTAATTAGGATGAACAAAGTATAAAATCTTCTATTTAGAAAGGTTGAAATATTAATGAACAAACGAAAAAATTCTAAAAAACCTTTAATTTTTTATTATGCTATTGTGATGTTAGTAATGATGGTTCTAAATACATTTGTATTTCCATCATTTTTTAAAAAACAAATAACTCAAGTTGATTATGGGACATTTTTAAACCAGATAGAATCTGGAAATATTAAGGAAGTTGAAATTCAAGAAAATCAAATTGTTTTTACTGTTCTAAGTGATGAAGATAAAGATGAATTGTTTATAACTGGAAAAATGGATGATCCTGATTTGGTAAATCGTTTATCTCAGCATGAAGAAATTAAGTTCTTAAGTACAATTCCAAAGGAAATGTCTCCTATTGTCAACTTTTTATTAACATGGATTATTCCAATATTTCTATTTATAGGAATTGGACAATTGTTTTCTCGTAATTTACAGGGAAGATTAGGTGGTAACTCTATGACCTTTGGTAAAAGCAATGCTAAGGTCTATGTAAAGGCTCAAACTGGAAAAACTTTTGCAGATGTGGCAGGTCAAAATGAAGCAAAGGAAGCTCTTACGGAAATTGTAGATTTTCTCCACACTCCTGAAAAATACAGAGAAATTGGTGCTCTGCTTCCAAAGGGAGCTTTACTTGTAGGTCCTCCTGGAACTGGTAAAACTCTATTAGCTCAAGCAGTTGCTGGTGAAGCTCAAGTTCCTTTCTTCTCAATATCTGGTTCTGAATTTGTTGAAATGTTTGTAGGTATGGGTGCTGCACGTGTACGAGATTTATTTAAACAAGCTCAAGAAAAAGCCCCTTGTATAGTATTTATTGATGAAATCGATGCCATTGGTAAAAAGCGTGATAATTCTGGTATGGGTGGTAACGATGAACGTGAACAAACCCTTAATCAATTGCTTACTGAAATGGATGGATTTGATGGTAGCAAAGGTGTTGTTATTCTAGCTGCTACTAATAGACCTGAAACATTAGATAAGGCACTTCTACGTCCTGGAAGATTTGATAGACGTATTCCAGTAGAGCTTCCAGATTTAAAGGGACGTGAGGATATTCTCAAAGTTCACTCTAAAAAAATAAAAGTAGAAAATGGAATAGACTATAATGCAATTGCTAGAGCTACTTCTGGTGCATCAGGGGCAGAACTGGCAAATATTGCAAATGAAGCTGCTCTTCGTGCTGTTAAATGTAATCGTACTAAAGTCAATCAATCTGATTTTGAAGAATCAGTTGAAACAGTCATAGCTGGCTATCAACGAAAAGGAGCTGTAATATCTACACAGGAAAAACTAATCGTTTCTTATCATGAAATCGGTCATGCTTTAGTTGCAGCAAAACAAAAGAATTCGGCTCCTGTTCACAAAATAACTATTATTCCAAGGACTTCTGGAGCATTAGGATATACTATGCAAATAGAAGAAGGAGAAAAGTTTTTAATGTCTAAGGAAGATCTATTTAATAAAATAGTTACTTTAACTGGTGGTCGTGCGGCAGAAGAAATTATCTTTAATTCTATCACTACTGGTGCTTCTAATGATATTGAACAAGCTACTAAAATAGCAAGAGCAATGGTGACTCGCTATGGTATGAGTGGCGATTTTGATATGATGGCACTGGAAACTGTATCTAATCAATATTTAGGTGGAGATGCGTCTCTTGCTTGTTCTCCAGAAATGGCAGCTAAGATAGATGTTGAAGTTCTTAAAATTATAAAAGATGCCCATGATAAAGCAAAGAATATTCTTAATGAAAACATTGGAAAACTTCATGAACTATCTGAGTTTCTACTGGAACATGAAACTATTACAGGTGAAGAATTTATGAATGTACTAGAACTACCTGAAAACAAATATGATAATATGAAATAAATCTTATGTTTTGAAATATAATATTATTTGAAATATCTTTAATAGGGATATAGTTAAAAACTATATCCCTATTTTTATAAAGAACATGGAAATTATCCTTTATATCTTTTTTATTTTAAAACTTACTATAACCTTCCTAAATTTCAAGAAAAAAGTTATATTATTAATGCTTAATTAGTCAAATAATGACAACTGTTCTAATTCTGATGTTATAAGATTTGACGCAGTTACACCTAATAATCTAATTTTACTATCTAATTCTATATCATTTAAAAGTTCTAATGCCATATCAAATATCCTTGGTAAATCATTGATATATTCATTTAAGGTTTTACTTCTAGTTTGTACTATAAAATTTTCATCTTTTATTTTTACTGTTATTGTCCTGCCTTGTATGTTTCGACTCTTCAAATCATAGGATAATTCTTCAGAAAATGTTTTCAAATAATTTATAAGTACTTCTTTATTATCTGTTATCTCTTCAAAAGTTCTCTCTACGCCTAAAGATTTTCTCTCTCGATTTGTGTTTATTTCTCTATTATCTATTCCTCGAATTCTATCATATATCTCTCTGCCAGATTTTCCAAATAATTCTTCAAGAAATTCTACTGTAAGCCCAAGTAAATCCTCAACAGTATATATACCTATTCCATTTAGTTTCCTAGCAGATTTTGGACCTACTCCATGAACTTTTCTAATGGGCAATGGAAGTAATATATTCGGTACCATTTCCTTAGTTATGATCTTTATACCATTTGGTTTATTCCAGTCCGATGCCAATTTTGCTAGAAATTTATTGTATGAAATACCTACTGACATGGTTAGACCTGTACTTTGTTGAACTTTATACTTCATTTCTTCAACAAGCTTTAATGGTTCTAAATCAATATGAGAAATATCTAAATAAGCCTCATCTATGGAGACCTGCTCTATTAAATCTGTAAATTCATATAAAATATTAAAAACGTTCTTTGATACCTCTTGATACCTTTTCATTCTAGGAGAAATATAAAAACCCTTTGGACATCTTTGCTTTGCCATAAATATAGGCATAGCAGAATGAATTCCATATTTTCTAGCTTCATAATTAGCTGTAGTCACTATACCATGATTACTAAGACCACCTACTATAACTGGTAATCCTTTAAGTTTAGGATTGTCTTCTTCTTCCACCGCTGCATAAAAGGCATCCATATCTACATGAATTATATTTAATGTCATATCTTTATTTCATTCCCTTAATAGTTATATTTGAAATTTGAACAGGATTAAATGCCCTTATTGATGCAGCACTATTTCCTAATCCACTATCTATATATAAATTTATATCATTTATTTTAAAAATTCCCTTGTCAAGCTTTGGGAATAAGCCTTGTCCCGGAGCTACAATTGCTCCTATTAATGGCAGTCTTACTTGTCCACCATGGGTATGTCCAGATAGGATTAAATCTTCATTTCCATTTAAAATACTTTCCACATTATTGGGAGAGTGTCTCAGTAGAATATTATAATAGTCTAAATTTAGATTCTTAATTCCTTCTTGATAATATGTAACTTCTTTATCTTCTCTAGACTTTGGATAAAATTTAAGACCAGTGATGTTTATGTATTCATTATTTACTATAATTGTATGGGAACTATCTTCCAAGATGATTATTCCTAACTTTTTCATCTCGTCTTTTAAATCATTATATAATTGATTTCTATTTTCATGATTTCCTTGTATAAAATAGATCTCTTTATTTAACTCTAATAATGCTTCAAACAGCTTGATTACAGTATCTAATTTTATATCTCTAGAATCTAGAATATCACCTGTTAGTACTATAAAATTTGGATCAAATTTTCTTATTCTATCTACCATATTTCCTAAGTTAACTAGATGGTTAGAGTGAAAATCAGATATTTGAGTTATTTTAAAATCATTTTTCACTTTTTTAGAATCTATTCTTATATTCCTCACCCTAAATTTACTTATCTGATCATAATTATAAAGAAATATAACCACTCCAAAAGCTATAATAATAAATATAATTTTCAACAATTTCACCTTTATCCTCCCATTAGAAAAATAATGTATCTATAATATATTAATTATATCACAATATCAAAAATAGTTAGACTCTAACTATATAGTTAGAGTCTAACTATTTCAATCTACTTAATTAGTTTTGCATATTACTCCACATCCTATACGCTTACCTGAATTACCAGATGGCTGAGTTCTATAATCATCAGGATTTTCATGAATTATAACTGATCTACCTATAATATCTTCTGGCTTAAACTTATCTGTAAAAAATCTCATTCTAGTATATCCGTTATTTGAAAATAAAACTGGAAAATCTCCGATATGATTTCCATGAGGTTGATTTGTTGGATTATAATGTTCTCCTGCAGATTCAAATGGATTATTAGGATCTGTAACTTCACATATTCCTTTTTCATGTATATGGAATCCATGTGGTCCTATGGGCTGATTATTACCTTTAGCAGGTTTATATAAAGGCAATCCCCACACTTCTACACTTACCTCTGTGCCACCTTCCACATCATCAAAAAATACTATACCATGTAAATTGGGGTATAAATTGCCCCCCTTTATTCTTGCGTATGCCTTGGTTCTGTTTTCATAGCACATTATCTATTCCCCCCTTCAAACTATAATATGAAGGGAGTTTATAATAGGTGTGATATAGATATTTTCATATGGAAAATAAGTAAAATATTTTATCTAAACTATGTTATTTATCATTTAGCTTCATCTTAATAATATTTAGATACTATTCCAATTCATTGCCGTTGGACAATCTAATATTTTCAATTTGAATGGTATTATCAATATATGATTTATTTTTACATTCAGTTATTATTTCAACACCATAGCTTTCATTATTCTGAAATGTAAGCTTTTGATTGGTTGAAAAGTTTATCGTTATACTTCTCTCATCTTCATTATAGTTTGAAAATACAGCTTTTATTAATTTAAAATCATTTTCTGTATATGCTCCTTGAACAATTACATCCTTTATCCCATATATCTGATTATCTCTACTATTTGGAACCATATACTGCTCCATAAATTCTCGTGCCTTGTTATCTTTCATTTGCTGAAATCCTATCTGTAATGGAATACCTTCAAAAAAAGGTAGATAACTATTACGCCAAGGCATTGTTCTAGTTAGTAAATTAAAAAACCATTTAAACTGTAAAAAAACTGGCGGTGTAATCTTTATGTCTTTTTTGATTAATGCCTCATAAATCTTATCCAAATTATCTGTGTCAATCATTATACAAATCAAGCCCAGATGTCCATTATTATAATGGTCAACCCATTCATTTTTCCATCCACCTCCATCTTCTTTTAAAATATGGATCATTTCAAAGTATTCGCTTCCAATCCATAGATTAGATGCCTTAAATCCTTTTGTTCCTTTCCCCCATGAAGGTTTATAAGGAAAGCCACTGTTTTCTATACTTTTAATGATTTGGATGTCTTTCTGGTACTTTTGATCTACATTTATGACAAAATGATCTAATCTCAATATCTTTTTCCCTCCAGCAAATATAATTATTCTTTCTTTATTCTACCTAATCTTTATTAGTTTTTACCCTCCAGAGATTACTGTGCAAGACAATCTAATACATTCCAAAATTTTACTCAAACAATAACCTAATAACTGACTGTTGTTCCTCATCTATAATCTTTCCATCAGGTGTCATATGAAATAAAATTTCATCCCTTTGCCATAATCCACCAATTGGCTCCAACATATGGTATGCACATTTTTTTAGCATTTCAAATTTTACACTTAAATCTTCTGTAGTATACATCTGGTTAATAATATTAAATAATTCCGGATTATTATTTTCAATATAGTTCAAATGTACTTTGGGCTTTCCTATTTCTAAATTTTTTATTCTTGCATAACATTGAAGAAACCAATCAAAAGATGAAAATATAAAATACTTAGAATATAACTCATTTTCATATAATCTATGTTCTAATTTATCTATTATATGTTGAAACGTGAACCTAAAAGTACTTATCTCATACTCTGATAAATATTCTGGAGCTTTCCAAGTCTTTTTTATTTTATCTAAGATGTCTTTAGTTATATTATTTCTATCAAAAAGTATTTTACAATTCAAATGGACCAATAGGAACTCATTTAAAGGAACATCTAATAAAAAATCATCTACAGATAAAATCATACAATCTATTGGTATTCCCCCTATATGGAAATGTATCCCTGTAAAATTATGAGATATAGGCTTGTTAAATATAACAGTTAAATCGTAATCTCCGCCAAAACCCATATCACTATGTGTTCTACCACCATATTCAACAATTCCTACAATATCATCCTTCTTTTTCAAGTGTTCAATGAAACTATCAATATCTTTAAATGAGCTAATATCCCTTAACATATACTCACCCCCTAGATTAATCAAATTATACTATTTTATATCTTTTAAGTAAATACAGTACTCCAAGCTACAGAACAATTTTTTTTGATTTACCATATGTAAAGAAGAAGTCTATATTTTGTATACGAACATTTTGTATGAGTGATGTAGCCTCAAAATTTTCATTTTCTTTCATATAATTCTTTAATGTTCCCGAAAAAACAAAAAATAGAATAGCTCCAATAATAATTTGAAAAGCAACTCTTATTAAATAGTCAACCTCACTGTTTTCCAACTTTATATGAATAGAATCCATCTCACCAATTTCCTATAAATCTTTTGGTATATCTATTGCATCAAATTCTTCACAAGTCATACCATAATATATTTCGTCATAAAACTTTCCATTAGTATAGACCATTCTTCTCAATCTGCCTTCTTGTTGAAATCCTAATGATTCGTGGAGTTTTAATGATCTTTGATTAAATGAATAGACATATGCATTAACTTTCTGATATCTTAATTCTCTAAAATAATATCTTAATACTATTTTGATTGCTTCTTTTGCATACCCATTTCCCCAATAAGGTTTCTCCAACCCAATACCATATCTAAATGTTCCAATTCTTCTATTGCATTCAAATGTATTAATATTACCTACTGCATTTCCATTTATATCCTCAATAATCCACCAGAACTCGTCACTCTGTGACTCACTTTTAATAATATTTTCTAACCTTTCTCGCATTTTTTCTTTCGATTGCGGAAAGTGTATCTCATCACAAAATCTATCTAAATCTGTATCTGCATCAAAACTTGCTTTGAAAAAACTATCAATATCTTTTAACTCCACTGCACGAAGCCTTATCTTTTTACCGACCCAATAATTGCTAGTCATCAATTTCCCTCCTTCTTCTGTATCTACCTAATATAATACCTTAAAACTTATTTATATAATTAATATATAAAACCCTCCATTACTGAACATGCCCCTGTCAAGTAGACAGTGGAAATAATAAAAAACTTTGTGCGCCAATCATTAAATTATGATTGGCGTAATTTTATTCTATGCGACTAAATCTAAAAGATAACATCTGTATTCTAGTGG
>NZ_VUNQ01000042.1 GCF_009695605.1 Tissierella pigra
TATTTCTTAAAACTTCTTTTGGTAATGTTGACATAAAAAATTCTCCTTTCTGGTTCAAATCATATTTTGATTCTTGCCAGAAAAGAGAATTTTATTTCGTAAAAGCACAGATTATTTTACACTACCTAAAGATAATAAATAAAACCAATTCTATCTGGAATTGGTTTTATTTACTGTCTAAGAAGATTTCCTTAAAAAGCCTATCTCCTTCTATATTTAATTTAGATATAAAGGTTTCATATTTGTTTAGTAATTCTTCACCTTCTTTGGAAAGTTGAGATTTACCTCCTCCACTGCCGCCTCTAGTAGTTATAAATAAAGGAAACCCTAAACTTTCCTCTGCTTTCTTTATAATCTTCCAACCTTTACTAGAAGATAAGCCCATAATTCTATATGCTTCTGACAGACTATTAGTATCTTTGACTAACTCCATAATTTTAGCAATGCCAGGACCAAATATTGAATCATTTAAAAATATTGTAGCCTTAATATGATAATCTAGTTTATCATTGAAATTGTTGGACATATTACCAACTCCCATTACAATTAGATAATTAATTATATATAATTATAGATTATAGTAAAGGCATTTGCAAATATAATATAGTAAAGGACACTACATATCTATAAATATATATGATATTATAATTAAAGAACAAATATTATATCAAAAGGTGATAAAATGAAAAGCTTTGGAACAGCCATAATATTAGCTGGAGGTAAAAGTTCCAGAATGGGTTTTGATAAACAGTTTATAGAAGTCAATCAAGATAGATTAATGGATATAGTAATAAATAAGCTAAAGAAAGAATTTAAAGAAATAATTATAGTCACTAATAAGCCAGAAGGATATTATAAAAATCAGTATATAGTAACTAAAGATATAATAGAAGGCAAAGGTCCTCTAAGCGGAATACATGCAGGTTTAAAACTTTCCTCATCAAGATATGCCTTTGTAGTTGCCTGTGATATGCCTCATATTAATTTGGACTATATTAGATATATGAAAGAATTTATAGGAAATGAAAATATAGATGGAAGTGTTACTAAATATGGAGAATTAGTAGAACCTTTTAATGGTTTCTACTCTAAAGGAATTATAGAAAATATTGAAAAACATCTACTAAATCAACGAAGGTCCATTAATTCTCTATTAAAAGAATTAAATATTAAATATGTAGAAGAAAGTAAAGCAAGGGAGTTTAGTCCAAATTGGGATATGTTTATTAATTTAAATACTCAAGAGGATTTAATAGGTTATTTAAAGAAGATAGATTAAAATAAAAATATATAATAATGATTTTAGAGGTAAGGGGTTGTTTCATAATTGATAAATCAGTTATGAAACGCCTCTTTTTCTATGTCAAAGTTGACAACTAAGTTATATAAATCTCTATAAATATTAAATATACTTTTGTAGATTAATTTAGGGTACAGAAAATAAAGCTTAGATTTTTCTAAACTTTTTTTATTTATATCCAACAAAACCTAATTTATCTGCCTTTATTTTACCATTGGTACAAAAATACATACTATTGGTACAATAATTAACAAATTTTTGGAAAATTGTGCTAATATAATTTTAAATAAAATCAATGGTGTATTAAATGTTAGAAAGATTGTATCACCAGCAGAAGGTAAAATCTAAATTTAACAATAACCCAATAAGTCCAAATTCTAATAAATTTGGACATTTGGTTACTAACAATTAATATTTAAATAATTCATAATAGGGCAAAAAAACACAAATGTCGAAAAGTGTCGTACTAAATTCATTGAGTGAGAATTATAAGTTTGATATCATATTATGTAATCTTATTAACAGTCTTTAAATCAGTCATGTCATGTTGAAACAAAAGTGTTGATTAAATAGCAAAGATAATAGCTTTTTAGGAAAATATCTAAAGGAGGAATACTTATGCTTACACTGATAAAGATGGATTTAAAGCAAAAGCTAAGAAATCCATTGACCTACTTTATCATATTGGTACTATGTATTATATCTATATTATATATAGCAGAAACAAAAAAAGTTAGACAAAGGAGGTCCTTTAAAGGACACAACCCTTATTATTATTTATTACAAGGTGCTTCAGATGAACATTATAATGAAGAGATGAAAATACTTTATCCAAAAGCATATAAAGCAAGGCTTATCTCAATAGACACAGAAAAAGATATAATCAATGCTGATATGGAAAATGACATAGAAGAACTAAATAGATTAAATACCTTTTATAATCTTTTGATGTCAAAATATTGCTCTGTACGTCAGGACTCTATTTTAAATAATATCTTTTATAGAAAGGTTATGGATATATGGAATGATGTTAGTGGTGGAATAAAATATGAAGATGTAGATTTTACTCCCGTGAATAGAATTGATAAAGACGGAAATACACATTTATTAGTAGCAAAATATTATTATGAATTATATAAAAATGATTTAGAGCCAATTTACTTAGATGATACCAATAACATTACATATCTCTATGAATATTTCTTCAATATTATTCCTAAGTTTATAATCCTTATACCTATACTCTTTGTTTATAATAGTATAAATAAGGAGAAAAACACTGGTAGCTTAAAACTAGTCATTACCCAATCAATCAGTAGATGGAAGTATTATATAAGCAAATGGATAAGTGGAGTTATTCATGTGTTATTTGTAATTTTTACTCCTGGAATACTTATAAGTACCATATTAGGATTTACAAATGGTTTTGTATCTATGAAATATCCTGCCATTTATTTTAAAGGTATTATGAGTAGTTTTATACCAGTACCTAATTACTTTGATGGTTTAAGGGAAAATATAGGAATCGGAAATCTTAGACTTGTATTCCATAACTTTAACTATATTGCACCAATTCACAAACAAGATGCTATATGGGTCTATGAGCATGAAAATATGGAAGTAATTGAGTTCTATAAATACTTATTTATGGTTTTATTACTAACCATATTATTTGTAGGATTTTGCGTAGCTTTAGTACAGCTTATATCTGCCATAATAAATAAAGAAATTATAAGCTTTGCTATAGGAACAGTTATATTTGCCATAGGAATATCAGTAAGTAGTCCTTTTAAATATGATAAAAATTTAAATCTAAGTCCTTTTACCATGGAAAATGCTTCAAGAATTATTATAGGAACCTATAATGTTACAGGGCTTGTAAGTGTTATTGTTCTATTTGTCACAACAGCCATATTATTAACATTAGGTTGTAGATATTTTAGAAGGAAGGAAATTTAATAAAAGGTGGTAAATTCAATGAAAAGGAAGAGTTTAATATTTGTTATTTTAATATTAACTATAATATTAGGTGGTTGTAAGAAAGATAATACAGGACAAATAGTAAATGGATATACACAGATTGGAGAATTAAAATTAGAGCAACTTCAAATGCCAGAAGTAGGAGAAGAAATAGCTGTAATTACAACCAATATGGGAGTTATGAAACTAAGGTTATTTCCAGATGTGGCACCTATGGCAGTTGAAAATTTTACAACTTTAGCCAAAGAAGGGTTTTATGATGGCATAAAAATTACTAGAATAATTCTTGATAACCTTATTCAGTCTGGGAAGCATAAGGACTATGGAAAAGGTAAGAGTATCTTTGGAGATTTTTTTGAAGATGAATTTGACGAAAATTATGTTCATATAACAGGTGCAGTGGGACTTACTAAATTTGGAGGTAGTAGTAGACATGGTAGTACCTTCTATATTATATCACAAGGTGGGCTAAAACAAGATTATATAGAAATGATGAGGCAAATGGACGAAGGTGGACAGTCTAAAGACAGAATAGATGCCTATGAAGTACTGGGAGGGATACCTCGACTAGATGGAAATTATACAATCTTTGCACAGGTGTTTTATGGAATAGATACTTTAATGGAAATAAACAAAGTAGAAATGGACCCTCTAAACGATGCACCAATAAAAGATGTAGTTATTGAGACCATAGAGATAGTGCCTTTTGAAGGAAAATAATATTAATGTGTTTGTAGAATCCTTAGAAGGAGGAATATTTATGTTTACATTTATAAAGATGGATTTAAAACAGAAGTTACGAAGTCCATTGACCTACTTTATCATATTGGCATTGTGCATTATGTCTATATTACATATATCAGAAACAAAAAAAGTTAGAGAGAGTAGGTTCTTTAAAGGACATAATCCCTATTATTATTTACTGCAAGGCGCTTCAAATATAAATTCTTTTGAAGACTGGAAAACTCTTTATCCTAAAGCATATCAAGCAATGACTACCTTAATAGACACAGAAAAAAATATAATCAATGCTGATATGGAAAAAGACATAGAAGAATTAAATAGATTAAATGCTTTTTATAATCTTTTGATGTCAAAATACAGCTCTGTACGTCAGGATTATATTTTGAATAATATCTTTTATAAAAAGGTTATAGATATGTGGAATGATGTTAGTGATGGAATAGTTTATGAAGATATAGATCTTACTCCTATGAATAGAATTGATAAAATGGGAGATACCTTTCTATTAGTATCAAAATATTATTATCAATTATATAAAAATGATTTAGAACCAATATACTTAGATGATACCAATAACATTACATATCTTTATGAATATTTCTTTAAAATTATTCCTAAGTTTATAATCCTTATACCTATACTCTTTGTTTATAATAGTATAAATAAGGAGAAAAACACTGGTAGCTTAAAACTAGTCATTACCCAATCAATCAGTAGATGGAAGTATTATATAAGCAAATGGATAAGTGGAGTTATTCATGTGTTATTTGTAATTTTTACTCCTGGAATACTTATAAGTACCATATTAGGATTTACAAATGGTTTTGTATCTATGAAATATCCTGCCATTTATTTTAAGGGTATTATGAGTAGTTTTATACCAGTACCTAACTATTTTGATACTTTAAAGAAAGAAATAGGAATCGGAAACCTTAGACTTTTATTCCATAATTTTAACTATGTCGCACCAATTCACAAACATGATGCTATATGGGTATATGAGCATAAGAATATGGAAGTAATTGAATTCTATAAATACTTATTTATGGTTTTATTACTAACCATATTATTTGTAGGATTTTGCGTAGCTTTAGTACAGCTTATATCTGCCATAGTAAATAAAGAAATCATAAGTTTTGCTGTAGGTATAGGTATATTTGCCATAGGAATATTAGTAAGTAGTCCATTTAAATATGACGAACATCTTAATCTAAGTCCTTTTACCATGGAAAATGCTTCAAGAATCATTATAGGAACCTATAATGTTACAGGGCTTGTAAGTGTTATTGTTCTATTTGTCACAACAGCCATATTATTAACATTAGGTTGTAGATATTTTAGAAGGAAGGAAATTTAATAAAAGGTGGTAAATTCAATGAAAAGGAAGAGTTTAATATTTGTTATTTTAATATTAACTATAATATTAGGTGGTTGTAAGAAAGATAATACAGGACAAATAGTAAATGGATATACACAGATTGGAGAATTAAAATTAGAGCAACTTCAAATGCCAGAAGTAGGAGAAGAAATAGCTGTAATTACAACCAATATGGGAGTTATGAAACTAAGGTTATTTCCAGATGTGGCACCTATGGCAGTTGAAAATTTTACAACTTTAGCTAAAGAAGGGTTTTATGATGGTATCAGATTTACTAGGATAGAGAGAACTTATCTTATCCAGATGGAAAAACATGAAGACTATAATAATGGAGAATACAGCTTCGCAGGATTCTTTGAAGATGAGTTTGATGAAAACTATGGTCATATTACAGGTGCAGTGGGAATAGCACAGTCTAGAGAGGACAAAGATAGTAGCTTTTTACACATTATATCTCAAGATGGATTAGGAGAAGAATATATAGAAGTAATGAGGGAGATGGATAAAGATAAGCGTTCTAAGGACATGATTGATGCCTATGAAGCTATGGGAGGGCTTCCAGGTTGGGATGGAAAGTATGTAGTTTTTGCACAGGTGTTTTATGGAGTAGATACTTTAATGGAAATAAATAGGGTGGAACTAGACCCTATCAACAACGAGCCAATAAAAGATGTAATCATTGAAACCATAAAGATTGTACCTTTTGAAGGAGTAAGATAGAAGAATGGAAATTTAATGGAGGGATAAATATGGGGGAAAATTATGTAGTAGAAGTGAAAAACCTAAATAAAACTTATGGTAAAAAGAAGGTACTAGATGATGTTTCATTATATGTAAAACCAAATGAAATAGTAGGATTTATAGGACCAAATGGAGCAGGAAAATCTACTACTATGAAATGTATATGTAATTTAATTTATCCAGATAGTGGTGAAATAAAAATTAATGGATATGATTTATTTAAAAACAGAGAAAAGGCATTGGAATCACAAGCAGCCTTAATAGAAAATCCTGGACTTTATCAAGATATGACAGGAAGAGAAAATATAAATATGATAGCAAAGTTGAGAAATATTTCAAAGGAAAGAGTAAAGGAAATTTATGAATTTACAGAAATAGGAGAGGCACTAGATAGAAAGGTTTCTGGATATTCTATGGGTATGAAGCAAAGATTGGGTTTAGGAATAGCCATTATGAGTAAACCTAGATTCATTATATTAGATGAACCAACAAGTGGGTTAGATCCAACAGGAATTATACATCTAAGAAATACAATACAAAAATTGATTAAAGAAGAGGATATGTCCATATTATTTTCTTCTCACCAATTGGGAGAAGTGGAAAAACTAGCAGATAGAATCATATGTATAAATAAAGGAAAAATCATTGAGACACCTAAAAGTTTAGAACAAAGATATAGATATATATTTCAAGTAAATGACAATGATAGGGCATATAAGATACTAACTGAAGAAATTAAAATAGGTAAGGCAGAAAAAATATCTACTGATACCATAAAAGTAGAATTAGATAATCAAGAAGAACTGGATATTATTTTGCAAGAATTTATAAAAGTAAAGATTAAGATATTAGATATACATAAGGAGAGTATTGATGTAGAAGCAGTATATAAGGAAGTGTATGGAGATGAATAAGATAATAAGAAATGAAATATATAAGTTCTTTAAGAGCAGAAAGAATATCCTTATTATAATTCTATTCTTCGCATATTTATTAGGTATCAATTACTATAATTCAAAACAATATGATATATACATGAGAGACACTGCAAAATTTTATGAAGGAAAATATAAAAGAGCAGGTTCAATTCTGGCATCTAATCAGTTGATGTTAGAAAAGTTTGAAGATTTAAGTCTGCAGAAGCGAGAAGAATTAGAAAGAGAAATAAAATTTTATTCAGGAGAAAGGCTAAAACTAATTCTTATATCATCTGTATATGAGGAAGATAATCCAAAAACTTATGAAAGAATAGTATCTACACAGAACTCAAGATACAGAGATATAATAAAAAACATAGAAGAAAATAATATTAAAGAAGAGTTTTTGAATGAGAACAATTTTACTATGGATGATCTACATAAGGGGATATATATTAACCAGTATATATTAGATAATGAAATACAGCCAATTATCAATCCATATACTATGACTGGAGCAAATTCATTAGTAAGGTTTTTAGATGGAAATAATCTTATTATTATAATGATAATTATAGCTTTATTATCTATGGATATTTATCTATCAGAGGTTGAAGAGGGAAGTTATAAGTTATCATATACTCAACCGTATAAAAGAAATCAAATATTTTTCGGTAAAGTAGTTTCAATAATCATTATATCTACAATACTTGTTGTAGTAGGGGCTATATTTAATTTTGCCATGGTAAGTATTATCCATGGAGTAGGAAATATGAATTATCCATTTGTTACAACAGAAGCCATAAATAAATTAGCTTTCAATAATCAAGGTCAATATATGATATTATCCTTAGTAAACTATGTAATAAGAGGCTTTATATTACTATTTCCAATTTTACTTTTTACCATAGTGCTGACTTTAGGAATATCTATTATAACCGATTCAAGCGGGAAAACTTTAGGTTTTTCCACTATGATCATAGGATTAGCTTTTATACTAAAAAACTTTGTTTCAAGACATTCCATAATTAATCTAATCTACCCTTATTCATATTTATATATTAAAGATGTCATAGAAGTAAATAATAATTCCAATTATTTATTAGGAATAATGTTAAATAGTATAATGGCAATAGTATTATTTGTAATAAGCTACAAAAAATTTATTCATAAGGACTTTTTAGGTTCAAGAGAATAATAAAAGGTGGTAAAGTCAATGAAAAGGAAGAATTTAATATTTATTATTTTAATATTAACTATGATATTAAGTAGCTGCAAGAAAGATAATACAGGACAGGTAGTAAATGGTTATACAGAGATTGGAGAATTAAAGCTAGAACAGGTTCAAATGCCAGAGGTAGGAGAAGAAATAGCTGTAATTACAACAAATATGGGAATTATGAAAATAAGGTTATTTCCAGATATAGCACCTATGGCAGTTGAAAATTTTACAACTTTAGCCAAAGAAGGGTTTTATAATGGTATAAAAATTACTAGAATAGAACCAAACTATCTTATTCAATCAGGAAAACATAAGGACTATGAAAAGGGAAAAAGCATATTTGGAGATCCTTTTGATGATGAATTTGACGAAAATTATGTTCATATTACAGGGGCAGTGGGACTAGCGAAAGTTGAGCCAAATAAAAACAGAAGTACTTTTTATATTGTATATAGGAAGGGACTAGAAGAAGAATATTTTGAAATGATGAGAGAAATGGATGAAGATGGACAGTCTAAAGATATAATCGATGCCTATGAGGCACTGGGAGGAATATCTGCATTAGATGGAGAATATACAATCTTTGCACAAGTATTTTATGGAATAGACACTGTAATGGAAATCAACAACTTAGAAATAGACCCTCTAAATATGGAGCCAATAAAAGATGTAGTCATTGAAACCATAGAGATAGTACCTTTTGAAGGAAAATAATACTAATGTACTAATAGACTCATTTTTATAATCATATATAGATATACTTTTGATTAAGTAGTATAATATTATTGAATCCCACTTTAATGTGGGATTTTTAAATTAGAAACTGGATTAAGGAGAGAAATAGATGAACGAATTTTCAAGAACAGAACTTTTACTTGGAACTGAAGGTGTAGATAAACTAAGAAACTCATCTATTGCAGTATTTGGAGTAGGTGGAGTAGGCTCATTTACTGTAGAAGCTTTAGTGAGAAGTGGAGTAGGCAATATTTCTATAATAGACGATGATAAAGTATGTTTAACAAATATAAATAGACAATTAATAGCCACAAGAAAAACCATAGGAAAAAATAAAGTTGAAGTCATGAGAGATAGAATATTGGAAATAAATCCAAAGGTAAATGTAGAAATACATCAGACCTTTTATGGAAAAGACAATGCAGATGAATTTGATTTATCTAAGTATGATTATATAGTAGATGCTATAGATACTGTATCATCTAAGTTGATGTTAATAGAAAGAGCAAAGAAATGTAATACCCCTATTATTAGTTCCATGGGTGCAGGAAACAAACTTGACCCAACTAAGTTTCAAGTGACAGATATATATAAGACAAGTATATGTCCTTTAGCTCGTGCCATGCGTTCTGAATTAAGAAAAAGAGGAATAGATTCTTTAAAGGTAGTCTATTCACAGGAACCAGCACTAAAACCCATAGAAAATGAAGAAGATAATTGTAATACTAAATGTGTTTGCCCTCCAGGTACACAGCGAAAATGTACTGCAAGACGACAAATTCCAGGAAGTGTAGCATTTGTCCCATCAGTAGTAGGACTTATTATTGCTGGAGAAGTTATAAAGGATATAATAGAATTTTAATATAGGATACTGAGACTTGCAGTTGAATATTATCCTGTGAAGATATAAAATAAGTAAGGAAGTTAAAAATTTTAATGAAAAGGGGATTAATATGAATATAGCATTTTTCCTAACGCCCAAAAGCGAAATAGTTTATGAGACAATAAATGCTACAATGCGTCAAGCCTTAGAAAAAATGGAACATCATAGGTATACAGCAATACCCCTTATTGACAAAAAAGGTAAATATGTTGGTGTTATTACTGAAGGTGATTTACTTTGGAAAATTAAAAATACAGATGACCTCACAGTTGATGGCACAAGTAAAATACCAATTAAAGATGTTCAAAGACGTACAGAGAGTCATACAGTTTCCATAAGTGCAAATATGGAAGATTTGATTTTACTTGCAAAGAATCAAAACTTTGTTCCAGTAGTAGATGATCAGGGAATATTTATAGGAATTATAAAGAGAAGCGATATAATCAACTATTGTGCAGATTTATTATTGAAACAGAAGGAAGATAATTTAGATTAAGTTATATAAAAAAAACTCTATCATATAATTATAAGTATCATAGGTAGTAAATACTAATGATGGAGGTATA
Organism: Tissierella pigra; assembly: GCF_009695605.1. Lineage (GTDB taxonomy): Bacteria > Bacillota > Clostridia > Tissierellales > Tissierellaceae > Tissierella > Tissierella pigra. The sequence goes on from NZ_VUNQ01000042.1 coordinate 10,467, forward strand.
GAATGATAGAGTTGATATTCGGCATTATTGGAGGAACGGCTCTTTTAATGTATGGCGTTGATATGATGAGTGATGGGATTCAAAAAAATGCAGGAAAAACTATGAAAAAGATTCTTACATCTTTAACTGGAAATGTATGGAGTGCTTTTTTAGTAGGGACCATAGTGACAGGTATAGTCCAAAGTAGTACAGCCATTACAGTTCTAACAGTTGGATTTGTAAACTCTGGAGTATTGAATCTTTCCCAGGCCATAGGAATTATTTATGGTGCAAATATAGGAACCACAGTATCAGCACAACTTATGGCATTTAGCTTTAAGTTTGAACTAACGGATTTGGCATTACCTATACTTGGAATAGGATTTGCGATAAATCAATCTGTGAAAAATAAGAGTATAAAAAATATAGGTCAATCCTTAATGGGGTTTGGAATGTTATTTTTAGGTCTTAAGATTTTAAATGATGGAATCCCATATATGCAGAATAATGAATTTTTGAAGTATTTCTTTACTGATTATGCGACAAATCCCATAGTAGGTATTCTTTTAGGAGTTTTGACTACAGCCATGGTTCATAGCAGTACAGGGACAATTGGACTAGTAATGGTACTAGGACAAGGAGGACTTCTAGATTTGAAGACTGCTATCTATATAGTATTGGGAGATAATATAGGAACTTGTATTACAGCACAAGTATCAAGTTTGACAGGTAATATAAATGCTAGAAGAACTGCTTGGGCTCATACATTATATAATATAGTTGGAGTAGTATTTGTTTTAATTATGCTGCCTTTGTTTATGAAGATTATTGTAAGTGGAACAGAGTATTTTCAGCCTAATGCAAATATATCAGCTTATATAGCCAATTCCCATTCCTTGTTTAATATAATAAATGCCATAATCTTTCTGCCTTTTACAAAGTATTATGTTGAATTTTTAAACAGGGTCATAAGTCCCAAAAATAAGATATATAAAAGTAAAACCTCGTAATTTACGGGGTTTTATTTCTTTCCATTATTAAGATACTGGAAAGAAACCTTTAATAGAGTTATAATATAATTAGCACATGGAAATCTAAAGAAAAGGTGATTAAATGAAGGACTCTTTTGGAAGGGAAATAAATTATCTTAGGATTTCACTAACTGATAGATGTAATCTAAGATGCAAGTATTGTATGCCTGAAGACGGAATTTCTAAATTTTCCCATGATGAAATTTTGACCTTAGAAGAACTATATGAAATAATAGAAATATTTGTAGAACTAGGTATAAATAAAATAAGATTTACAGGAGGAGAGCCTCTTGTAAGAAAGGGAATAGTAGAGCTTATATCTAAAGTATCGAAGCTTCATGGAGTTAAAGATATTGCTATGACTACTAATGGTATTCTCTTAAAAGCATATGCAAAGGATTTAAAAGATGCAGGATTAAATAGAGTAAATATTAGTTTGGATACATTAGATGAGGACAAGTATAGAACCATAACTAGAGGAGGAAATCTTCATAGGATATTAGAAGGCATAGAAGAAGCTAAAAAAGTAGGACTAACTCCCATAAAAATAAATACTGTTTTAATAGGTGGATTTAATGATGATGAAATAGAGTCCCTAGTTGGATTAACAGAAAGAGAAAATATAGATTTAAGATTTATTGAGTTGATGCCCATAGGTGAAGCTGCAAGCTGGGCTAAAGAAAACTTTATTTCTAACAATAGAGTATTAGAAAAGGTAGGTAATCTTCTGCCAGTTCCAAGGGAAGATATATCTTCTCCTGCTGTTTATTATAAACTTCCAAATGGAAAAGGCAAGGTAGGTATAATAAATCCAATATCCTGTAAGTTTTGTGAAAACTGTAATAGAGTTAGGCTGACTTCTCAAGGACGACTAAAGCTATGTCTACATTCAGATATTGAAATAGATATAAGAGAAGCCTTAAATAGTGGACAAGATATAAAGAAGCTAATAATAGATTCCATAGGAAAAAAAGAAGAGTCCCATCATTTAGAAGATGGAGAATATATAAAAAGAAATATGAACCAAATAGGAGGGTAAGCATGGAATTCACTCATTTTAATGAATATGGGAGAGCCCATATGGTAGAAGTAGGAGATAAGGAAGATACTAAGAGAACGGCTGTGGCTCGAGGCAAAATCAAGATGAAAATAGACACAATACAAAAAATAAGAGAAGGTCTTATAAAAAAAGGTGATGTTTTATCTGTGGCTCAAATTGGGGGAATAATGGGAGCTAAAAGGACAAGTGAATTAATTCCTATGTGTCATAGTATACTTTTAACTGGTGCAGATATTAGATTTGATATAATGGATGATTGTATAGAAATAGAGGCAGAAACCCGAACTACAGGAAAAACTGGGGTGGAAATGGAAGCTTTGACAGCAGTATCCATTACTTGTTTAACCATATATGATATGTGTAAAGCCATAGATAAAAGCATGATAATTAGCGATATAAGATTAGTTAAAAAAACTGGTGGAAAGTCGGGGGTTTATATGTCAAAGGAATTAAAAGGAAAAGTATTGTCTATAAATATTTCAAATGAAAAAGGAGTAGTTAAAACTCCAATAAAAGAAGGAATATTTGTGGAAGATTTTGGTTTAGAAAATGATGCCCATGGAGGAAATTGGCATAGACAAGTAAGTTTATTGGGTATAGAAAGCTTTGAAAAAATGACAAAACAAGGTGTAAAAGGTTTAGTACCTGGAATATTTGCAGAAAACATAACTACTGAAGGAATAATTCTATATGAATTACCAGTGGGAACAAAATTAGTCATAGGAGAGACTATTCAAGAAGTAACACAAATAGGTAAAGAGTGTCATACAGGATGTGAGATTGCTCAAAAAGTAGGCAAGTGTGTAATGCCAAAGGAAGGGATATTTACAAAAGTTATAAAAGGTGGTCTTATAAAAGAAGGAGACATCATAGAAATAATAAAGTGTAAAAAATAGGCTCCTTAGGAGCCTATTAAACTTTCAACTACTTCTTCCATTGCCAATGCCCTAGAAGCTTTTGTTAAAATCAAGGAATTCGGTTTTATAACCTCTTTAATTTTTTCTATTAACTTGTTCTTATGGTCAAGGGATTCAAAGGAATATACCTTATCTTTTCCAAAATTTAAAACTGCTGATTCTGCAATATGTTTGGAAAGGGGACCATAAGTAAATACATAGTCAATTTTACTTGAATCGATTTTAAGCCCAATTTCCTTGTGCATATTGATTTCATCATCACCTAAACCCTGCATATCTCCAAGTACAACGATTTTTTGGTCATATCCTTCCATAAAATACATAGTATTTAAAGCCACCAAAACAGAAGAAGGATTTGATTTATAAGAATCATTTAAGATTGTAATGTTATTTCCTTTTATCAATTCGTTTCTCATTCCAGTTTTTTCGATATTTAATAATCCTTTTTCAATATTTTCATAAGAAATACCAAAATATCTTGCTACAGCTATGGCAGCAGTTGCATTAAGTACTTGATGTTCTCCTAACATTGGTATAAAGAACTCTGGAGATTTAGGCTCCTTTAAGTAAAAAGAGTCTCCAGTTTCATTTACAAATAATATTTCAGGCTGATAATCATTAGATGAATCATTGCCAAATGTCTTTATATTATAATCTATAGAAATATTATTCATTTCCTTCTTTAGAAGGGACTCATCACCATAGTATAGAAAAAAATCATTAGGTTTTAATCCTTTTAAAATTTCAAGCTTTGCCTTAGCAATATTTTCTCTAGTTTTTAAATCCTCTAGGTGGGCTTCACCTATATTGGTAATAACTGCTGCATCAGGTCTAGCAATAGAAGTTAAAAGTTCTATTTGCCCAAAGTTATCCATACCCATTTCAAGTACAGCCATTTCAGTGTCTTCATCCATAGATAAAATAGTTAAAGGAAGTCCAATATAATTGTTGAAGTTTCCTAAGGTTTTATGAGTCTTATATTGAGTCTTTAAAAGACCTGCTAATATGTCCTTAGTAGAAGTCTTTCCATTACTTCCAGTAATACCAATTACTTTTGTATTTAGCTGACTACGATAAGACTTTGCTAATTCCTGTAAAGCCTTTGTAGTGTCTTCAACTAATATAAAAGGAAAATCCAAATCAGGCATGGTCTCATCTTTGCTCCATATACAAGCAACAGCACCTTTCCCTATTGCCATAGTAATGAAATCATGGCCGTTGAAGTTTTCCCCTATTAAGGGAATAAATAGCTGACCATGGATTATATTTCTTGAATCAGTGCAAACTCCCTTAATTACAATATCACTGTATTTATCTTTTAATCCTGTTCCACTACACATAGTTTCTATTTCTTGTAAACTTCTTGTTATCACTTTATTCACCTCTTATTTACTAAGACTTTTCTCTCGTTATATCTCTCAAGGCCTAATCTAATTAATCTTTCTACTAATTCTCCATAAGTAGTACCATCAGTAGCTTTCCATAGAACAGGAGTCATACTTACAGCTGTAAATCCAGGCATAGTATTTATTTCGTTTACAAAGATTTCATTATTATCTGTAACAAATATATCTACACGAGCTAAACCGCTACAATTTAAAACCTTAAAGGTTTTTTCAGCAGTTCTGCAAACTAGGTCTGTTATTTCTGGTGTAAGTCTTGCAGGGACTACAGGTATAAGTTTCCCATCTATATATTTAGCATTATAGTCAAAAAATGGTCTTTCCATAATAAATTCACCAGGAACTGATGCTTTAGGATTATGATTTCCCACTACAGAAACTTGCATTTCTCGAGCTACTATTTCTGCTTCAATGATTATTTTAGAGTCATAAAGAAAAGCTTCTTTAAAAGAGTTTACAAGTTCTTCACGGTTTCTTGCCACACTAATTCCTACACTAGACCCACCATTAGATGGTTTTATATAACAAGGATAACCAATTTCTTTTTCTACTTCTTCATAGGATTTTTCTTCATTTTCCTTCCAACTATGTAGTTTAAAAGAAGTGTATTTTACTTGAGGAATATTATATTTTGTTAATAAGTCCTTTGTCACTACTTTATCCATAGCAACTGAAGAAGATAAAACTCCATTTCCTACATATGGAATATTTAATAGTTCTAAGAATCCTTGGACAGTACCATCTTCTCCATTAGGACCATGAAGAGCTGGAAAAACTAAATTGTCTTCATCTGCCTTTAATATATTGGTTAAAAACTCTCCCATGGACAAGGATACTGTAGATGAACTTATACTTCTTAATTCATCTGGACTTTCAATTTTATTTTCCCACAATCCTAAATTACACCATACGCCTCCGTTAGTAATGTAGATTGGATAAACATTATATTTTTTTCTATCTATAGCATTAATTATAGCTGATGCAGATCTTAAAGATATATCGTGTTCAACGGATTTTCCGCCACATAGTACATAAATATTTGTTTTCATAAATTTCCTCCTATATTACATAAGTTTACTATATGATTATATCATAATGATAAGTTAAATAAGTAAAATTAATACAGATTAATTAACTTATATTTAGTATAGTATAGTTAAGAATAGGACTATAAAATAGAAATGGTGATAAAGTGATGATATATAATATACTAAAACTAGATTTAAACAATGGAGAAGTAATTTCAGTTGTAGGTGGTGGTGGTAAGACTACGACTATATTTCAGTTGGCAAAAGAATTAAAATCATTAAATAAAAAAGTGCTTATTACAACAACAACTGCCATATATAATCCAGATGAAAAAGAATATGATTGTTTTTTCCTAGAAGATATAAAGGACTTCCAACCAACTGATGGAACCATAACCATATTTGGACAGAAAATAGTAGGAGAAAAGCTAATAGGAGTGTCTTTAGAAAAGTTAGATGAAATAATAGAAAAAAGAGTATTTGATTTTATATTAATAGAGGCAGATGGTGCCAAGAAGAAGCCTATTAAGGCTCCAGAGACATATGAGCCAGTAATCACAAAAAATACCACAAAAACCATAGGAGTCATAGGACTAGATTCTTTAGGAAGAGCTATAAATGAAGAAAATGTCCATAGACCTGAAATCTTTACCAAGATTACAAATACAAGCCTATTAGATATAATCAAGGCAGATATTATAGTAAAATTAGTCTTACATGAAGAAGGATTATTTAAATCCTCTAAGGGTGAAAAGATCCTTTTGTTAAATAAGGCTAATGACCATGATTTAATAAAAGAAGGAATGAAAATAAGAGAAAGTTTATTAAATAGAGGAATGAAAAATGTAGTTATTTCAGATATACAAAGGAAGATGTTTTATTAGTTAGGAGAGTCTTGTGGAATCTAAACAATGTTCAGTGAAATAGATTATGCTATAATAAACGGAAACATTAATAACTAGTGGGAAGATAGTCAGCTTAAAAGGGATTTAAAAAAGATATTCCTATATTAGCAGAAACTTGCCCTCAGTATCCATTGCCAAAAAGGCAATATCTTATAATAGAAGGTGATAATAATGAATAACATAGTCATAAGAGGTGGAGGAGATTTAGCCACTGGAATTGCATATAGATTATTTAAATCAGGATATAAGGTTATAATTCTAGATAGAGATAAACCTTTGGCAATTAGACGAACTGTAGCCTTTAGTGAAGCTGTATATAGCAAAGAAATAACAGTAGAAGGAGTTAAGGCTATTTTAGGAAGGGATATAGGAGATATTTATGAAATATTAGATAGAAATTGTATTCCTGTATATATAGATGAAAAGGGAGATATTATAAAAAACATAAGACCTCTTGCAGTAGTAGATGCTATTATTGCTAAAAAGAATTTAGGAACTAATAGGGATATGGCACCTATAACTATAGGAGTAGGTCCAGGATTTGAAGCAGGAGTAGATGTTGATTTAGTAGTAGAAAGTAAAAGAGGACATTATTTGGGAAAAGTTATATACAACGGAAAGGCAATAGAGAATACAGGAATACCAGGGGAAACAATGGGATATAAGGAAGAAAGAATAATCAGAGCCTTAGATAGCGGAGTAGTAGAAACATTTTTCAGCATAGGAGATACTGTAGAAAAAGGAGATATAATTTGTAAAGTAGGAAATGTCCATGTAAAAGCTCAGATACCAGGTATACTTAGGGGAATGATAAAAGAAGGACTGGAAGTATCCAAGGGATTAAAAATAGGAGATATTGATCCTAGAGGAATAAAGGACTATGCTTTTACCATTTCAGATAAGGCTAGAGCCATTGGTGGTGGAGTTTTAGAAGGAATACAGTATTTAAAAATGGAAAGGGGAATTTAATATGGCAGATTTGTTTGTAATGAAAAAGGCTTTAGAGTATATAGAAAATGGAAAAGACTTAGCCATAGCAACTATTACTAAAGCTGAAGGCTCTGCTCCAAGGAGAGAAGGAACAAATATGGCAGTATTAGAGGACGGAACTATTTATGGGACTATTGGTGGTGGAAAACTGGAAAAGAAGATTATAGAATTATGTATTGAAGCCATAAAAGAAGGAAAAAGTTATAGTATAAATCTTCCGCTGAATTCAGAAGGGCTGGGAATGATTTGTGGTGGAGAGGTAGATGTCTTTATAGATGTATATAAACAGAAACCAAAGCTATTAATTGCTGGTGGAGGTCATGTGGGATATTCTATATATGACCTTGCTAATTTTTTAGGCTTTAATACAGTAATATTTGATGATAGGGAAGAATTTCTAAATGAAGAAAGATTTCCTTTAGCCCATGAATTGGTTTTAGGTGATATAAAAGAAAACTTAAAGAAATACCCTATAGATGATAATACTTATATTGTTATAGTTACTAGAGGTCATGCTTATGATGAAGAAGCCATAGAAGCAGTAGCAAATAGTAATGCAAAATATATTGGAGCCATGGGTTCTAAGAAAAAGGTAATAACTATGATGAAGAGTTTAGAAGAAAAGGGAATATCTAAAGAAGACTTAGATAAAATATATGCCCCCATAGGCCTAAAAATATCTGGTGGAAGTCCAGAAGATATAGCAATGAGTATAATGGCTGAAATCCAACTAATAAGAAATAATGGAGAAGCAGTACATATGAAATACAGATAAATAACTCCGATTTTTGGTACTAGTTACTGAAAATCGGAGTTATTTAGTTTTTCTATACTAAAACATCTATTATAAGAAACTCTTATTTGATTATATCTCCATTACTCTTATATAATAATATGAGAAATTATAGAGGAGTGACCTTATGTTAAAATTACCAGAGAATTTCGAGAATTATGAAGAGGCAAGGAGAGAGGGATTTTTAAAGGTAAAGGCTCTAAAGGAGAAGGGAACACCAGTAGTTGGAGTGTTTTGTACATATACACCTATTGAACTTATTCATGCTGCAGGAGCTGTAGCAGTTAGTCTATGTGGTACTTCTGATGTACCAATACATCATGCAGAAAAACATTTACCTAAAAATCTTTGTCCACTTATAAAATCTAGTTATGGATTTGCAGTATCAGACACCTGTCCATATTTTTATTTCTCAGACTTAATAGTTGGAGAGACAACCTGTGATGGTAAGAAAAAGATGTACGAGCTATTAAATGAGCTAAGGCCTACCCATGTTATGCACTTGCCTCAAGGACAAGATAAAGAACATGGATTTAGGTATTGGAGAGAGGAATTGGTTAGGCTAAAGGAAGTACTAGAGGAAAAATTTAATATAGAAATTACAGATGAAATATTAAGAGAAGAAATAAAGGAAAGAAATAGGGAGAGGAAAGTATTATTGGATTTTTATGAATTAGGTAAATTAAATCCATCTCCAATATCAGGTCGTGAAGTAAATGAAACCATGGAAGCCTTAGGTTTTCAATTTGATAGAAAAGCTCAATGTGATTTTATAGAAGAAAGAACAAAAGAGTTAAGAGATAAATATGAAAATCAGCTAAAGGGAACAAAGTCCAGCAGACCAAGAATACTTATTACTGGATGTCCCGTAGGAGGAGTAAGAGAAAAAGTTTTAAAAACCATAGAAGATTCGGGAGCAGATATAGTTGCTTTTGAAAACTGTAGTGGAGTAAGAGAAAAAGCTACCTTAGTTGATGAAACCATAGACCCAATAGACGCCTTAACGGAAAAATACTTAAATGTAAGCTGTTCTGTTATGACTCCAAATCCAAGAAGATTTGAAGCCTTAGATGAAATGATAGACGAATATGAAATTGATGGAGTAATAGAAGTAGTCCTTCAAGCCTGTCATACTTTTAATGTAGAGTCATATAATGTGAAAAGATTTGTAACAGAGAAGAAGGATAAACCATATCTATATATTGAAACAGACTATTCAAAACTAGATGTTGGTCAGATAAATACAAGAATAAATGCCTTTTTGGAAATGATATAATAACTCCGATTTTTGGTGCTATGCACTGAAAATCGGAGTTGTTAATGTTGTTTATCTATAGTTGCTATTTTATTATAGATATTTTTAATTTCACAGTATTTAAATAAGTAGATATAATTGGTATGGTTGATAAATAACAAACTAAAGTCAAGGAGGAAACAAAGGATGAAAAAAATAATTGTACTTGTTTTATCTTTAGTATTAGTCATGTCTTTAACTGCATGTCAAACTAAAGATGTAGATAAAGAAGTAGTACAAGATGTAGCAGGAAATGTTGAACAAGCTGCCAATAATGAAGAAAGTAATAAGGCCTTTAAAATTGGAATTGTAACACCAACATTATCAACTTCTGAAGATGAATTTAGAGCAGGAGCTGAAATGGTAGAAAAGTATCCAGATATGGTAAAACATATTACTTTACCAGAAAATTTCAATGCAGAATTAGAAACAGGTATTTCTCAAATTTTAAGTTTAGCTGATGATCCAGATATGAAGGCTATAATTGTAAACTCAGGTCAGTCAGGGTTATTACCAGCCTTTGAAAAAATTAAGGAAAAAAGATCAGATATACTTACCATAGCTACTATGATGGATGAACCAGAATTAATGGCAAAATATATAGATTTAAACTTTTCGACGGATTGGGAAAGACGTGGTGTAACTATACCGACTAAGGCTAAGGAAATGGGAGCAAAAACATTTATACACTATTCATTCCCAACACATTTGGCTAAGGAAGCTGTTGCAGCAAGAAAAGAAGCCATGGAAAAGACCTGTAAAGAATTAGGATTAGAATTTGTAGAAATAATTACTCCAGATCCACAAACTGGAGATGGGCCAGCTGCCATGCAACAATTTTTAAGGGAAGACATACCAAGACAAATAGGAAAATATGGTGCAGATACAAATATTTTTGGTAGTAATTGTCCAATGTATGATGTAATTTTAGATGAGGCACTAAAATTAAAGTTTACTGTAGCTGAACAATGTTGTCCTACACCTACACAGGCATATCCTACAGTAATGAATTTAGAAATAGAAGCTGAAGACTTAGGAAACTATGATAAGATAAATGCTATGATAACTGAAAAGGCTGCAGAAGCTGAAATGACAGGTAGATTATCTGGTTGGGCGATGCCTTCCCAAATTTATGTACCTAAGTTTGAAATTGAGTTGGCTAAATATATAATAGAAAATGATTTAGAATTAAATAAAGATATATTAAATAAACAATTCTTAGATGATTTTTCAGAAAAAGCCATGGGAATAAGGGCAGATTTTGAACCAATAGATTCAAATACTGATAATTACTTTATGTTAATATTAGAATCAATTTACTATTAAGTTATATGCAGGGTAATTATATCCTGCATATAATTGTTTTTGAAAGAGGTGTACTATGGAAATTTTAAGGGTAGAAAATCTTTCTAAAGATTTTAATGGAATTATGGCATTAAATAATATTAACTTTAACCTTAAAGAAGGGGAAATCCATGGGATAATTGGTTCCAATGGATCTGGAAAAAGCACCCTAATGAACATACTATTTGGTAGTAAACACATTAGACAAACTGGGGGATATGAAGGCAATATATTTATTTATAACAAAAAAGTAGAAATAAAGAATACATATGATGCTATAAAGCTGGGCATAGGAATGGTACATCAAGAATTAGCATTATTAGGTGAACTGGATATAAGTAGCAATATAAAAATAAATCGAGAGAATATAATAGACAGTACAAAGATATTGGGGAATTTTGCCATAGTAGATGTAGACAAAAATAATGATGATGCAAGAGTTTCTCTATCGAAGGTTGGAATAGATATTGATTCAAGAATAAAAGTAAAAGATATATCTTCTAATCTTAAACAATTCATAGAAATAGCTAGGGAAATAGATAATACTAGCCTTAAGATTCTTATTCTTGATGAACCTACTTCCTCATTAAATACCCGAGAAACTAAAATGCTTTTATCTCATTTAAAGGAAATAGCTAAAAGTGGAATCTCCGTTATCTTTATATCTCATAGATTAGAGGAAGTTACCCAAATATGTCATAGAGTAACTGTATTAAGAGATGGAGAAATTATTGGACAGTATGAAAAAGAGGATTATGATATTAATAAATTAGCACTAGATATGATAGGAAAAGAAGTAGTACAAACATTAAAAAAGAAAAATAAATCTACTAGTAATCCAATATTATCATTCAACAATATAGAAGTATCCTATAGAAATAATATATATACTGATATTTCATTAGACATTAATGAAGGAGAAGTTCTTGGAATAACAGGATTAGCAGGACATGGGCAAGAGCTATTTGGATATGGATTGATGGGGCTATATCATATGGATGGAGATGTACGATATAAAGGAGAAAAACTGAATATAAAAGACTCAAATGCAATGATAAAAAAAGGAATATATCTTTTACCTAATGAAAGAAAGGAAATGGGTTTACTTTTAAATCATAGTATTTGGGAAAACTTAGTCTTTGAATCCTATGATAAGCAAAATAAATTTATGAAATATCCTAGATTAAAACATCTATCTCCTTTAAACTATAAAGCCATATATAGATATTCAAATAATATGATTGAAGAATTAAATATTAAGGTTAGAGATATAGAGCAAGAAATACGAGAATTAAGTGGTGGAAATCAACAAAAAGTCTGTATCGGAAGAGCTATTACTATAAATCCAGAAATTCTATTTGTAGGAGAGCCTACTAGAGGAATCGACATATACTCTAAGGAAATTATACTGGATATGTTGTTGAAGTTAAATGAAGAAAAGAATACAACAATTATTATATCCTCAGGAGAAGTGTCAGAATTAAAAAGGGTTTGTGACCGTATAGCTGTTATGTATGAGAATAAGGTATTTAAAATATTTCATAAGGACTTTGATAGTGAGGAGTTTAGTTTAGCAATATCAGGAAGGAGATTGAATGAGGATGAAGAAGCTTAAATTTAAAATAGAGCCACCACAACTAATTATAATAACCTATTTACTTATTCTAACAATTAGTCTTAAATTCATCCATATATCATATATTGATATGATAAACGACTCTTTAATAAAGTGGGTAATGAATGGGGTTTTAGTACTATCTCTAGTACCAATGATAAATGTAGGAGCAGGTAGAAACTTTGGACTACCCATAGGAATATCAGCAGGATTAGTTGGAATGTGTATAGCCATTGAATTCAGATTAACTGGATGGATTGGCTTTATTACTTCCATATTCTTTGGAGTTGTTGTATCCATATTATTTGGATATATTTATTCATTTATACTAAATAAACTAAAAGGAAATGAGGAAATAGTAGGTACATTTGTAGGCTTTTCCTTTATACCTATAATGAGTTTGTTTTGGTCTTTAGCACCTTTTAAAAACAGACAAATGCTTTATCCTGTAGGTGGACAAGGATTAAGACCTAAGATTAATTTAGAAAATTATTTCAGTAAGATTTTAGATAGTTTCCTTGAAATAAATATAGGAGACCTTGTTATTCCATTAGGGTTAATATTATTCTTCCTATTATTATGCCTTATAGTTTATTTATTTGGAAAAACAAGAATGGGAATAACCATGGCAGCTATTGCTGAAAATGAAGTGTTTGTTAAATTATCAGGAGTAAATATAAACAAATATAGAACCTATGGAATTATATTCTCTACTATTTTAGCTGCAATAGGAATAATTGTATATTCTCAAAGCTATGGATTTGTTCATTTGTATGATGGTCCTTTTATGATGGCTTTTCCCGCAGTATCAGCAATATTAATTGGAGGAGCATCTAAAAAAAAGGCAACTGTATTTCAAGTTATGCTAGGTACTTATTTGTATCAAACTACATTTTTACTTTCAGTTCCAGTAGCCAACGTACTATTAATACCTGAAATGTCAGAGGTCATAAGGATGATAGTTACCAATGGAATTATTTTATATGCGTTCCTATATGAAGGGGTGAAGAAGACAAATGAAAAAATATAAGAATTATTATGTACCGTCATTTTTCTTGATTTTATCTATTTTAGGTATTATGGCAGCTAAAGTAAGCAGCAATTTCATACTGGGAGAGTTATATAATAGATTTGTTAGAAACGGAATATTTCTATTGGCTCTTATTCTTCCTATTATGGCAGGAATGGGAATCAATTTTTCCATTACAATAGGGGCAATAGCTGGACAGATAGGAATGTTACTTGTAATAGATATGGGATTAGAACCTAAATTAGGATTTGTTGTAGCAATAATATTTAGTATAATACTATCTATTATCTTTGGAAATATAATTGGAACTATATTAAATAAAGCTAAGGGAAAAGAAATGATAGCAAGTATGGTAATAGGATTTTTAGGAACAAATTTATATCAGCTTATATTTATGGTAGGTTATGGTACTGTAATTAAGCCATTTAATCCAGATATACTACTTACAAGAGGTATAGGCGTAAAAAGTATGTTAGATGCAGGAAACTATAGAAATCTATATAGAAATATACTCCCTATAAAAATAGGAGATGCAGAAGGCTCATTAATACCCATAATAATCATTGTACTAGTAGGAGTTATAGTATATCTAATAACTAAGTCGAAAATAGGATACCATATTAAGGCAGTAGGTGAAAATATGGTATTATCAGAGAAATTAGGTATTAATGTAGATAGGACTAGAAGAACATCAATTGTCTTGTCCACACTGTTGGCTTCTTTAGCCCAATTAATGTATATACAAAACCTTGGAGTTTTAAATGTATATACAGGACATTTAAACTTAGATATATTTTCAGCAGCAGCTTTACTAGCAGGAGGAGCTACCTTTAGAAAGGCAAATATAAGAAATGCTTTTATAGGAATATTTTTGTTCCATACCTTATTTATTGTATCACCTTTAGCAGGACAAAATATATTTAAAAACCCAGCATTAGGAGAATATTTTAGATCCTTTATAGCCTATGGAACTATTGTATTTGCATTGATGATAAACTTAAAGCAGACTGAAAATTAAATAATTCTGATTTCGAGACTTAAATTCAAAAATCAAAAAACACAGATAAAAAGCTATTTATAAAGAACGTATGGCAGTTGACAGTTAAAATTAATTATGATATAAAAACTATTAGCATTTCAGTTGAGATTGCTAATAGTTTTATTATTTTAGGAATATATATAAAATGAAATTAATAATTGTAATTAAAGAGGGTGAAAAAATTGGATAAAAAAACACATCTAAAAACAATTTCTAAAAAGATTTTTAATATCTACTTAATATATATATTTATATTTTCCATATTGATATTTGCCATTCATAAACCTAAAGAAAAACAATATGGAGAGTTTACCAACTTAAATGAATCATCTATAGAGGCTTCAGGACAAGATAGAGTAGTCCTTGTAGAAGAAAGAACTGATGCCTATTTGACTAGGCTAAACATTGTGGGAAATGCTAAAAATTCCTTGGACATTTCTTATTATTTTTTATCCGATGGGGTATCAACAGAAACTTTTTTAGGAGGTATTTTAGACGCAGCAGATAGAGGAATAGAAGTACGGATTTTATTAGATGGATTATTTCATAATTTAAGAGGAGATCTTGGTGATACCATATATACATTTAAAGAACATCCTAATATTCAATTAAAACTTTATGAGCCTTTTAATTTTTTCACACCTTGGGCATGGAACAATAGACTACATGATAAGTTTATAATTGCAGACAGTGAAATTGCCATTATAGGAGGTCGAAATATAGGAGATAAATATTTCTTACAGGATTCTACAGAAATTGAATTAGTAGATGATAGGGATGTACTTATATTTAATGATAATCCTTCTAACAATGACAACAGTGTTATATATAAGATGGAGAAATATTATAACGATTTATGGAATTATGATTATTCAAAGCCATCAGTAAAGAAAATGACAAATAAACGAAAAAATAGAGGACAAGAATTTGGTGAGAAATTAAGAGACAGATTTAATAGTTTCGAAGATGAAAATCCTGAAATTTTAAATGGTGTAGATTGGTATAATGAAACTATACCAACTAAAAATATAGACTTTGTCCATAATCCCATAGGTAGATTAAACACAGATCCAAATTGCTTAAAAGAATTACTAAGACTAGGTTCAAATGCAGAAGATTCAATATTTGTTCAAAGTCCATATATAATACCTTCAAGAAATATGAGGAATAAACTAAATATGTATGATATAGATTTAGAGAAAGTAAATATATTGACTAATTCTTTTGCATTAAGTCCAAATCCCTTGGCAGTTTCAGGATACGCAAATCATAGGAATAAAATAATAGATTCTAAGATAAAACTCTATGAATTTCAAGGAGAGGAATCTCTGCATACTAAAACTTATGTATTTGATAATAATATAAGTGTTATAGGTTCATTTAATTTCGACCATAGAAGCTCTTATATCAATACTGAATCTATGGTAATCATCCATAGTGAGGATTTTACAGAACAGTTAAAAGACACAATATCTGTGGACATAAATGGTAGTCTTCAAGTAGGTGAGGACTATAACTATATTTATGATGAATCGGTTGATGAGAAAAATATGTCGTTGATTAAAAAATCCCTTATAACTATGTTATCAAAAGTTGTATTCTTTATAGAATATCTATTATAAATAATAGCTCCGATTTTTGGTACATAATACCCAAAATTGGAGCTATTATTATTTCACGAATTATTTACTTGCTAATTCTATAAACTTTTCTATGTCTTTTTCTATTAGTCTTAGTGAATTTCTAAAGAATTCAGGGTCATGAACATCTATATTCATTCTTAGAGCCACGTCTTTAATATTATTCTTACCTGTAGCATTTAGTAGTTCATCATATTCTTTTATAAATTCTTCTCCACGTTTTAGATACTCTGCATACAGTCCCTTAGAGAATAACAGTCCAAAAGCATATGGGAAGTTATAGAAATTAAGTCCTGCTGAATAGTAGTGAGGTTTATTTAACCACATATATGGATGAAGAATACTGTGGTCTAAGCCATTACCATAAGCTTCTTTTTGAGCATCCATCATTATTTCTTTAAGTTCATTTACTGAAAGAGCATGAGTCTTTCTTCTTTCAAACAATTCAGATTCAAATAAGAATCTACTATATATATCTACAATAACTTGACCTGCGTCAGATATGGAAGATTCTAATATACTTAAAGCTTCCTCATCACTGGCTTCTTTTAAAGCTGCATTTACAACTATGGTTTCACAGAATATAGAAGCCGTTTCTGCTATTGGCATAGGGTATCTGCTGTTTAGTATACTCTCATCTTTTAAATTAAGTCCATGATAACCATGACCTAGCTCATGAGCTAAAGTAGTCATATTTGAGAAACTGCCATTGAAGTTAGAAAGTATTCTACTTTCCTTTATAGGATGTAAGTTAGAGCAAAATGCGCCTCCTCTTTTTCCTTCCCTTGGTTCTACATCTAGCCAATTATTTTTATGAGCATTTTCAACGAAATCAGCCAATTTATCGGAGAAAGTTCTAAAGTTTTTGATTATATAATCCATAGCCTCATCATAAGTAAAGGTTCTATTAACTTCTCCCATAGGTGCAAACATTTCATAGAATGGAAGTCCATCAGAATAACCTAATAATTCTGCTTTCTTTCTATAGTATTTATGGAATACTGGAAGAAATTCTCTCATAGCTGTAAGCATAGCATTTAGAGTTTCTTCATCCATTCTAGATTTAACCAAAGTTTCTTCTAAAGGAGAATTATATCCTCTAAGGGCTGAAGTAGTGATTACCTCACCTTTGATACCATTTAATGCAGCGGCAGAAGATTCTTCGATTTTTTTATAAGCCTTCAACTCAGCTTCATATCCAGCTTTTCTCTTTGCAGGGTCTTTGTCGTATGCTAGATTTCTTGCAGCAGGGAATGGCAATTGTTTATTTTCCCCATCTATATTTATGTCTACCATAAGAGTTGACGATACCATGTTTTGAAGATTAGACCATGCAGAAGAACCTGTATTTGACATCTTTGATATAAGTACTTCTTCTTTCTCACTAAGCATATATTTTGTTTTATCTTTAATCTGTTCTAAATAAAATTTATGTTCCTTTAATAATTCTGATGAATTTATTATTTCCTCTAGATTATCTATATCCTTCACAAAGTTTTGGAACTGTACATCAGGTTTAGTTAAATCTGAACCTTTTACTCTTAATCTATCAAGATATTTAAGGGCATCTTCATTTTTGGCCTCTACTGTATTTGTAAGATGAGCGAAAGCAGAAAGCTTTGAAAACAATGAATTTAACTCTCGAGAATACTCAATATATTTTTCCGTTTTTTCCACTGTATTATCACTAGAGCCTAAGTTTTCATCAGCCCATTTACTATATTCTACTATTAAACAATCAAGTTTCTCCAAATCAGAAATAAATTCTTTAGAATCAAAAGATGTATATAATTCCTTTAAACTCCAACGCATGTTATCCCGCCTTTCGAAATATTTAGTCAATTCTATTATAACACAAATTTCCAAATATTAAAGATATATTTTGAGAGTCGAAATAAAAATATAAAACTTAGAGTGAACAGCTCTTTGTAATGATTTTCTATGTTGAATAGTCAGGTAGAAACAGATTTATCATTGTTTACATTGTAAAAATTTGTTATTATATAAATAACTGATTTGAGTCGATATTCTAAATCTTAGAGAACTTCTTCCATGGAGGTGATTATTTTAGGATATTGAATGTTCTGACTTATAAGGGCAGTAGATGACATAAATAATAAAAGGAGGAATAGAAATGAGAATAATAAGAAATGCTTCAATAAAATTTAAACTAATATTTAGTTTTGCTATTATTCTAGTATTATTATTTGCAATGGGAGCATTTGGAACATTAGCTATTGAAAGAATCAATAATAGTTCATCTGAAATGTATGATGATTATTTACAAGGTATAGATGAATTACATATAATAAAAGAAAATATATTGGATGTTGTTCTAATTCTTCAATATATGGGTACTACAGAATATAGAGTCGTAGTGGAAGATTACGCTAAGGAGATAGATGATATAGTGGCAAATACTGCCAGCATAATAGAATCATACGGTTCTAGAGATCTAGTAGAAACTGAATCAGAGGCATGGGAAAGGTTCAATAAAAATTTGATGAAATATAGAGAAGAACGTAATGGAATAGTAAGTAAACTTAAAACTGAGAAATTTGATAGACTTCAGGAGATTAAAAGATTAGATCCATATGTTGATGTTGTAATCAATGATATTAATAAATTAATAGAAATAAATCAAGAATTGGGACAAGCCCAAAATGAAAGCAACAATTTGATATATAGAAATACAATGATTTTTATGTATAGTATAATTACAATAGGAATTTTAGTAGCTTTATTATTTGGATATTTACTATCTAATTATATATCCAAGTCTGTGAAAAAAGGTTTAAAATTTGCAGAAGCTTTAGGCCAAGGAGATTTAGGGTTTGAAATGGAAGAGTCTAAATCCAAGGATGAATTAGGTCAGCTTATAATAGCATTAAAAGAGGCCCAAAATAAGATAAAATCTACAATAATGGAAATATCTCAAGAATCTCAAGAGGTGTCTGCATCGTCACAACAACTTTCTGCAACAATAGAAGAAGTCAATTTCAGATTCGAGTCAATATCCAATAATACTTTAAGTATAGTAGATGATATACAAGAGATAAATGCAGCTACAGAAGAGTTAACAGCCACAATACAAGAGGTAAACTCTGGAGTTACTCAACTTGCATCTAGTTCTTCTGAAGGAAGTGTAGAATCAACCAAGATTAAAGAAAGAGCGGAAAAAATAAAGATTCAAGGTCAAGAATCTAAAACAGTTACAGCAAAACTTTTAGATGAAAAAGAACAGGCCATATTAAATGCAATAGAACAAGGAAAAGTAGTTGATGAGATTACAATAATAGCAGAATCCATAGCATCCATAGCATCTCAAACTAATTTACTAGCACTAAATGCGGCAATAGAAGCAGCTAGAGCAGGTGAAGCAGGTAGAGGATTTGCAGTAGTAGCAGATGAAATAAGGAAATTAGCAGAGGAATCCAATAACTATGTAGGGGCTATACAAAAAGTCGTGGAAGATGTAAGTTTAGCATTTAACAATTTATCTGATAATTCCAGAGAAACTTTAACATTTATAAATGATAAGGTAACTAAGGATTATGAGTTACTAATAGATACAGGAATTAGTTATGAAAATGATTCAGTATTTGTAAATAATTTATCTCAAGAAATAGCAGCCATGTCTGAAGAACTAAATGCTTCAACTGAAGAAATAGCATCAGTAATCCAAAATGTTGCAAGTAATATGGAGAATACATCTTCAAATTCAGAAGAAATAATGGGTGGAATGAAAGAGACCTTATTGTCTTTAGAACAAATAGCTTCTGCTGCTGAAAGTCAAGCAACCAGCGCTACTAGATTAAGCGATTTAGTACAATTATTTAAACTATAAAAATGAGTGGGAGTGTAAAAGATGAATAAAGAGGAAAAAGTTTTAAATTATTTAGAATATATACTAGGAGCTGTTATATACACTCTTTATTCCTTTGGTGTAATATTTTCAAATAAGATATTAAGATATCTTACTATCTTTGTTATAGCTATTTTCTTCATTTTCATATATTATAAGACTCGCAATAAAAAATATAACGATAAGCCTTTTCTTGGTAAGTTTTATCAAAGGTTTGTAGTGATTATTATATTGTATACTTATATATCAATTATTGACAGTAATTTAAGTATCAATATGAAGTTAATGGCTTATGGAGCAGGGTTAGTTGCATTTACAATCACACATATTTTCAGTAAAAAATAAACGACCTTGGATTTATGAAGTCTATACTTCATAAATCCAAGGTTGTTTTATTAAAATATTTTAGTTGTCCAAGTTTCACAATTCCATATATCTGTAGCCACATCTTTATAAAAATCAGGCTCGTGAGATATAAGTAGGATACTTCCTTTATAAGCTTTCAATGCTCTTTTTAATTCTTCCTTCGCATCTACATCTAAGTGGTTAGTAGGCTCATCTAGAATCAGAACATTGGTTTCTTTATTGATTAACTTACAAAGTCGTACCTTTGCTTGTTCTCCTCCGCTTAACACCATTACTTTTGATTCTATATGTTTAGTAGTCAGTCCACATTTTGCCAGAGCTGCTCTAACTTCATATTGAGTAAGTCCTGGAAATACCTGCCAAATCTCATCTATGCAGGAATTATTATTTTTATCTTTGATTTCTTGTTCAAAATATCCTATTTCAAGGTTATCGCCCAATTCTACTTCTCCAGATACAGATTTAATTTCACCTAATATACTTTTTAGCAAAGTAGTTTTTCCAAGACCATTAGCACCAATTAAAGCTATCTTTTGTCCTCTTTCCATTCTCAGATTAAGTGGTTTTGATAAAGGTTCATCATATCCTATGACTAAATCCTTAGTTTGGAATATTAATTTGCCAGCAGTTCTTCCTTCTTTAAAATTAAACTCTGGTTTTGGTTTTTCACGAGCCAGTTCGATTAATTCCATTTTGTCTAATTTTTTTTGTCTAGACATAGCCATATTTCTTGTGGAAACCCTAGCCTTATTTCTAGCAACAAAATCTTCTAAATCAGCTATTTCTTGTTGTTGCTTTTTGTAGGCTGCCTCTAATTGAGCTTTTTTAGCTTCATAGACTTTTTGGAAATTATCATAGTCTCCTACATATCTGGTTAGTTCCTTATCTTCCATATGGTAGATTAAGTTAATAACAGAGTTTAAGAAAGGAATATCATGAGATATAAGGATGAAAGCATTTTCATATTCCTGTAAATATCTCTTTAACCAAATAATATGAGGTTCATCTAAGTAGTTAGTAGGCTCATCAAGTAACAAAATATCTGGTTTTTCTAGAAGGAGTTTAGCCAGGAGTATTTTAGTTCTTTGTCCTCCAGATAAATCATTTACATCTCTATCTAAACCTATATCATCAAGACCAAGTCCTCTTGCAATATCTTCAACTTTAGCATCTATGATATAAAAATCATTATGGTCTAATATATCCTGTATAGTTCCTACTTCTTCAAGTAAAGCTGTAAGTTCGTCTTCTGACACTTCACCCATTTTCAAATACATTTCCTGCATTTCCTGCTCTAAATCAAAGAGATATTTAAAAGCTCCTTTTAGGGCATCTCTTATGGTTTGACCTTTTTCAAGGGATGTATGCTGATCTAAATATCCTACTCTTACTCTTTTTGCCCATTCTACTTGACCCTCATCAGGCTCTAGTTTTCCAGTTATTATATTCATAAAAGAGGATTTTCCTTCTCCATTGGCACCAATTAATCCTACGTGTTCACCCTTTAATAATCTAAAGGATACATTTTTTAATATTTCTCTATCGCCAAAACCATGGCTTAAATTTGTTACGGTTAAAATACTCATGTGTATCTCCCTTCATTAAATAAAATCATCTCTAAAAATTATACAAAAAAGCTAGATTATAGTCTAGTTTTTTATTTAATCATTAATTTATCCAATATTTCAGCAGCTTTTAAGATTATATCAAAACATCCTATATCCTCTTTACTATGAACTGCTCTAAGATGGGAACAGTTAATGTTATCCATTTCGTCTATAAATTCTCTAAAGAATCTTTGATTTATTTCTTGGATTTTATCGCTTTCTTGTCCTATACCTTCCACATATTTATGGCTTAATACCATAATCCCAGCAGTAAGTGCACCACATACAGATTCTATAGCCATACCTCCACCAAATCCAGATGATAGTTTTAAAGATTCAGAACTTAAATTTAAATTATAAGCAATATTGGCACCAGATAATATTTTTTCAGCACAATTGAAATTTTCTTCTTCTCCAAATCCACTTTGAATTAAATCCTTTAACATTCCATTCCTCCCCAATAGTTTACTATAATTAGTATAGCATTTATCACATTAATTTTATAGAATAAAATTAATGATTTAATTAGGTAAATAAATACATAAGGTTAATGTAAATAGAAGTAGGAAATCATAATTAATAGGGTATACTAACATATACAACAAGCAGATAAAATTTAATATTTGATATGAGACAATACATTTGTGACAAGTAAATATGAAAAAAGGAAAGACCTCTGATATAATGTTGTTTACCATAACAAACAAAAATCGGAGGGATCTTTCCTTATGAAAACAATTATAACAG
>NZ_VUNQ01000043.1 GCF_009695605.1 Tissierella pigra
TGCTGCTTAAGATGGTATTACTAATAATTATTTAATCAAGGATCGCTATCGCTTTCCTCCTTGACAAAATAATTACTAGCAATTTAAGAAAACCACAGCATTATTCAGAGAAAATTTTTCAGAGGTCGTGTCACATATGTTTGACTTCTCTAGAATAAAATTATTTTAAAAAACTATTGACATTGACTTCGAAAAGTTATATACTATAATTGGATAATAGTAATCATCTGCTTAAAAGTGGCGATATAATTTTATATTATCACTCTTGTTTTGTTATGTCAATAAAAAAGACATTTGTCATTAAACGAATGTCTTTTTCTTATATAAAATATTTCTATGAAAGATATATCCTATCATCAAATTTATAAATCTACACAATATATACGAGAACTGTCCCCCCAAGGATGGTAGCCCGTACCTATATATCTAAATCCATATTTCTCATAATATCCAATATGCCCTGTACAAAGATATAAGTAAGAAAAGCCACCTATCTTTGCATCTTTCTTGGCCTGTTCCAATAGAATAGAGCCATAATCATTTCCTCTATATTCTTTCTCTATGTATAAAGCACAAACCCAAGGATATAAATCCATGCGACTAATAAAATCGTTGGTAATAAGTCCAGCACAACCAATTATCTCCCCTTTGTCCATCAGCAAATACCATTGTGGCAACGAGTTTGATGTAGTAATACAGTTTGTTATGCAATCACTATAGACATTCATACTATCTTGAGATGCCCATTTACTTTGAAAATATTTAATTGCTACATCTTTATATTCAGGAGACTTTTTTATGGATATAATCTTCATATACATCACAACTTTCTATTATATATTCATTCTTTACCTGACATAATTCTATTTATCTACACCATAAAATATGGATTTTCATAATTACAGTATAATTTCTAATTTATTAATCATAAAAGTATGGTTCTGGAGGCTTTGAACATTTGCCCTAAGTGTTTCTAATACTGCCTATAAAGATTATTAAACTTTATGTTCATCCTTGAGCCATTATTGAAATATTCTCTGTAGCTTAAGAATTAATATATTCTTTAGAACACTATTAAGTCGAATTTTTCCAAGTTGTACCTCTATATAAAATCTACAATAACATAACTAAAGAAATAACATCAGTAAAGTTAACTAAACAATGTACTGCTATGGATAATTTTAATAAGTCCTTTTTATATACCCAATAAAATAATTGTAAAACTCCTATAACTCTTGCAATAATCATCCATAGTGACTATAAGTGATAGACCGTAAATAACACTGTGTTTTAAGAGGTTTGTAGATTTGATTTGTAGGTTAATAATAAGTAGATGGCTTTCTTTTGATACTGTAGATGATAAAATAGACCCATTTATTCTTTCATAAATGATTCAAAAATAATCCATAGGACTTTCAGAATTTATCTATTCCAATATAAAAATCCCTTTGCTATACTTGAATCTAAGATTAGTTACCCAAGGCTAACTAACAAATTTATAATGGAGGACTTAATGTGAAAAAACTTATAGTATTAATCATGGTTTTAACCTTACTTACAGGGGTTTTAGCTGGTTGTAGTAAAGCACCAGTGGAAGATAATAACACAAATATATCTGAAAACACATCAAATGTAGATGAAGGAGGTCAAGAACCAATTAAGGAAGCAGTTTGGCCTAGAACCATTACAGATGCAGCAGGAAATGAGATTGTTTTGAAGAAACAGCCAGAACGAATAACTCTTCTCCATGTGGTTTATATGGAACATTTTCTAGCACTTGATACACCTCCCACTGCAGCAGCTATAGGGAATAAATTGGGGGAAACTGAAGGACTTGATAAGTCAGAGTTATTTGGACCTTATCTTGAAAATGTGGACATGACAGTAGTGGGCAGTTCTAGGGATTTGAATCTTGAGGCAGTTTTAGAGTCAAATCCAGATTTATTAGTGACTTTCCATAATCCTGCTGGTCTTGATGCCTATGATCAGCTTGTAGAAATAGCACCAGTGGTACAGCTAGATTATAATTCCACATGGCAAGAACAGCTTTTAATGATTGGAAAGCTTTTAGGAAAAGAGAAAGAAGCAAAAAAACTTATTGTGGAAATTGAAAAGGAAATCTCTGACACAAAAGATACATTGGCATCATATGAAGATAGAACCTTTGGGCTTTTCCGTACTGATGGGAAAAATTTTATTGCCCAAGGAACTGCAAAGTACTACAAAATCTTTGGAATTACAAAGCCAGAAGGATTTTCAGATGCTGCTGATTCAATGTCTTTGGAAGCCGTAGCAGAAATGAATCCATATTATATTGTGTTTCAGCATAATTATGACATGTCTAAATCCTTTGTTGAAAGTATGGAATCTTCCTCTGTATGGCAATCTATGGATGCAGTTAAAAATGGACGAATTTACTATTTTGATGAGAATATGAATAGTTTCGGACCACTAACATTACGTCTTGCAGCTGAAAAGCTAACTGAAATGTATTCTAAATAAGGTATTGTAAAACAACTTATACTTTTTCAAAATAAAAATCTCTTTTCTGGCAAGAGTCAAAATAAAATTCAAACCAGAAAAGAGATTTTTTTATAACTAATAGAAAATTTCTAATTCAATGACATATATATTTATTCTAATCATGATCCTGATCTAAGGCAGCATTAAGCCATAAATCAATTAAATTAAGAGCACCTCTAAATCCTACAAATGGAGATAGATAAGGATTTAATCTCCATTTTGTATCTGGATTGGATATTTGAAGTGATAAATTTCCTCCTCCCCATTCAAGAGCTTCACCACTAGCCATTAATAAACTTTTTTTATTTGATTTTATTATAGCTGTCCACTCTTCCTCTGTTAAATATGGAATTTCTTCACTAGACATATCAGATGAATCGCACCAACAAGGTCCCTTATTAAACATCATTTCTTCCGTTGCATAGGTAAGTATCCCTTTTACCACATCTGCATGGCCACCTAAGCAAATTGTACCTTCCTCAGGATGAGAACGGAATATGTGCTTAAAAAATGGTATGGTAGGAAGTGTTTGATTTTTCGCTATTTCTTCTTCTGACTTTATAAATTCTATATTAGAAGGAATATTTAATATCTTTTCAATATCCTCAATCCATTTAATGGTACCTTTAATACCATAAGGTCTACCTACTAAATAAGGAATACCAAATCTTTCTTGTAAATATTCAGCTGCAGGAATTCCTTCCCTCCTTATGACTAAATTTATACTTGCATTTCCCATATTCCATATATCATCAACATTGGTATGAGAAGTCATAACACATGTAGGCGTTATTCCAAAAGATCCTTCCATAATTCTAATAAGCTCATCTGCATCAGCTTGAAAACGAAAGAGATCTGCACAGGAACCTATAATATTAAAGGTCTTCTGTTTAGATTTCTCTATATCTATAGGTAAAGTTTTAACTAAAAGCAAAAGTGCCTCTTGGACTCCTCTATATCCAAAGACATCAAAACCACCATATCCAAATGGAATTAACGGAATATCTGGATATTCAGGTTGAAGTTCTTTGCATATTGCTGGTAAATCTGTGCCTATTACTTGTGGAACTGAAGATGGAAGTAAGAAAATAACTTTTGGTTTATCTTTCTCTACAATTTCAGCAATAGCTCGATTCAGTCTTGTTGTATCTCCTAATGAAATATCTGCTTCATCAATATGAGTGGAATATGTTTTAGCCATACCAGACACTCCTGCTCTATTTAGAAACATCCTTCCATACATCATATGTCCCATACATCCATATTCTATTATTGCAGAATCCCGTATTGGTGCAAGAGTTCTCAAAATTCCCATTCTTCCTGACAGAGGTGGGCTAAATCGATGAAGTCCCATTTAAATCCCTCCTTTATTTTTATGATTTTCTAAAGTATTCATAATTCTATTTAATAAAAAGCTTGTTCTTTCATATCCTATTTGACCATATAATTCATATAAATAAGACACACAAGGTACTTTCCCTGTTCCTTCAAAGATTTCTCCAAAGGACAAATCTGGTTCTAACTCTTCTAACACTGGTGCATCTCTTTTATCATTCACCATATGACAAACAAAAGGATTTATTCCTACTTCTTCTAGTTTTTTTGCCCATTGACGATCATCTGGATAAAATTCTTCCATATGAAGCAGAATTGGTATCATATTAAATTTATTTAAATAAAAAGCTAAAGCCAATGGAGGTATTGGATTTCTACCTGTGGAAATATATCTTAATCCCCCTAGCTCCTTTTCTGCTTTTTTTTCCGCCATTAGAGCTTTTTCCCTAAGCTCATCAAATCTATTATCCCAAGATATACTTAATATTTCCTCTATTTTTCTATATGTTTCATCTATTTCTAAAACATTATAAATCTCATGTAGGCTTATAAATGGAATACTAAATTGCTTATCCATCATATCTGCCAATGGATTCATATATGGAGAAATAACTAGATTAAGCTTTGCATCTGTAGCCCCAATGAAATCCTTAATATCTGATTTCGGTGCAAGCATCCGTAGATGAAATCCTTTTTTTTCAAGTTCCATTAGAAGTTCTGGCATTGGAATATTATCCTCATCTGTACTACGTCCAAGTATATTAACTATATTAGAGTTTATATCTCTCTTTTCCATCATACCTCCAAAAGATAATAATGTTTTCCAATATCCTGAAGGATGGCTATTGCATCTAAAATGTCCCATCAATACTGAGCTAAGACGAGCTTTTACCTGAGGTTGTACTTCATGAATAATTCCTTCGATATCTTCTCCTATTACTTCTGGAACACAGGTCAAAATCACCATAATGGCTTCTGCTCCTTCTTTGTCCATTTCCTTTATGGCATCTATTACTCCCTTTCTACATCCAAAAACCACTTCATTAGAATCCAAAACATACATCCAATGCAAAGTTTCTTCTGAATATCTGGCTTTTTTAACCACATTTCTACTGTAAATACTACATTCTGCAGTTCCTACTACTAAAG
This sequence comes from Tissierella pigra, assembly GCF_009695605.1. Classification (GTDB taxonomy): domain Bacteria; phylum Bacillota; class Clostridia; order Tissierellales; family Tissierellaceae; genus Tissierella; species Tissierella pigra. The sequence goes on from NZ_VUNQ01000043.1 coordinate 5,008, forward strand.
TAGACATTCCTCTAATATTTGTACTTAAAGCTAGGGATGTATGCAATGGACAGTGGCTTCCAGGAAAAGCTGCTGATGTTAAAAATTTTATTCCAGCATTTGATTTAACAGAAGCTATCTTTTTTAGATGCTGTATTCTATTCATTTAGCATCACCTCCATCTAATAATAGCTTAGCTAAATTTCTATAATGCTCTGCCATATCTGAATCTGGAAATGCTTCAACCACAGTTTTTCCCTGTTCTTCTGCTTTTTGTACTAGAGGATGGCGAGGCATACGATATATAACAGAGGTCTCAATTTCTTTTGCAGCATTATCCACCAACTCATTTTCACCTTCAATATTTTTAGCATTAAGTATAAGGCCTTTTAGAGAAGCATATCCCCTATTTTCAAAACTTTTAACTGCATAGGATATATTTGAAGCTGCATATAATGACATCATCTCTCCAGAAGTTACAATGCACACTTCTTCAGCATATCCGCCTCTAATTGGCATTGCAAAGCCACCGCAGACCACATCTCCCAAAACATCATAAAGTATTATATCAGGATTATATTTTTCATAGGCATCTAATTCCTCTAACTTTTCAAAAGCTGTAATTATTCCTCTGCCAGCACAGCCTACACCTGGAACTGGTCCACCTGCTTCAACACATAGAACTCCCGTTGTACTCTTATATACTAATTCTTCTAAATCAGCGTCTCCATTTTTGCGAAGTGTCTCTAATACGGTAGGAATATTTTTTCCACCAGTTAAATTTCTGGTAGAATCCGCTTTAGGGTCACAACCTATTTGTAATACAACTAATCCCATAGATGCCAATGAAGCTGATATATTGGATACAGTAGTAGATTTTCCTATACCACCTTTTCCATAAATAGCAATTTTTTTCATATATTCATACCTCCACATATTTTTGCACACATATTGTTTTTATTTTTAATCAAATCATATGAAATACAGGTGAGACAACCTTTTCGTGGATCCCTAACTATATGAGCATCAATATTGAATACTTCTTTTAAGATTTCAGGGGTCATTACCTTTTCTGGATCTCCGTGAGATATAATTTCTCCACAACGAATTGCCACCATATGGTCTGCAAATCTAGAGGCCAAATTTAAATCATGTAATACCATTACAATTGTTTTATTTTGTTTCTTATTTAGATTATATAAAAGCTCCAGAACTTCAAGTTGATAAGATAAATCCAAATAAGTAGTAGGCTCGTCCAATAAAATAAGATCAGTTCCCTGTGCTAATGCCATAGCTATCCATACTCTCTGTCTTTGACCACCAGAAAGGTTATCTACTATTGTTGTTTCAAACTCCAATATTTTTGTGACCTCTAAAGCCCATTGAATTATTTCTTTATCTTCTTCCTTTAATTTCCCAAATCCTTTTTGATGTGGGAAACGTCCATATGCCACCAATTCTCCCACAGTAAGTCCAGATGGAGCTTGTGGAGACTGGGGAAGTATTGCCATTTTCTGTGCTATTTCCTTTGTGGTCAAATTATGAATATCCTCACCATTTAAGTAAACAATACCATCCTTTGGCTTTAAAATACGACCCACCGCCTTCAATAAAGTGGATTTACCACATCCGTTAGGTCCAATAATAGTAGTTATTTTCCCTTTTGGAATACACATATCTAGTCCCTTAACTATGAGCTTTTCCTCATATGCAATGCTTAAGTTTTCTGTATTAATACTATTCATCTATTTTCAACTCCCTTCATTACTGCGTATTTCTTGACAATAGGTATAGGAAATAAGGTGCTCCTACAATAGCAACTACAATTCCTGTTGGAATCTCCAAAGGCTGCACTATTATTTTCGCAATAGTATCAGATATAGATACTAATACTGCCCCTATTAAGGCACAGGTAGGAAGTAATATCCTATGTTTTGGTCCAACTAATCTTCTTGCCAAATGAGGAGCTATTAATCCTACAAATCCAATACTTCCACTTACAGATACAGAAGATGCTGCCAAGGCCACTGCTGCTCCTAATAGCAATTGCCTTTCTCTTTCTACTTCTGTCCCTAAACTATATGCCAATTCATCCCCAAGGTTTAATATATCTAATACTCTTGATTTCATCATTATATACGGAACAAGTATTAGAATCCATGGCAATAAAGTCATAACGAAATTCCAATTACTAGCCCATATACTTCCAGCCTGCCAATTAGCAACAAAATCAAATTGTGTATCATCTAACTTTATAACAAGCAGAGTAGTTAATGCAGATATTCCTGCCTGTATAGCTATTCCAGTTAATATCAACCTTAAAGGGGCGACTCCTTCTCCCTTTTTATATGATAAAATATATATCAAAATAGCCGTAATGCCTGCTCCAATTAAAGCTAAAAACGGTAAAGTAAACACTGATAAAAAAGACTTAGCACCAAAAAACATTACATACAATATAACCATTAAGCCAGCTCCTGCATTTATACCTAGTAAACCTGGATCTGCCAATGGGTTTCTAGATATACCTTGAATTATACATCCAGATAATGATAAGCCTATACCAACAAGAATTGATACCACTATTCTTGGAAGCCTAAATTTAAATAGAATCAGTTTTTCCTTATGACTTCCTCCACCAAATAGGGTTTTTAAAGTATCATTAGGAGATAGTTTCGTATATCCTGTATTCATACTAATAACAAAGGATAATATTAATAATATAAGACAAGTTATTAGTATGGTTATATTACGTTTTGCAACCTTATTTTTATGGGCTTCGTTTTTTTGTTTAATATTCTCCATTATAGTGCCCTCCTTTCCTTACGTGCTAAATATAGAAAAAATGGCACTCCAACTAAGGCTATTAAAGGGCCTATAGGAGTTTCAAATGGAGGATTTAAGGTTCTAGCCCCTAAGTCTGCAACTACAACTAATATTGCCCCTAATACAGCAGATACTGGAATAATCCACCTATAATCCACACCTACAAGATATCGTGCTAGATGTGGTATTATAAGTCCCACAAATCCTACTGTCCCTACTACAGATACAGAAGCTCCTGCTAATATAAGTACTATTATTGATGAAAGAACATTTATCATGGCCGTATTCAGCCCAAGACCTTTAGCCACATCTTCTCCTAAACTTGAAATAGAAATAGAGTGAGATAAAATAACTCCACCTATTAATGCACCTATAATCCATGGAAACATAATCTTTATCTGTTCCCAATTTGAACCTGCAACTCCACCCACTGCCCAAAACATAATATCCTGTGCCACGTTAAAATACAAAGCTATCCCTTGACTTAAGGATGACAATAAAGCACTTACAGCTGCCCCTGCCAATACCAATCTCATGGGAGTAGCTCTTCCTCGTCTAAATGAAGCTATGCCATTAACAAGTGCTGCTCCAAATGCAGCTCCTAGAAAGGAAAATAAAATAATTTGTATATATTTCATCTTAGGAAAAAATGCAAAGCATATGGATAAAGCAAATCCAGCTCCAGCATTAAGACCAAGAAGACCTGAATCTGCCATTGGATTTCTTGTAATTCCCTGCATAATAGCTCCAGCTACGGCAAAAGCAGCTCCTACTAAAGCACTGGCTATAACCCTAGGGAAGCGAATATCTAAAATAATAAGATGATGAGTATTATTTTCATCAAAACTAAATAATACATCCCATACTGAAGAGAGGGGTATTTCTATAGAGCCTTTAGTTATGGAAAAAGCCATAAGAAAAAACAAAAACCCTAACCCTAATAATATAATCAGTAAGGCAACCCATGTTCTTCCTTTATCCACATATTCTATATTTTTAATTTCAGTTTTTGTTTTGTTTGAACTTACCATTTATTTTTCTTGCCCTCCCATTAATTTATTTAGTTTCTAGTATATAAAATAATTAGCCAAATGCAGACTATGGTAGCAGTTTGCATTCGGCTAATTATGTCTATTCTTAGAAAATTTAAATTGATTTATCTACTAAGATAGTCATAGTCAAAGATTAAGTGGTATTTAGTGATGGCTAAAACTAATACTATTTTTTTTATTATTTGCTTACAGTTGATAATCACTCTCAATCACATTGTTTAGTATAGCATATAAAAATTGAATTTAGAATGAAGCAATCTTAAATTGAATATGGATTATTCCTGAATTTATCCCTATAAATACTAGGTGCTATCCCAAAATTCCTTTTAAATATTCTGCTAAAATAAAGGGGATCCATATATCCAACACTTTCCGCAATCCTGCAAATTGTATTTTCACTGTTAATCAATAGTTCTTTAGCACAGTTTAATCTATATTGTTTTATATATTCTCCAGTTCCCATTCCTGCATATTTATTAAATGCATAAAACAACTGATTTTCATTTACTTCATTTTTTTCTGCTAGTTCCTTTACTGTTATATTATCCATATAATGATTATGGATATATGAAGACACTTGCCTAAATAATGCTTCGATGCCTTTATTTTGTCTATTCTGAACGCTTATAAAGATTTCTTCTAGTATAGATCTGAAAATATTCTCTCTTTGAAATCTAGCAATTTCATGTTCTTTTTCTGAAATATCTTTTAATCTCCATAAAAGAGATGTCAACTTAGGATTTCCACCTATATCTAACTTAAAATGTATATTATGTAAGTTTAATCCACTTTTATTTAAGTAATTAATATCATATAAAACTATAATAAACTCCCAATTACTATTATCTATAACTTGTTTACCTAAATCCATATTGGCCCCACCATGGACTATACTCCCAACTTCTGTAATATAAGGGGTTCCATTAAAAGAATATTTTGCCCTTCCATGAATAGGAAATATAAATCCTGGTAATGGAGCTGATTTTTCAAAACCTTTACTTCCAGGACTAATTTTATAATGGGATACAGTTTGTACCTTAAAATGATTATTTGCAAAATGAGTTACTAATTTATTTAAATCTATTTCCATTTTGTATTCTCCTTTATATTTTTTGTTTCGTGACATAATTATATAAATTCCTTATAATATATTTTATCGATAATGATTATCTTTATCAAGATATTATATGTTTACACTTGGCTTAAATTAGAAGGTATGATACTAATAAAAATAGGATAGTAGTTTTCACAGTATTGAACATATTAAAATTATCATATAAAAAGGACTATCTATGATTAATTACTTAAAATCTAGTAATATAATTGAGCACAAGATTAGCATAGGAGAAATTAATTCTATTTTATTTAGGTCAGAATATAAACAAATATTAATAAAAGCTGCTTATATAGTATTAGTGTAAACATGGAATAAAAGAGCATAACTTGAGAATGCTGTCCTCAAACCCATGACGTTTATCGGACTTGTCTCTTCAATGAATGAATAAAGAACGGATAGCCTATTAGCCATCCGTTCCTGTGTAAAATTCTAACAACACTATTCAAGCTGCTCCTCAGCATTGATTTATCTTGTTATTAGATAAAAATACAGTATATTAAATTATCATTGAAATATTAGTTATGACTTAACTTTTTATTTAATGGACTCTGCAATTTTTATTAATTCATCTTTTGTAACCTCACCTCTACCTGATAAAGCATAAATAATACCTCTCATTTCCCAATCTATATTCCTATCACTGTAAATAACAGCATCTACACCATTAATTTCTATTTTTTCAATTTTATCTCCTCCAGTTGCATATGCAGTTTCTTCATCTGCAAATCGTTGCTGCATATAGATATATTTTCCTGTCTCTTCATTAGTAAAAAACAAACCAATATATTTAGAATTCTCTACAATACCATTTTCATCTTTATAAAATTCTGCTCTATCAAATTTATATCCTTCTGGTAAATAAGTAGGAAGTATAACGTTGAAACATGTATAATCATTTAATTTACTAGAATCTTCAACTATTAAATTCTCTTCTTGTCTCTTTTTCTGCTCTTCAACTACAGTTATTATCTCACCTGTTGCACCATCTATATGAGATATTTCTATTCCATCAGCTGTATATATCTTTTCCATATCTCTTGAAAATACCTCTAGTGGATTTCCATCTTTATCAAATATCTTACCTTTTAATTTATCTGGAATAGGATATGACTCCATTTCTACAAATTCATCTTCATATACTGTTATATGTCCCAGTGATATAGTTTTTACTATTTTTCCCACTACCTCCTGGGCAAATGACGTCTGCATTATGGAAAAACCTAACCCACATATTAATGCAAAAGATGCTACTTTACCTATAAAATGTTTAGATTTTCTTGAATTTTTCATAATAACTTCCTCTCTATATTCATTAATATTTTTTATAGTATTATCAAATACTTCTTTTTTGTTGCTATTTTTACTAAAATCCTTATTAGTTAAAGACTTTCCTAGTTCTAGCAGTTCGTAATATTCTTCTGATTCCATTATTTTTTCTTCTTCTTCAATTCCATTGATATATTTATCTATATCTGTTGAGAATCTATTTTCTATACTTTTTCTACTCATACTTAATTTTCCTCCTTTTTTAATTCCTTATTTAGTTTTTTCATGGTTCTATAGAGGATTATTCCAACATTACCTTCAGTAATATTTAGTATTTCTGCTATTTCTTTGTTCTTTAACTCTGCTCCAAATTTAAGTTCTATAATATTTCTCTCTTTTTTATTTAAAATAGTTAGTGCCTTAAAAAGTTCCTCATTTGTTTCTGATATTGCTACCATATCTTCTGGATTTTTCTTTCTTGATATTAACTCTTTAATCGTATCTATGGATATAAATGTATGTTTCTGGGAACTTCTAAAATAATCATTTACTGTATTCCTTGCTATGGCAAATAACCATACTTCAAATGGTGATTTTTTCTCAGAATAAGTATCTATCTTTAGCATAATCTTTTCAAAAACTTGGCTAGTCAAATCTTCTGCTGTGTAGTAACATCTCACCCTATAATATATATAGTTATAAACTCTTTTATAATAAGCTTCAAATATACTAGTAAATTCTTTTTCTTTATTATATAACTCTTCTTTACTACTCTGTCTACTTAAAACATCTATAGATGTAATTTGCTGCACTTTAAAACCTCCTTTACTTTTACTTAGCTAAGTAGTAGGCGATGACTTCCATCCCCTCTCATATGTTAATACGAAGGATTTTAGTTTTCATTACATATTATTTAGAATTTATTATTTAAAATTAAAAAATAAGGTATCTTAATTAAAAGACACCTTACTAACCCATAGCTTATTCTATCCTAAATATACCTCAAAAAACAAACATAAAGTGATATATCATAATTCTATTATAAAAATTATTTCAAGACATATATAAAAAGTCTTAAATATATTTTACTGATAAATCATTTAGTTCAGCTATTATCTTTTCATTATTCAGTTTTACTGCTATTGGCAAAAATATTTCCAATGTTTCTTTTGCCTTCTCCTTCCAACGACTTTCATTCATAAACTCAATTGTTCTCATATTGTGAAGTCTTTCAGCTAGTTTAATCATTATTACATCTTCATCAATTATATTATCATCCCTATTAAACTCCATTACACCTTTGATAATATCTATCGTTCGGTTAGAAAATTCCTTTTTAACTTCTTCAAAAGAAATGCTAGATTCCTCCAAAATAATATCATGTAGCAAACTAGCTACAACTGTTTCTTCATTTGCCTCCATCTCTGACAAGAGAATAGCGACATTAATTAGGTGTGTTACATAATCATCCTCTGAATATCTCTTCTTACCATCATATGCTATACAAGCAAGTTCATATGCCTTATTAATCTTTTCATTGTCGTATTCTAACATATTTTTATCTATAGTTTTTATCAGTATTTCATATAGTTCTTCTTTTGTAGAATGAATGGGCGTATAGTTCATAAATACATGGCTCATATTACAATTACCTCCTAAACTATTAATTTGAAAACTAAATGCTCTCAAAAGTGCTGGTGAAAAGCCAAACTTATTTTTAAATGCTTTTGTGAAACCACTATGTGACTGGTAACCACAATTAAATGCAATATCAATTATTTTTTTCCCATTTGATATTTCTTCTGAAGCCTTAATCAGCCTTCTTTCTTTTACATAATCCATAATTGATAATCCCATTTGTTTTTTAAATATCCTTGAGAAATGGTATAATGAATATCCTGCATTTTTAGCTATATCTTCTGCTTTTATAGGTTCATTAATATTTATCTCAATATATTTTAAGCTGTTAAATATAATTGTTTTAATTTCCAACCTTTTCACCTTCTTTATTTCACGTGGTAATTATAATATATATGCTTTTTATCTAAAGTTCTTTTCCATTCCTGCTATCTATACTAAAAATATTTTTAATATAAGGTTAAGCTTTATCCTCCAAAATTATATAGGATAATTTTTCAAAAACAATAACTAGAGTACCTTAACTAAGATACCCCAATAAATCTTGTCCATACCTTTTCTTTTTGCTAATTCCTATTGGTTTAACTGGCAAAGCTTATATTTTAATAGATATTTCTAAGATATAAGAAATCTTAATACTTGTCGGTTAAAATCTTTAGTCTCTTCATATGCTCCATGTCCAAGACCTTTGTACAAAATCAACTTGCTTTTATTTATTCTCTCAGCCATTTCCTTGCTTGCATTTTCACCTACAATTTTATCACTATCACCACCTATTACTAACGTAGAACATTTAATTTTATCCAATTCATCATAGGCATTATGATGAAGACATGCATTAGACTGAATAATGAATCTATTGAAGTCTTTTGGTTTCCCAGCTTTTGTGAGAATTGGATAGCACAACCTATATTTTTTAAGTCTATCCTCCGTAAAGGTTTTTTCCATAGTATCTATAATTAAATTTTTATAATCATTATTCTTGGCCAATGCTATCCAGTTTTTTATAACTTTCTGCATATTATCATTTTGCTTAGAAACAGATACTCCTATAACTAGTTTATCTACCATTTGAGGATAATCAATAGCAAGGTATTGAGATATCATTCCTCCTTGTGAAATACCCATTACATAAGCATTTTGTATCCCTAGATTCTCCATTGCAATCCTTTGATCCTCTGCCATCTCTCTAGTTGAATATCCCTCTTCAATATGATTCTTTCTACTAAAAAAATATACTTTATGTTCTTTAGCAAATAGTTTATACATTACTGTAAGCAATATTTTTGTTCCTTTAACAGTTTTTAATCCGTCTCCTAATCCTGGAATAATAATAAGGTTTTTTTGACCCCTACCAAAAGTAACATAGTTCATATCCGTTGCACCAATTTCTACCTTCCCTTCTTTTGCTCCGTAAAACATTACAGTTCCCCCCTATTTAATCATACATTCCTTTTTTTAGTATCTCAATATACTCTCCAAGCTCTCTTATATAGCAGTCCTTAATATCATTGATATTTGAATATCCATCTGCTTCTTTGATAAACTTTTCGTTAAGCCCTTCTAGAACCCATCTTATAATATTTAAAATCCTTTCTCTATCCCACCTCAATTTCTGTATTTCAGCACTTTCTATTATATTATTGTAAAAAGAAAGCCCAGTAAGCTTATATCTTTCTACAGTTTTCTTATATATACTTGAGTTGTCGTCATTAAAAGCACGGTTTATGAGATTATATTTATCAATGTTCTTTATATACCAATTGAATTCTATCTCTGCATATTTAAGAATAAATTGAAATAGTTCTCCTTTAAGCTTTGACAACTCATCCTTTAAATCCTTTATAAAATCATCTATGATATAATCCAATATATAAAAATATAAATCCTCTTTATTAATGAAATATTTAAATAGACTTCCTTTTCCTATGGAAGCTTTCTTAACAATGCTATTAGTAGATGCTTCATTGTAACTATATCGTGCAAATTCACTTAATCCTGCATTTATAATTCGATTCCTTTTGTCCATATCTAATTCATAAAATAACTCTTTAGGCATACTTCTTCTCCCTTGTTTATTAACTACTTAAAATTTACTTAATGACCACATGGTCACTAAGCAAATAATATAATCTACTTCACTATTTGTCAAGCTTTAAACATTTATTAAATATATACTGAAAATATAAAAAAGGCTAGATTTACTCTAACCTTTTAATTTTACATTCTTTCTCTCTTATCAATAAAATTATATTTCAATATAAATCTCATCAAATCATGGATAAAATGAAGAATTAGGATTTTTATTAACTCTTCATTTTTAGTTATTTTCGTAAAATCTTGTCCATAGCTTTTCCCTTTGCTAATTCATCAATAAGCTTATCTAAATAACGAATTTCTCGCATTATTGGTTCTTCTATATTTTCTACTGGTACGCCACAGACTACACCTTTGATTAAAGTTCTAGAAGGATTCAATTGTGGTGCTTCTGTAAAGAAGGTTTCAAAATCTGTTTGTTTTTCCAGTTGTATTTTTAACTCTTTCTGACTATAACCTGTCAACCAACAAATGATTTCGTCAACTTCTATTTTGGTACGTCCCTTTTTCTCAACCTTTGCAACGTAAAGTGGATAAACTCTTGCTATACTCATTGTATATAGATGATGTTTGCCCATTATACGCCCTCACTTATATAGTATTATCTGAATTAGTCCATTAAAAATCTTTATTAGCAATATATCATTTTGAACTGTATAGTCATTTATCATAAGGTTCACCGTACCTCTTTAACAGCAGTTTTTCAATAAGTACTAAGATACCTTTCCAGTAAAATGGCTTTCATTAATATTGCTCTATCTCATTATGAAACGCTTGAATCACCTGACTAAATTCTAGTGGATATTGGAATGCAACATATGCATGACTCCCTCCAGGAATAACCACAACCTGACTTAACCTCAAAAGCTTTTGAAAATTTTCTATACCTGCTTTTATTTCCTTTGACTTCCATTCTTCTTCACTGGGTAGCATTAAAACCGGACAAATAATATTTTCAAAGTATTTTTCAAATTTGATATCCCAAAAATCTTCTAAATATTTATCTATTACCCATTTAGGACAAGCAGATATATATTTCCCATCTCCTGTTTCTGAACTATTATATATTTCAAATTCCTCAATTTGCTGATTCCACAAAATACCACCTTGTTCATAATTCTGCTTTGCCATCTTAACTTTTTCAACAATTGAATCAAAAACAGGATTGTTTTTCTTTGCTCTTTTAGTTCGCAGTTCTATTTTCTTATTTGGTATTTCTTCTTTTGCTATATCACATACACCATTTTTACCAAAGTAGTTCTGAATCGCACCTTCTGCCACAATAGACTGTATCCTTTCTGGAAAATGTGATGCAAGATTTACTGCAATTTCTCCTCCTAAAGAACTGCCCACTATATGTGCCTTTTCTATTCCTAATTGATTCATAACATCTATAATATCTATTGCCATATTGTCTAACGTGTATCCACTTACTACTTTCTCTGACTTCCCATGTCCTCTAAGGTCCAACGTAACTATGTGATATTTATTAATAAAATATGGTACAACTCCATTCCATTGTGCTAAGTTTCCCCCTGAAAAATGTATAAACACAATTGTTTCTCCATTTCTAGGATACTGATTTACTTCTAATTCCGTTCCATTGGCTTTAATTCTCAATTTCTCCAATATCTTGCCCCCTAATATTAAACAATAATATCAATGCTACTATGTTAAATATAAAAAATAATCAATTTCTATTTTTCCCAGTATAACATAACTGTAACCTATTCACAATAAATTAAGGTTCAATTAAAAAAGTAAATGCTAAGCATCTAGGTTACACAGTTATCAAATGTAACCCTTACATCTAGCATTTACTTATGATACGGTTCGCCCTTTATTATCCTCCACCCCCTATAAACTTGTTCAAGTAAAATAAGTCTCATTAGCTGATGTGGAAAAGTCATATTTGAAAAGGATAGTTTGAAATCACTTCTAGTGGTTACATTATTAGACAATCCTAATGAACCCCCTATGACGAAAGTAATATCATTTACTCCATTTATCATTAGATCTTCTATCTTTTTTGACAATTCTTCTGAGGATAATTGTTTACCTTTAATTTCCAGGGAAATAACAAAAGAATTTTGAGGAACTTTGGCTAAAATTCGCTCCCCCTCCTTATTCTTTACGATTTCCATTTCCTTTTCAGACAGATTCTCAGGTGCCTTTTCATCTTCAATTTCTACTATATCCATTGAACAATATCTTGATAGTCTTTTTAAAAATTCTTTTATACCTTCTTGTATATATTTTTCTTTTATCTTTCCTACTGCAACAACTCTTATATTCATAGTCTTTTCCTTTCATCTAAATATATCTTCTTATATACTACCATAAATAGCCTAATTTTAATATTCAGATTAACAAAAACAAGTGTACAATCCTGTACACTTGTTTAATTATTCATTATTAGATATTCATTTTTTATTGTCTTTAAATCACTTTATCATATTGTCTCTAAAAAATACTATAAGTCCATAATTAGCTAATATATCCATGAATTGATTATGAGTTGAACCTTCTAATGCTCTCATTTTGGAATTATCTTTATAGGACCTTTCATTTCTCTCTATTTCCTCTTGAAATACTCCGATAGCCTCTTCCTTAGTCTCTAAGTTTTTCAGTAAGTCTATGTACCTGTCATATTCTTTAGATAATTCATCCATTACAAATCTATCTAACTCTGGGTATCTCCTTACATATTCCTTTAAGACCTCTTCTTTGCTCCTAATCTCAAACATAGTTTTTGCCTCCTTATAGTAAGTATCATTTAAATACTACCCAGATATTATAATATTTAATCAATTATATCCAAGTTTTTATCTCTTCTAATAATTTAAAATTTGTTAAGTCATAATAAAGGGGTGTTACTGTTACATATCCCTTGTTTAAATAAAATCTATCTGTATCTTCTTCTGCTACGGAGTCCTTTCTACCTTTAAGTCTTAGTATCTTTTCTCCTTTTTCATTATACTCCGTAAGGTAATAATCATAGATAGGTCCACCTATCTTACAAACCTTTATACCTAATATATCCTCTTCACTTTTATATGGAATATTTATATTTAATACAATATTGGATTTCAACAACTTATCCATAGAATTTTCTAAAATTTGTCTTACATATTTAGCTGCAATATCAAATCGTGCAGTATCTTCTTTTACTTCAGCAGATATGGCTACAGAAGGGATATTATATATATTTCCTTCTATTGCTGCTGAAACTGTTCCTGAGTAAAGTATATCTAATCCTGAATTAAACCCAAAATTTATCCCTGATAAGACTAAGTCTACTTTTTCCTCTGATAAAATTTCTAGGCCTACTCTAATACAGTCGGCAGGAGTTCCTGAAACACTATAAGCCTTAGACTTAAGTCCCTCTAAATCCACTTCTTTTACTATTAGTTCATTACCTAATGTAATAGCATGGCTTTGAGCTGATCTTTGCATATCTGGCGCCACTATGATTATTTCATGTTCCTTTTCTAACTCCTTTGCCAATGTATATATACCCTCTGCCATTACTCCATCATCATTTGCTAATAATATTCTCACTTCAAACCTCCTACTTACTTTAAAATTTTGTGAATTCTATTTCTACTTTTATATCTTGACCATTTCTATTGATTGTTAAAACTGTTTTATCTCCAATCTTATACTTATAGAGTATCTTTCTTAATTGAACCATATTTTCAACCTTTTGATTGTCAATTTTTGTTATTACATCTAAAATCTCTAAATTGGCTTTTTGTGCTGGAGAATTTGGTAATATTTCAATGATTACTACTCCGCTATCAGTGCCTAATCTAGTGCCAAACTCCCTTTCAAATCTATCTACCTCTGCTCCTTGAAATCCAATATAAACACTACTAAACTTACCATCTTTAATAACTTCTTCTGCTATGGGTTTAATTAGATTTATTGGAATAGCAAATCCTAGTCCTTCACCAGTCTTTATTTTGGCAGTGTTTATACCTATTACAGCACCTTCGCTGTTTAAAAGAGGACCACCACTATTTCCTGGATTTATAGAGGCATCTGTTTGTATCAAATCCTCAATAATATTGTACTCATCTACTTTAATAGAACGGTGAAGTCCAGAAATAACTCCTGATGTAACCGACCTTTGAAAATCTAATCCTAATGGATTTCCTATAGCAACTGCCAACTGTCCTACTTCAAGTATATCAGAATCCCCAAATTCTGCCACCTGTAAATCTTTAGCTTCTACTTTTACTATGGCTAAATCAAGGGAAGAATCATACCATAAAACCTTTCCTTGTATCTTATCTCTATTTTCAATCAGTACTGATATTGACTTTGCCTTACCATCTCCAATTACATGAGAATTAGTTAAAATATATCCATTTGAATCTATAATTACTCCCGAACCTACACCTTCTACATCTCTTGACCAAAATAATTCTCTCATTTCCTGGACAGTAGTTATTCCTACTACTGACCCTATGGCTTTTTTGGCTACAGCTGTCACTGAAGTTATATTTTCTGTTGGAGTAATAGTTATCTCATTTATGGGACTTACCCCTTTTCCCTGATATAATTCTGGCATGGGAAGAAATTTTCCATATAAGTAGGTAGGCGCAATATAAGAACCAAATATTCCTCCAATTATAGCTGCCACTAATGCTACTATAAAATATGAAAAAGTCCTATTTTTCTTAGGTGGTCTATTGTAACTATAATAATTATAATCGCCCATTTTAACTCCTCCTTATAAATTATATACCTTGGTTATTCTATCTCTATATGTTAAATCCAATTTAATATCCTTATCTACATTTATTCCTTTGTTTACTAAAATTTCCTTTACTGTTCTATGAGCTAAATCTGGTGTATTATTATCTTTACTTAAATGTCCCAACAATATGGTTTCTCTATTACCTGATATAACTTCTCCTAAAACATTTCCAGCATAATCATTGGATAAATGTCCACTTTCACTAAGTATTCTTTGTTTCAGTGGCCAAGGATAAGTACCATTTTTCAGCATATTTACATCATGATTGGATTCCATTAAATATAAATCAGAACCTTTTATATGGTTCTTTATATTATCATTTACCCAACCTGTATCTGTTATAATACTGATTTTAATCTTTTTATAAAAAAATATATACCCAACTGGTTCTAAAGCATCATGAAATATATTAATAGGAAGAATAGTTATATCTTTTATATCTAAATGTTCTTCCGTTACAAATGATTTTATGTTATTCTCTTTTATTTTACCAATGGATTTTTCCATTCCTAACCAAGTGTTGCAATTGGCATAGATAGGTAAATCGTATCTTCTTGAAAGAACCCCTACTCCTCTTACATGATCAATATGTTCATGGGTTACTAGTATGCCGTCTAATGTATTTGGTTCTACTTCTATGGATGATAATAACTCCTCTATTCTTTTTCCAGAAAATCCTCCATCTACTAATAATCTTGTATTGTTAGTTTCAATATATTGACAGTTCCCTGAACTTCCACTGGATAAGGAACAAAACTTAATATCCATTCATAATTCCCCCATTTTGTAATATGCTTTTTATTTAGCTTCAAGTAAGGATTTTATTATAGCATTTATTTAGAAGCCTTTTTTATATTATAGTACATATACATAAAAAAAAGAAGAATTTGAAATTCTTCTTTTTTAATTATTATAGTTATCTATAATTACTTTATATCCATCATCAAATAAAACTCTCCAAGCAGGCATAGTTTTACCTTTTTTTGCCTCTTTAGGATCCTTCATATAATCATTGTGATCTGTTGGTTCAAAATAATAACATAGGGATATATCTTTTATGGTTTTTCCGTATACTTCCTTCATACTCAAAAGACTTAGAATAGATTTTGGAGCTGTACTTATATATATTGGAGTATCTCTTTCCTCTAATATATTTAGCCATGTTCTTTCCATTCTCTTGACTCCAGTTTCATCCAGTTCTATAATAGTAGAGGATTTCTCCAGATATCTATCCTTATACAACTTTGAAAACTCTAAATAATATCCATCCTCTTTTAATGATATATAGGATAATACCATATCTGAAGTATCATATTTTCTTTCTTGTAAAAATTCCAATGCAATATCTTTAGCCTTTTCTTCATCTAAGTCCTTGTACTCTTTTGTTGTCTTTTTATTTTCATAGACTAAATTCTTTTTATTTGTAACTATTATACTTTCATTTTCAAAAAATATTTCAGCCGTGTTTTGTTCCTTAGATTCAATAGTTCCATTACCTTGAAAAAAATTATTATTTACTTTCGTAAAATCTACAAAATCATATTCTACTATTAAAGTACTTAGACTGGGGATCTCTCTAGATATATTTGTATCTATAAAAATGTTTTTGCTTTTTAAAATTTCAGTCACATCTTCTATAAAACCTTCTTTTGTTGTTGTTTCCACTTGTCTTTCGCTTGAAAGTAATACGAACCCCAATAAAATATTGGTTATTATAAATGCAAATATTAAGATGGTTTTCGCCTTTGACCAGTCCACATAACTCACCATCCATCCTAACTAATTTTTTTCATATACTAATGAACCGTCGTATACATTAAATGCGTAAAGTCCGTCTCCCATTCTTATGACCCAAACAGGTATCAATTCGTCTTCTATATCTTTCAGACATGGGTCAAAATAAGATAAAGTAATATCGTTTATAGTCTCTAAAACCTCTGCTTGAACAGGTTCCTCACCTTCTAATAATTGAATATCATTCTTTTCTAAATACTTTTCCACTATAAAATCAATATTCATATCTAGTATATCAAAGGAGGCTAAATTTCTCTTCGCTTCAGGAACACTTTCTACTGACTTATTCATATCTTTTCTAATGAAATGTTTATATGACCTTATATGATCATTAAATACTTCTATTTGTACAAAATCTGTTACTTCTTCATTTCCAAGAATTATAGGTATACCCTTAACTCTATATCTAAATGTTAGATTATATCCTAAATTATTATCTACTTCAATTTCTTCTACTTTAGCTAAGTACATTCCTTTTGGAACTCCTGGACTTTTAGATATGAATTCTGATGCCGTAGTCAAACTTTGATAGAGATTTCGCTTTCTAACTAATTCTTCTAGGGGATGGAAATACTCTAAGGAACCATTTATATTTAACTTCAAAACTTTTTGATTATATATATATATAGTAGAACCATTACTTTCAACTATTTCTCTAATATAATCAATATTTTTGTTAAAAAACTTTTCTACTAGTTCTTTCTTTTCTTCTTCATCTAAATTTCTGATTTCATTTTCTACATGTATTGTAGGCAATGTGCTTTTCATTTCATATGATATATAGGTATCATTATTTACTTCTAAAGCTTCTTTCATAGAAAAATAATTATTATAATTCCGATTTTCTTTAATTGAATTGATTTGTTTTTTTAAATTATCTAAATCCATAGATTTATCATATATCAATAGATTTTTCTCTCCATCTGAAAAAACACAAAAAGAATCCTTATCTACTAGAGAGATATAAATGCTTTTAACACTAGGTAGATTATCTACTATTAGATTAGGATCTTTAACATCTAAGGATTTAGCTAATATATAGGTATTTACTTTTTCGGGAAAATAAAATACTAAAGACCTCTTTCCATTATATGTTGAAAACTCATCATTTGGTAATTCAGAAATTTCAATGCTTTTTGAACCTAATATATTATTTAAAACATTTCTTGAGTTAGTCCATAATCTATGTTTATAATCGTCATAGAAAAGAGTATGGTTTTTATAACCAAAATTTAACAGATATTTATTAGGTACTATCATATCAGACAATAAATATGATACACCATAAACTTCTTTTTTATTGTTAAATATATTAATCATTTCATTGGGAAGTTCAATCCATAAGCGTTTTGTAAATACTAAACTAATACATACTAATGACATTAATATGAAAGTCTTGAATCTTTCCATCATTCTAACCATCTCCATATCACTAGAAAGTACTATTTAAGTATTGTTATTATATCTGTAAGCTTAACTTCATTTGTATGATTTCCCGTATCTGTTGTCTTTACA
This sequence comes from Tissierella pigra, assembly GCF_009695605.1. Taxonomy (GTDB): domain Bacteria; phylum Bacillota; class Clostridia; order Tissierellales; family Tissierellaceae; genus Tissierella; species Tissierella pigra. The sequence goes on from NZ_VUNQ01000043.1 coordinate 23,057, forward strand.
TATACGATTATTTCAATCGGTGGAACATCTTCTACTTCAAAAATAATAATTATTTTATTGATTCCTGTTACCAATTCTAATTCTTTATCAAAGAATCCCATATTACCAGATTTAATAGTATCACTAGATATTTCAATGTAATCATCTTCATCTGGTAATTTTAGTAAATCAAAACTTTTTCTTGTAAGATCAGTTGTTCCATATACTTCTATTGTAACTTCTGTTCCAGATGGTGCTTTTCCATTTATAAAAGTAATCTTATCCTCTGTAGAATAAGCTTTTTTTTCAGGGTTTATAACTTGATACTTTGTTATATCAATTTTTTGCTCAGTATTAATTTTTGCATCTTCTGTAGCTGCATTTCCAACTGAACTAATAGCAAGTAGACTAGCACCTATAAATAGACTAGCCAATATCTTTTTCCACATAATCTATCCTCCTTTACTTTTACTCTGATTACATTATATAGTAACTATATTACAAAATTATTACAATAAAATTAAGATTGAATTACACTTTCTCATAAGGTATTTTTATTTCTACTGTTGTACCTTCTCCAAATTTACTATTGAGGACGATTTGTCCTTGATAAGCTTCCATTATTTGCTTTGCAATAGATAGTCCAAGTCCAGTACCACCCAGCTCTCTACTTCTTCCTTTCTCAACTCTATAAAATCTTTCAAAAATCCTTTTTTGATCTTCTTCTGGAATACCTATACCATTATCTTTTACTTTTATATTTATAAAATTATTTTCATCTGTTAAAGAAATCTCAATAGTTCCATTATCTTCTGTATATTTTACAGCATTTGATATTATATTTAGTATTACCTGCTCTATACCATCTTTATCTATTACAATATCTGGTAATTCCTTTATATTTAATTCTAGCTTATGATTCTTATTTTTAAATGCAAATTCTAATTTTAATAAAATATCTTCCAAAAGTTTGTTTATAGAAACTTCTTCTTTTTTCCATACTGTCTTTTTATAGTCTAGATTTGAAAGCTGTAATAAATCTTTAACAAGTCTTGCCATTCTATCACATTCATTGTCTATAACTGTTAAAAACATTTTCCCTGTTTCATTATCTATTCCATTATCCATTAAAGTTTCTGTATAGCTTTTAATTGTAGTTATAGGTGTCTTTAATTCATGAGATACATTTGCTACAAATTCCTTCCTCATATTATCTAGTTTATGCTCATTTGTCATATCTTGAAACACAATTATAAGCCCTGCTATATTATTTCCTTCATCTTTAAATGGTGCATATTTTACTTTATATACATAGGAATCAATGGCTAATGCTTTATGACCTTCTAAAGTAGATATTTGTTCAAAATTAACATTTTTAATATCTATAAGTTCTAAAAGCTTATTTATATAAGGTGTAAAGTTATCATTGTTGTCCTTTTCTCCAGCTAATCTCAATATATCCATGGCAATAGGATTCCCATGGATTATATTACCATCTAAATCTATTGCTAAAACACCTTCTGCCATATAGTTAAAAATAGTATCTAGTTTAGATCTTTCTAAATCCATTTCCTGTATTGTGTTTTTCAACTTTAAAGTTAAATGATTAAACATACTGGCAAGTTGCCCAATCTCATCATCTGATTTTACGTCAACAAATTGATCAAAATTTCCAGATGCCATTTCTTCTGCTTTATTAGTTACATCACGAATAGGTTCTGTAATGCTTGAAGCTATTAAATATCCTAAAAGTATTGTAATTACAAGGGCTATCATTGTAGCACTTGTTAATATTTTTTTAGATTCATTTACTACTGTATATACATTTTGCAAATCTGAAGTCATATATATTACTCCCTTGACCTTTCCTACTTCGTCTAAAACAGGATATGCGATATGATTATATACAGTGTTTTCATTTTTTTCTTTTATATCTTCATTTGCTCTATCTCCACCATAGGCCTTCAATACTAAGGTAGGGTCTATGGATTTATACGATAAAGCATTTTGCCCTATTAATTTTTCATATTGTTTTGAAGATGAGGCTATTATAATGGGAAACTCATCATTATATATTACATATATAGTCTCATTACCGTCTATTTTCCATTCATTTAAAGTCTCTTGTATTTGTTCTGATACATTTAACCAATTGTCTTCTGCTAAATACGAAGAGGTTTTAATTATGGTTTCTATATGCTGTTCCATAGAATTAGTGTTATTTAATATCTGTTGTGATTCTAATCTTCCAAAAATAAATATACCTACTATTATCATAGCAATAAATATTAATAAAAAACAAACTACAATAAATTTCCACTTTATACTGGCAAACATACTAAGTCCTCCTGAAGTAATATCCTACTCCTCTTTTAGTTAAAATATATTTAAAATCTCCACTATTGTCTTCTATTTTTTCTCTTAATCTTCTTATTGTTACATCTACAGTTCTTATATCTCCATAGTACTCATATCCCCATACTTCTTCTAATAATTGCTCTCTAGAAAAAACTTGATTAGAGCTAGATGCTAAGAATTTAAGCAGTTCATATTCTCTTAAAGTTAAATCTACTATACATCCATCTTTTTTTACTTCATATTTGTTTAAATCTATGGTTAAATCATCTGAAGTAATCATAGTACCTAAATCCTTTGTTGCAGCAGCATTAGAGTAGTCTACTCTTCTTAGGTTTGCCTTTACTCTTGCTATTAGCTCTCTCATACTAAATGGTTTTGTAATATAATCATCTGCACCAAGTTCTAGTCCAAGAACTTTATCCACTTCTTCTTCTTTTGCTGTAAGCATAATTACTGGAAAATTATAGTCAATTCTAATTTCCTTCAATACTTGGAATCCATCTTTTTTAGGCATCATAACATCTAGGATTACTAAATCTGGCATTATTTTATGAATTAAATTAATAGCTTCTTCTCCATCATAGGCTGTTTCCACACTATGACCTTCCTTTTCAAGGTTGAATTTTATTATATCTGCAATAGCCTTTTCATCATCTATAACTAGTATTTTATTATACATATTGAATCACTCCAATTAATTAATTATTTACATAATTATCTTCCTATATTAGATTATCTAATATAGTGGATTTATTGTCAAATACTTATTATATTTTGGCAATTACTCAAATATTTAACTTGCAACTTATATTCTTTTAATATATAATTATATCATTCAGAGGGGAGTAGCTTAAAAATAATTAGTCGTCATTACGGACTTTCCCGGCTAATTACCTTTTTTTAGGAAGCAAGACCTTTGTTTAAATCACTAAGTGATTTAAACAAAGGTCTTTTTTGATTTATTTTATTTTTCAGTGGTATACTAATCAATAACAATTAAAGGAAGGGGATTAAGTTGAAAGAATGGTATAAACAAAGTAAAGAAGAATTATTATCTAACTTAGATTCAAATCTTGATTCTGGATTGACTTCAAATGAAGTAAATCTCAGATTGGAAAAGTATGGTACAAATGATCTCAAAGAAGAAAATAAAAAAAGTTTCTTCTCTAAAATTGTAGCTCAATTTTCAGATTTTCTAATATTAATCTTAATAGCAGCTGCAATTATTTCAGTTTTTGTCGGGGAAGCACAGGATGCCATGGTTATTCTAGCCATAGTTATTGTTAATGCCTTTTTAGGTATTTATCAAGAAGGTAGAGCTGAAAAAGCTTTAGATGCTCTAAAGAAAATGTCTTCTCCAAATGCTAAAGTCGTTAGAAATGGAAGTATTGAAGTAGTTCCTGCAAACACTTTAGTTCCAGGAGATATTGTAGCTTTAGATGCAGGAGATATTATTCCTGCAGATTTAAGACTTATGGAAAGCTCTAATTTAAAAATTGAAGAAGCTTCTTTAACTGGTGAATCTGTACCTGTTGAAAAAAATAGCAATTCCATTTTTGATGAGGAAGTATCTTTAGGTGATAGACACAATATGGCTTTTATGAGTACTGCTGTTACCTATGGTAGAGGCAAAGGTATTGTCGTAGGTACAGGACATGATACTGAAATTGGAAAAATAGCTACTATGATTCAATCCTTTGAGGATGAAACAACCCCGCTTCAAAAACAATTAAACAACCTTGGTAAAGTTCTAGGTCTTGCTACAATATTTATATGTATAGCAGTATTTGTAATTGGACTTTTACAAGGTAGGGAAGCCTTAGAAATGCTAATGGTTTCCATCAGTTTAGCTGTAGCAGCTATTCCTGAAGGATTGCCTGCAATCGTAACTATTGTTTTAGCCATTGGTATGAATAAAATGGTTAAACGCCATGCCATTGTTAAAAAACTTTTAGCAGTTGAAACCTTAGGTTCTACTACAGTAATTTGTTCCGATAAAACTGGTACTTTAACTCAAAATGAAATGACAGTAGTCAAAGTTTTTACTGATGGAACAATTATAGATATAACTGGTGGTGGATATGAGCCATCTGGAGAATTTATAGTAGATGGCGCCAACATAAAAATAGAAGAAATAGGGGATTTACAAACACTCCTTTCAATATCTGCCTTAGCCAATGATGCTAGTCTGGAAAATGCAGACGGTATATTTAGAGTTATTGGAGATCCTACAGAAGGTGCTCTTGTTACTCTAGCTGGTAAAGCTAATATTGATAAAGATAATATCAATAAAGAGTTTCCTAGAATTGAAGAAATTCCTTTTGATTCAGATAGAAAAATGATGACAACTTTTCATCAAAACTATATACCTGGAAAAATTGTTTCCTTCACTAAAGGAGCACCAGATATAATAATCAATAGATGTAGTAGAATTAGTATAGATGGAAAAGTAACCGATTTTAGTCAAAATATAAAAAATCAAGTTCTAGAAGTAAATAGCAATTTTTCAAAGGATGCTCTGAGAGTTTTAGCCTTTGCATATAAGGAATATAATGAATTACCTAATAATATATCTCCTGATTTAAATGAAGTAGATATGACTTTTGTAGGTTTAGTTGGTATGATAGACCCTGCTAGACCAGAGGCTAAAGATGCCATAGCTAAATGTAAGGAAGCAGGTATAAAAACAGTTATGATCACTGGTGACTATAAGGAAACTGCCTTCGCCATAGCTAAGGAACTTGGTATGGCTGATACAATAGATGAAGCTATGATGGGAGAAGAATTAAATAAAATCTCTGATGAGGAATTAAGAGAAGTAGTAAAAGATATAAAGGTCTATGCTAGAGTTTCTCCTGAACACAAAGTAAGAATAGTTAGTGCATTAAAGGCTAATGGAGAAATAACTGCTATGACTGGTGATGGAGTAAATGATGCTTTAGCTTTAAAGAGAGCAGATATTGGTGTATCAATGGGTATTACAGGTACAGATGTGGCTAAAAACACTGCTGAATTGATTTTAACTGATGATAATTTCGCCTCCATTGTATCTGCTGTAGAGGAAGGTAGAATAATATATAGCAATATTAAAAAGTTTGTTTTCTTTTTATTATCATGTAATATAGGAGAAATATTTTTAGTATTTACAAGTATATTATTTAATTTACCAGTACCACTTTTACCTATTCAATTATTATGGTTAAACCTAGTTACAGATAGTTTCCCAGCTCTTGCTTTAGGGGTAGAAAAAGGTGACCCTGATATTATGAGATTATCTCCTAGAAACCCAAAAGAGCCTATATTAAATAAGTCTATGCTCGTAGGAATAATTCTTCAAAGTATAGCTGTAGGAGGAGCTTCATTATTAGCATATAAATGGGGACTTTCAGCTTATTCAGGGGATATCGATAAGGCAAGAACAATTACCTTCACTGCTTTAATAACTGCAGAACTATTACGTGCTTACTCCAGTAGGTCACAAAGATATACATTATTTAAAATTGGATTCTTTACAAATAGAACCTTAGTATATGGTACATTATTCTCATTTGTATTGTTACTTGGCGTATTATATATACCATTCATGCAGCCTATATTTAATACTTTTTCTCTTGGTGTAAAGGATTGGATGGCAATATTAGAATATGCTTTTATTCCTTTAATAGTAGGTGAATTAAGTAAATTGGTAATTAAAAAGTAATAAAAGTTTCTATTCAAATATTTATAATTCAGTTTTCTCTGAATTTCATAAATGTAAAGTTCTAATTTAAAAAGATAAAAAGCAGAATTTTACTATTTATTATAAGAAAAGCCTTCGGGCTTTTCTTGTTTTTGACACATTTTATTTTTTGGTAGCATAGAATAGAACAAGGAAGGTGGTAATAGTGAAAACAGTAATAAATACTAAGCTTTGTCCTATTCTCGGTGCCAAAATAATGTCTCAGTCAAGAGAAGAGGTGCCTGTAATTGTACAATTTAATAGTAATTCTTCCAATCTAAAGGAAAATATCAATATCTTGTCCAATAGGGTCAAACGTGATTTACCATTAATAGATGGATTTGCCGGTCTTATGACTACAGATACAATTTATAAGATAGTATCTAATCCTGAAGTAGATTATATTAGCTTTGACTCAAGGGTTTATGCTCTATTAGATATTGCAGCACCTACAATGGACGCATATTTTCCTCATGATAAAGGATATAATGGAGAGGGTATTACAGTAGCTGTAATAGATACTGGTGTAGCTCCCCATAGTGATTTAACAAGACCTACTAATAGAATCATTGGATTTAAAGATATGGTCAATGATAAAAGTGAACCTTATGATGATAACGGTCATGGTACCCATGTAGCAGGTATTATTGCTGCAAGTGGTTATTCCTCAAGGGGAAAATATATAGGAATAGCTCCTAAAGCTAATATATTAGGTATTAAAGCTTTAGATAAAGCAGGAGGAGGAAATATTTCAGATATTATTGATGCTATCTCCTATATAGTGGCTACTAAGGATAAATATAATACTAAGATTATTAATCTTTCTTTAGGCACTCCTGCCAATAACTCCTGCGATAAGGACCCCTTATGTAAAGCTGTAGATATGGCTATAAAGGCAGGTTTAATTGTTGTTGTGGCAGCAGGAAATAGTGGACCAGAAAAGGGAACTATTCTTTCACCTGGTATCAATAAAAATGTCATAACTGTAGGAGCAACTGATGATAAAAGAACTGTAGATCCCTCTGATGATACTATAGCTCCATTCTCTAGTCGAGGACCTACATTAGAGGGTTTAATGAAACCTGATATACTAGCTCCAGGAGCAAATATAAAATCTCTATCAAATACTAAGCTAGATGGATACACATCTCTTAGCGGTACTTCCATGGCAACACCTTTAGTATCTGGTTCTGTCGCACTTTTATTAAATAAATATAAAGATATTTCACCACAGGATGTAAAAAATAAGTTAATCAAATCATCTATTGCTCTTTCTAATTCTCCTGAAATACAAGATATTGGAGTTTTAAACTTAAAGCTATTATTCAGCGATGAAAAAGATAATCTGGAAAATGTTATAAAATCTTGTTCAAACACTATGGATAATGACTTGCTAGAAACTCTGCTTATGCTATTGATAATTATATTCTTATTGGATTCTAGATTTTAAAAGGGCGGAAAATCGCCCTTTTTATATACAAAAAAGGAAGCCAAAGCTTCCTCTATTTTAAATAATTACTTGGATTATAATTTTTACCATTCTTCAGGACTTCAAAATGTAAATGTGGACCTGATGACCTACCTGTATTTCCTACATTAGCTATATGTTGTCCTTTATATACTTTATCTCCAACATTTACAAGTAACTTACTACAATGAGCATATCTAGTAACAAATCCATTACCATGGTCAATTTCAACCATTTTTCCATAGCCACTTTTTCCTGAACCTGAGTATATAACCTTTCCTCCATCAGATGCCTTTATAGCTGTACCTATTGGAGCTGCTATATCAAGACCTCTGTGCATCCTACCACCTCTCATACCATATCTAGAAGAAACTCTACCTCTAGTAGGAGTTAAAAATGTACCTGTTGCCACAGTTTTTGGAACTTCTTTAGTTCCTTTTACTACAACTTCCTTCACAGGTTCTGTAATTATTTCTTCTTTGACTATATCTTTATCTACTATAATCCCATTGTGTTTTATTTCTTTTGCAACTACTTTTCTCTCACCATTTGAACCATTTACCTTAGTTTTCTTTTGATTTGTGTACATAGTCTCATCATATTCTATTTCAGTTTCATAGTTTATATTTTCAGTATACTCTACTTCCAATACGGTAGCCACTGTAAGAACTGATTTAGGCACGACTAATTTTACCTCATCGCCTATTTGAAGTCTTTCTGGATTTTTATCTGGATTTGCAGCTTCTAAATCTTCCACTGATAAATTATATATCTTTGCAATAGTCCAAAAACTTTCTCCTACCTCTACCATATGAGTCTTTATTTCTTCCGATCCTGTTAATAAATGATTATATAAGTCTTCCTTCTCTTTTATCTTATTTAAAGGTACTTCTTTTTTTGCTATTTGTACATTTTCAACTATACTTATATCCTTTATATCAGTACCTTCCTTAGCCATATCTTCATAGGGCTTTTTTATTTCATTTATTATATCTTCTATATCTTCTCTAGCTTTTAGTACTCCTACTTCTGTTCCATCTACTTCAAGAGCATATCCAGACACTAAAAAGTGCATTTTTGATTTGATTTGTTTTTGCAAATCACTACTGGATGTTATTAACTCTTCTTTAGCTTTAGTTTGTTCAAATTTTATATCTTTGTCTAAAACCACATCTATATTATATGTATTGGATAATTCTTTTTCTAAGTTGTCCATTATGTCATTAACTTCTTCTTGGCTTCTCACAGTTCCTATTATATCTTCCCCAAGATATACATCAAATGCCTTCATTTTAATCTCATAAGCTTTATATCCTGTAATACTTAATGCAACAATAGATAGAATCATTAAGGATGATAAGGCTACTTTCATATCATTTCCGTTTAATTTTAACTTATCAAAGGTTTTTCTTAACTTATCAAAAGTTTCTCTCATGTAATTATAATTGGGATTATCCATAATTTCCTCCTAGTTTAGAACTATTTTCATTATAGTCGTAACTCGTTTGTAATCAATCTGTAACAATTATATCATAGATTACATTTTTTTCAACCTTTCCATATTCTAATAGTTTTATTATCTTCTAATTCCTTTAGTTTATTCATACCTTAATTTTTAAGCTTGTTTCTCACATTATTAATATAAATATTAATTGGTTAAATATGTAAATGTTACGAAATCTTAACATTTATTTTTATATATGAAACAAAGTATTTATATTTAATTTTAGGCAATACTCCTAGTACCCATTAAGTTGAAGGTTATATATAACAGAATACATAGGAGGTTATTAATGAATATATTTACTAGAAACAATTATATAGACTCATCTTCTCCCTTTGCTTTATCCAAATTTTCCAGCTTAGTATTCAATTATTTATCTTCCAATTCTATAGAAAATAAAGATATAATTCTTTTCTGTATTGGTACAGATAGGTCTACTGGAGATTCTCTAGGTCCATTAGTAGGCCACAAACTTGAACCTATAATAAAAAATTATAGAAATGTATATCTAATGGGAACATTGGAAAATCCCATTCATGCAAAAAATCTTGAGGAGAATCTAGATAAAATAAAAAATGATTATAATAATCCATTTATAATTGCCATAGACTCTTCCTTAGGGAGATTAGAAAGAGTTGGGCATTTATCTATTAAAAATTCTCCCTTACGTCCTGGCGCTGGGGTAAACAAATCTCTACCTCCAGTTGGAGATATATCTATTACTGGAATCGTAAATATTGGCGGCATGATGGAAGCTATGGTACTACAAAATACTAGACTATCTCTAGTTATGAATATGGCTGACATTATATCTAAAAGTATCTATTTATCACTTTATAGACTATCTAGAGAAGAAAAAAAGCAATATATATTAGAAAAGTAGCCTTGGGCTTCTAGTGTTGCATCAAAATAAAAAATACCAGTTGACATGGTAAAATTTGATTAATGAAAAAAAGAGCCTCATTTGGTTTAATGGAATTATCGAGAAACCATACACCAAGGAGGTTCTTTTTCATG
>NZ_VUNQ01000044.1 GCF_009695605.1 Tissierella pigra
TATTTAATCAAGGATCGCTATCGCTTTCCTCCTTGACAAAATAATTACTAGCAATTTAAGAAAACCACAGCATTATTCAGAGAAAATTTTTCAGAGGTCTGTGTCACATATGTTTGACTTCTCTAGATTATTAGCCAAATCAAAACTAAAAGTAGTTGCATTTTTTTGATTTTAGCTTTATAATTAAATTTAGTATGATTTTTCATCGCAGTTAAATTATACTAAAAAACAGGTCTTAGAGCTATTGCTCTAAGACCTGTTTTTCTTTTATGGGTTTTTCATTTTTGAAACAGCCTCTTAATAAATTTTATATAAAATATTGGATAAAAAGTCTAAAAGAATAGTATAATTAAGATAAGGAAAAAGAATAAATGGAGGATAAAAATGAAAATAGACTTTGAAGAAATAATAAGAAAATTAGAGTCAAAAGCAAATACAATTTATTTTGATACAGATAAGCTTAAACAACTTTTAATTACAGCTAAAGAAAAGGCAGAGGGAAATAAACAGTTAATGGAGATTTGGGAGGATTTAAAACTAATTATTGATTTGGTCAAAGATTGGATAAAAGGAGATTATAAGGAACTATCAAAGACTTCTGTAATAATGATAATAATATCATTATTATATTTAGTAAATCCCTTAGATTTAGTGCCAGACTTTTTACCTGGAGGATTTATTGATGATTTAGCTGTAATAGCATATGTGGTTAAGAAGATTTCAGATGAATTAAAAACTTATAAACAATGGCGAAGTATAAATAAAACAGATGAAACCATAGAGATGAAGGCAGAATTTGTAGATGATACAGCAGATGTAGAAGACATAGATGATATATTAAATGAAGATGAAGATACTGATGAAGAAATTTGATTTAGATGAATTGTACTGGGGGGATTGGAAGGAGTTACTAGAAAACTCCAATAAGTTAGAGGAACTATTTGTTTATATTGAAGACTATGATTCTAGAAGTATAGAAGAATTATCTCAAATATTAAAACTATATAGCAATCCCTCGGGAGTATTTACAATTGAGTTTGCAGATATAGTTGCTGAACTATATAAAAGCGATAAAATAAAATTTATGAAGGCTTTAAATTTAGTTCAAGATGAAGCCATTAACCTTGTATATATCTTTAGAAACTTACAAATATTTTCAGATGGAGATGAAGAACTAAAAGAAGTACTTAGCAAAGGGAATCTATCACAGAATGAGATAGATACAGCTAGTATATTTTATCAGATGTATAAAAACATATGTAGTTCTTGAGTATAAAAAAGAGAGAAGGATTCTCTCTTTTTTTACTATTTAAGATATGATTGATTATATTTTGCTTATAAGGTAATATAGTAGATGGAATAATATATAATATATAAAGCATTAAATAAAACATAGAAATAAGGAGTTCATAAATGAAAACAAGCAAAATGGAAAAGTCAATATTAGGAAAACCTAAAGAAATATGTACAAAAGTATTTTTTATAGTTTTAGGTAATTTATTATGTGCCTTAGCAATTAATTTATTCTTTGTACCCAATGGGTTATTAAGTGGAGGCGTTGGTGGGATTGCAATTATGATTCAATATTTAACAAATTTACCTACGGGAATATCTGTATTCTTAATGAATTTACCATTATTTGTATTAGGGGCTAAAATGTTAGATAGAAAATTTGTAGTATATGCCTTTATATCCATGATAGTGTTTTCTTCTTGGCTGACTATAACAAAGGGATTTTCAAAATATTTTATAATAGACGACATATTCCTCGGTTCAGTCTTTGGAGCAGTATTTAATGGAATTGGTATGGGACTAATGTTTAGACATGGAACTTGTCAAGGAGGATTTGATGTAATAGCTGCAATCCTTAAAAGGAAGTATAATATGAATATTGGAACAGGATTGATGATGGCAAATACTATTATAATTTCACTTTCATCTTTATTATTTGGATATAAATCTGCAATGTATACCTTAATAGCAATGTATGCTGGGTATCAAATACTTGATAAGGTACAAATTGGATTTAATATACAAAAAAATGTTATAATTGTATCAGAAAGGTCTCAAGAATTATCTCTTGCTATTATAGAAAGAATACACAGAGGAGTTACTCTCCTAAAGGGTCAAGGAGGATATACTCATGAAGATAGAAATATTATATATTGTACTCTTACCTCTAGAGAAATTGCAAAGCTAAAAGAAATAGTAAATGATGTAGACCCCAAAGCATTCTTTACTATAACCGATGTAGTAGAAGTAAAGGGAAAAGGATTTAAAACAGCAGAAATATAATAACAAATTATTAGTTTTAATTTATAAAAAGAAATAAAATAATGTAAAGATAATTATAAGGGATGTCCTACGACATCCCTTTACAATTGTCTTTATTATTTTATTAAAGCTTAGTGACTTTTTTATCAAAGTTTGATATAATATAAACAAATGGAAGCATTTTATTTAATGAATATCATAATATGTTTATATAGGGGGTGGAAATATGGCTGCATCCGTAACAGCAGTTAAGTTTATATGTAAGGACTGTGGGCATATCTGGGATGAGAACTATGAAGAAGGTATAAGTTGTCTAAAGTGTCATTCTGAGAACACCGAAGAAATAAGTAGAACGAGATATTGATCAAGAGGGTAGATAATACTACCCTCTTTTTTCATACTTATATCTATAAAATTTATCACATAACTAACACATTGAAGATTTATAATATAGATAAGGAAGGATTTCCTAGAAGATATATAGGAGGAGTTTTATGTTTAGGATACTTGTTGTAGATGATGAGGAGAGAATTCGAGAGGTTATCAGAGAGTATGGAGAATTTGAAGGACATCAAGTGTTAGAAGCCAAAGATGGAATGGAAGCTGTGAATATATGTAAAGAACAAGATTTTGATGTTATAGTAATGGATATAATGATGCCTAAATTAGATGGTTTTTCTGCTTATAAGGAGATTAAAAAGATAAAGAATATACCTGTACTTATGCTCTCTGCACGGGGAGAAGAATATGATAAATTATTTGGTTTTGAAATAGGAATTGATGATTATGTAGTAAAGCCTTTTTCACCCAAAGAAATTATGGCTAGGCTAAATGTAATTGTTAGCCGTAATAAGAAAATACAAAATGATAGCAATTCTAATGAAATATATGAATTTGATGGTCTTGTAATTGATATGCTAGGAAGAAATGTGTTTGTTGATGAAGTAAAAGTAGATATGACTCCAAAGGAATATGAGTTATTATTTTATTTGGTTAAAAATAAGAACGTTGCTTTGACTAGGGATAAATTATTAAATGAGGTCTGGGGTTATGATTTCTTTGGTGATTATAGAACCATTGATACCCATATAAAAATGCTTAGAAATAGTATAGAACCATATAGGGATTTTATTGTAACATTAAGAGGATTAGGATATAAATTTGAATATATAAAATAAATAGAAATGGTGGTAATTTTGAAAAATAGATTAGATGTAAACAGTCTAAAATTTAAATTGTGGACATATTTTGTTTTATTTGCAGCAACTATTATGACCATATTATGGCTTCTTCAAATTGTATTTTTAAATACCTATTATAAGTCAATGAAGACTAATGAGATTAAGAAAATTGGAGACAGCCTAGTAGTAGAATATGGAAAGGATGATTTTGAAGATATTATTTATACAATATCCTTCAGTAAAGGGCTAATTATTCAGATACTAAATGAAGATGGTGTTCCAATATTTCCTATGAATACATCCTTTGACCCTAGACCTCCTAAATTTGATTTTATGGAATCAAGGAAATTTATAGATAAATTAGAGAAAGAAGATCAAGAAAAAATTTTATATACTACAGAAGATTTCAGATTAGGAAGACCAACCATAGTTTATGGTGCTGTATTACAAGGGCAGAATGGAGAAAATCTATATTTATACATCAATGGATTATTAGATCCCATAGATTCCACTACTTTTGTTTTAAAAAATCAGCTTATTATAGTAACTATAATATCCTTGCTATTATCATTGGGATTATCATTTATTATTGCATCTAAAATATCTAAACCTATTACCCAAGTAACCAATGCGGCATCAGTTTTGGCTAAAGGTAATTATAATATTGTGTTTGAAAAAGGTGATTATACAGAAATAGATAATCTAGTTTCTACATTAAATTACACTACAAAGGAACTATCGAAAGTTGAAGAACTAAGAAGAGAGTTAATTTCAAATGTATCCCATGATTTAAGGACACCACTTACATTAATAAAATCTTATGCAGAGATGATAAGAGATATATCAGGCGATAATCCAGAAAAACGAAAGTCTCATGTAAACGTAATTATAGATGAATCAGATAGACTGACTACACTTGTTAATGATATTTTAGATTTATCTAAGGTTGAGGCAAATCTTAGTCAGATGAATCATGAAGAATTTGATGTAGTTGGGACTACGAAGGATATTTTAAAGAGATTTTTAATTCTTGAAGAAAAAGAAGGATTTACTTTTATTCTAAACTGTGATGATGAAGTAAAAGTATGTGGTGATGAGAAAAAAATAGAGCAAGTAATTTATAATCTAATTAGTAATGCCGTGAATTTCACTGGAGATGATAAGTCGGTATTTATAAATATTAAAGATGTTGGCAGTTATATTAAATATGAAGTAAAAGATACAGGAAAAGGAATTCCTAAAGAAGAGTTAGATCACATATGGGATAGATACTATATGGTAGGTAAAAACCATAAGCGGGCAGTAATAGGGACTGGGCTAGGACTTTCTATTGTCAAAAATATATTGATGGCTCATAACTCAGATTTTGGGGTGGAAAGTTATACTAACCAAGGAACCATATTTTGGTTTCAATTAAAAGCTAATAAATAAATATAACCATAAAAGATAAGATTTGATATTATACTTCCAAAGTAGACAGTCTAATTAATTAAAATTAGACTGTCTACTTGGAGGTATTTTTTATGATCTAATTCAATAAGTCATGCAAAAATACGGAAAATGATTTTCACAAGTATTTCTATTAGTTATCATCTAGATTTCACAAAAGAAATATATCCTTAATCTAGATATAAAATTTGGAGGTGAAAAATATGAATAGTATCAAATATAGACATGAGCATAAACTTTATATAAATTTAGGAGATTACTATGTTATTAGAACTAGACTAAAACATCTGATGAAATTAGATAGAAATTCTAAAGGAGATGAAGGATATTTCATAAGAAGCATATATTTTGATGATATAAATGATAAAGCTTTATTTGAAAAAATAGCTGGTGTAAATCATAGAGAGAAATTTAGAATTAGATTTTATAATAATGATGTCTCTTATATTAAATTGGAAAAAAAGATTAAAAACAATGGACTTACAGCAAAATTCAGTACTTTAGTTTCTGTAGATGAATGTAATAAAATTTTAAATGAAGATATTGACTGGATAAGATATAAGGATGATGATTTATTAAAAGAACTTTATATTAAGATGAAAAGTGAATTATTTAGACCAAAAACCATAGTAGATTATAATCGTGAAGCTTATACTTATTCTACAGGTAACGTTAGAGTAACCTTTGATAAATCAATAAGAACAGGTATTTTTTCAAAAAAAATATTTGATAAAGATATTCCCACTGTAAAAGCATTGGATTCAAATATAATTATTTTAGAAGTAAAGTATGATGAATTTATTCCAAATATTATATCTGACATACTTCAAATAGGAGAAAGAAGGATTACTTCAGTTTCAAAATATGCTCTTTCAAGGGCATTTGGCTAAAACTAATAAAATTGGAGATGAAAAAATGAATACAACAAATACAATAAATTTTGGAGACGTTTTTAAATCAAGTTTCTTAGATAAAATAGGCGGAATTTCTGCAATGGATATGATTATAGCTCTGGGACTTGCCTTTGTTTTAGGATTATTTATTATGACAGTTTATAAGAAAACATTTACAGGAGTTATGTATTCTTCAAGTTTTAGTGTGGCACTTATGGCTTTAACCCTTATTACAACACTGATTATATTGGCTGTTACTTCCAATATAGTTCTATCTCTTGGTATGGTTGGTGCATTATCAATTGTTCGTTTTAGGTCTGCAATAAAAGAGCCTATTGATATAGCATTTTTATTTTGGTCAATTTCTGGAGGAATAGTATTAGGTGCTGGATTAATACCACTGGCAATATTTGGCTCAATATTTATAGGGATTGTATTGGTTTTATTTGTAAATAAAAAGACAAATGAAACACCATATATAATGGTAGTTAATTGTGAAGGTGATAAATGTGAAAAGGATGTTTTAGATATTATAAATAATAGAGTACAAAAATATTTAATAAAATCTAAGACTGTTTCAAAGCATAATGGTATAGAACTTACTGTTGAAATTAGATTAAAGGAAGTTACTACTGATTTTATAAATGAACTATCATATATAGAAGGAGTTTCCAATGTAGTTATGGTTAGTTATAATGGAGATTATATGGCTTAGTGAGAAGGTGATTTGATGATAAAAGAGAGAAGTTTAGCAATCATATCAGTGATTTCTATTTTTCTGGTTGCTATGATACTAATGGTTTCTATGAAAAATATGACTAACAGTAATGATATAGATAGTGCTAATATTAAACAGCCAGACTATGTAAGTAAGATATTTAATAAGAATAAAGTATCAGAAATAAATATTAAAATAGATGAAGACCAATGGAATGATTTATTACAGAATGCCATAAAAGAAGAATATTATAATTGTGATATTACTATAAATGGGGAAACATTTTCAAATGTAGGAATCAGAGCAAAAGGTAATTCCAGCCTAAATATGGTAGCAGGTGATGATACTACAGATAGATATAGTTTTAAGATTAAATTTGATAAATATATTAAGGGACAGGACTACTATGGCTTAGAGAAATTGGCACTGAATAATAATATTGGTGATACTACAAATATGAAGGAGTATTTATCATATGAAATTTTTGATGAATTAGGAGTTGCTGTACCTGGCTTTGCCTATACAAATATTAAGGTAAATGGACAGGAGTGGGGATTATACTTAGCAGTGGAAGTAATGGAGGAAAGTTTTATTGAAAGACAATTTGGAAGTCTAGAAGGCAATCTTTATAAACCAGAAACCATGGAAATGGGTAATATGAACAGGAACATGGAAAGACAACCAGAAAAAAATAATGAGGACATAGAACATAAAAATGATACCAAGAATCCAAGGAGTTTTGGTGACTTTAATAGAGGAAATAGCGGTACAAATCTAGTATATACTGGAGACGATATTTCTAATTACTCTGGAATCTTTCATAACTCCATATTTAAGACAACTAATGAGGATGATTATAATATAGTAGTTGAAATGATGAAGAATTTAGATGCAGGTACAAATTTAGAAGAGTATTTAGATGTAGATGAGATACTTAGATATTTTGTAGCAAATACATTTCTTGTAAATCTAGATAGTTATGCAGGAAACTTAAAACATAATTACTATTTATATGAAAGGAATGGAAAGTTTCAAATATTACCGTGGGACTTTAATCTCTCCTTTGGGGGACATGAAATAAATAATGGCTCATTGGCCATAAATTTTCCAATAGATAATCCAGTTACAGATACTATGGAAAATAGTCCTCTTATATCTAAACTACTAGAGAAACAAGAATATAAGGAAATATATTATCAATATTTAGAGGATTTAACTATAAATTATATTGAATCTGGGAAATACAAAACATCTATTAGTAGAGTTAATGAATTAATAAAAGATTATATAAAAAGTGATCCTACTGCCTTTTATACCTATGAGGAATATCAAAATTCCCTTCCTATATTATTGCAGTTTGGGAAAGATAGGGCAGAAAGTGTTATGGCACAGCTTAAAGGACAGCAGCCAACTACTACCTATGGAGATATAAAAACTAATATAGATTTATCAGCATTAGGTTCTATGGGGAAAGGTGTTGGAAATAATATGATGAATTCAGATAAAATGACTCCACCTGGTAATTTTGGAAATGGAGAAAATCCAGATACTATGTTTAAGGCAATGGAGATAATCAAAGAATTGTCTGGTGAAGAATTGACAGATGAGGATAGGAGGCAGTTAGCGGAATTAGGGTTAAATAGTGAACAAATAGAAGAATTGCTGAAAATGATAAAGCAGATGCCAAATAATATGAGAGATAAAACTAATAGAAATATGTCTCAGCAAGGCAATAGAAATAGGAATAATATGGAATATAAAAATAATATAGATACAAAAAAAATAATTATATTTATTGCTTCTATAGTGGCATTAATATTATCTTTAATTTTTATAAGTAGTTTCAAGCGAAAAAAGTATATTAGACCCCTTTAAATAAATAAAAACATTTCTAGAACCATGGCGTTTTGGGAATGTTTTTATAATTATATTGATATTGCCCTAAACTATGGACAAATTAGGTAATAACAAATACAATATAAGAAAAGAATGAAACCAAATCAATATATTGAGGTGATTTTATGAATTATAAAGATAAATACAATAGCTGGTTAGAAAATGATTATTTTGATGAAGAAACGAGATTAGAACTTAGACAAATTGCAGATGACAAAGAAATAGAGGACAGATTTTATACTGATTTATCCTTTGGAACTGCTGGACTAAGGGGAAAGGTTGGAGCTGGAACCAATAGAATGAATATATATACTGTATCTTTAGCCACTGAAGGACTAGCAAAAACCATAGTAAATAAAGGAAAAGAAGCTATGAATAGAGGTGTGGCTATTGCTTATGATGTAAGACATTATTCAGATAAATTTTCTCAAATAGCTGCTAGAGTATTGGCAGCCAATGGAATAAAGGTTTATTTATTTGAAGGAATAAGACCTACACCTTTATTGTCTTATACTATTAGAAAGTTAGATGCCATATCTGGAATAGTAGTTACAGCAAGTCACAATCCAAGGGACTATAATGGATATAAGGTTTACTGGGAAGATGGTTCTCAGATTTTAGACGATATAGCAGATGAAATCCTTATGGAAATAAAAAATATAAAAGATTTTTCAGAAATAAAACTTATGGATTTAGATGAGGCTAAGAATAAGGGTTTAATTGAATATATAGGTAAAGAAATTGATGATGATTATGATAAAGATTTGCTTAGTTTATCACTTGATGATGATATAGATAAGGATATAAAGATTATATATACACCTCTTAATGGTACTGGAAATATTCCAGTAAGGCGAATACTTTCAAAAAGAGGATTTACCAATATAATCGTTGTACCAGAACAGGAGAATCCAGATCCAAACTTTACAACAGTAGGATATCCAAATCCAGAGGATGTAAAGGCATTCGATTATGCTAAAGTATTGGGGAAAAAAGAAGATGCAGAATTAATTATAGCAACTGATCCAGATTGTGACAGGGTTGCTATGATGGTAAGGGATAAGAATGGAGAGTTTAAATTTATTAATGGCAATCAAGCGGGAGTGCTATTAGTAAATTATATATTATCTCAAAGAAATAGATTAAATAATATTCCAGAAAATGGAGTTATAGTTAAATCAATAGTTACTGGAGATTTAAGTAAATCAATAGCCAAAAAGTATGGAGTGGAAACTATAGAAACTTTGACTGGATTTAAAAATATTTGTGGTAAAGCCAATGAATTTGACAAAACAGGAGAGCATACTTTTATATTTGGATATGAGGAAAGTATAGGATATGTATATGGAACTATGGTAAGAGATAAAGATGCAGTAAATACTTCCATGCTTATAGCAGAAATGGCAGGATTTTATAAAAAACAAGGAAAATCATTACTAGATGTATTGGAAGATATATACAAGGAGCATGGATATTATAAAGAAAAACTTATATCTATAGTATTGGAAGGTATAGAAGGAAGTCAAAGAATAAGCAGAATGATGGAAGAAATTAGAAAAAGACCAATAATGGATTTTGATGGCATAAAACTTGAAAAAACTATAGATTACCTGTTAGATAATACAGGAAATCCTAAATCCAATGTTCTAAAATACTACTTAGAAGATGGTTCTTGGTATGCCGTAAGACCTTCAGGTACAGAGCCAAAAATAAAACTTTATATTTATTCAAAAGATATAAATAGTAAGGTTTCAGAGGACAAAATAAACACTATAGAATCTGCAGTTTTAAAAAAAATAAATTCAATTGAATAATAACTAAGATTATTTAATTCTAAATTAGGTTGAATTAAATATACGGATATGTTAAAATTTTGGTGATGTAAAATAAAATGTTTTATAAATTACTAAAAGTTTTAAAGCATGAAATAAATATATTATTAAGGGGGAAGTACAATTGTATAAAATTGTAGAAAAAGAAATTCTTGCTCCAAATATTTTCTCAATGGATATTTTGGCTCCAAGAGTAGCGAATTCCGCTAAGCCAGGACAATTTGTTATTGTAATTACAGATGAGACAGGTGAGAGATTACCACTTACAATTTGTGACTATGACAAAGAAAAAGGAACAGTACAAATAGTAGTTCAATCTATGGGTAGCTCTACTAAAAAACTTGCAGCATTTGAAAAAGGAGATTCATTAAAGGACTTTGTTGGACCTTTAGGAGTTCCATCAGAGTTTGTAAGTGAAGACCTTGATGAGCTAAAGAAAAAGAAAATATTATTTGTAGCTGGTGGAGTAGGTACGGCACCTGTTTATCCTCAAGTAAAATGGCTACATGAGCACGGTGTAGAAGTTGATGTTATTATGGGAGCTAAAACTAAAGATTTAGTTATTTTAGAGGACAAACTAAAATCAGTTGCAGGAAATCTATATGTAGCAACAGATGATGGTTCTTATGGATTCCATGGATTAGTTACTAATTACATAGAGGACTTAGTAAATAATCAAGGAAAACAATATGATGTATGTATAGCGATAGGACCTATGATAATGATGAAATTCGTTGCATTGACAACTAAAAAATTAAATATTCCTACTGTTGTATCACTTAATCCTATAATGGTAGATGGAACTGGAATGTGTGGTGCTTGTAGAGTTACAGTAGGTAATGAAACAAAGTTTGCATGTGTTCATGGACCAGAATTTGATGGACATCTTGTAGACTTCGATGAGGCATTAAAAAGACAAGGACAATATAAGACTGAAGAAGTTAAAAAAGATGAAGCTTATAAATGTCAGTTAGAGGAGGCTAGAAAATAATGGATAAATTTACAAGAACTCCTATTGCAGAGCAAGACCCACAAGTAAGAAACCATAACTTTGAAGAAGTATGTCTTGGATATACAGAAGAAGAAGCAATACAGGAAGCTAAAAGATGTATACAATGTAAAAAACCTTTCTGTAGACCAAATTGTCCAGTTTCTATAGATATTCCAGGATTTATTAAACATATAGCAGAAGGTAATTTTGCAGAAGCTGCTCAAGTTCTAGCAGAGTATTCAGCACTTCCAGCAGTTTGTGGTAGAGTTTGTCCACAAGAAGTTCAATGTGAAAGCACTTGTATCTTAGGTAAAAAAGGAGATGCAGTTGCAATCGGTAAATTAGAGAGATTTGCTGCTGACTGGGCTAGAGAAAATGGAATCGAAGTTGGAAAAGCTAAAGAAAGTAACGGTCATAAAGTTGCTATTATAGGTTCAGGTCCTGCTGGTGTTACTTGTGCAGGTGAATTAGCTAAGGAAGGTTATGATGTAACAATATTTGAAGCTCTTCATGAGCCAGGTGGAGTATTGGTTTATGGTATTCCAGAGTTCAGACTTCCAAAAGAAACAGTAGTAAAAAATGAAATTGAAAACTTGAAAAAATTAGGTGTTAAAATAGAAACTAACGTTATAGTTGGTAGAACAATTACTGTAGATGAAATATTTGAAGAAGGATTTGAAGCTGTTTTTATAGGCTCAGGTGCAGGACTTCCTAAATTCATGAATATTCCAGGAGAAAACCTTAACGGAGTATTCTCAGCTAATGAATTCTTAACTAGAAATAACCTAATGAAAGCTTTTAGACCAGAATTCGATACACCAATTAAAGTAGGTCAAAAAGTAGCAGTAGTAGGTGGAGGAAACGTTGCTATGGACGCTGCTAGAACTGCTAAAAGACTTGGTGCAGAAGTATATGTAGTATATAGAAGAACAGAAGAAGAATTACCAGCAAGAGTTGAAGAAGTTCACCATGCTAAAGAAGAAGGAATTATATTTGAACTTCTTACAAATCCAATAGAAGTTCTTGGAGACGAAAATGGTTGGGTAAAAGGACTTAAATGTGTAAGAATGGAATTAGGTGAACCTGATTCATCAGGTAGAAGAAGACCTAGAGAAATAGCAGGTTCAGAGTTTGAATTTGAAGTGGATACTGTTATAATGTCCTTAGGTACATCACCAAATCCATTGATTTCTTCAACTACAGATGGATTAGATGTAAACAATCATCTATGTATAGTAGCTGATGAAAATGGTCAGACATCAAGAGAAGGTGTATTTGCAGGTGGAGATGCAGTAACAGGAGCAGCTACAGTAATACTTGCTATGGGCGCAGGTAAAGATGCAGCTAAAGCAATGGATGAGTATATAAAATCAAAAAATAATTAATATAAAAAACAAACTCTCTCTAGGGAGTTTGTTTTTTTGTTTTTCTATGATATAATATTTAGAGTGTCGAACTAAATATAAGGAAAGTAAAGGTGAATTGTAAATGGAGTCTGTTCTTAATAAGAAAGATCTAAGAAATCAAATAGTTAAAATAGCATCGCCTGTTTTGATTGAACTCTTAATGGGAACTCTTTTCGGTATGGTAGATATGATGATGCTTGGCAGATCTGGAGATGCTGCTACTACAGCTGCATCTATTGCTGCAGTCGGTGTTACTAATCAACTGGTATTTTTAGGATTAGCATTAGTACAATCCTTAAATATTGGTGCTACAACTATGGTAGCGCGTTACATAGGAGCAAAACGAGAGGATAGGATTGAATCTGTAGTAAAGCATGTTACTATACTTACTCAAATCCTATTAGTTGTCCCCATACTATTTATAGGTTTAGGTATGACAGATACTGCTATGAAATTCTTTGGTGCTCATGAGGATACTCTTATTATAGGTAGAGATTATTTTAGGGTAATTGCTTCAGGATTTATATTTCAAGCTTTCAACTTTTCTATATTTGCCTCTTTAAGAGGCTCAGGAGATACTAAAACACCTATGAAAATAAATATTATTGCCAATTTATCAAATGTAGTTGGTAACGCCGTTTTAATTTATGGATTATTTGGATTCCCAAGACTAGGGGTTTTAGGTGCCGGAATATCTACATCTCTATCACAAGTAATAGCAAGTATATTATTGATGAGAGTTGTATTTAATCAAAAAAACATAGTCCATATAAATTTGAAGAAAAAATTTAAATTTGATAAAGATATAGTATATAATTTAATTAAAATTGGATTGCCAGCCTCGGGAGAGCAACTTGCTATGCGAGCAGGAATGCTAATATTTACAAAGATTATAGCTTCGTTAGGTACTGTACCCTATGCAACACATCAGATTTGTATAAGTATATTGAATCTATCTTTTACTCCAGGTCAGGCATTTGGAATATCTGCATCGACTTTAGTGGGGCGAAGTCTGGGAGAAGAAGAACCAGATAAAGCAGAGGCATATGTAAAAATGTGTGGTAAAATAGGTGCGATAATAGCAACAGTTATGGGTGTTATATTTTTCTTCTTCGGTTCAGCCATAGCAGCTTTATATACTGATAACAAGGAAGTAATTCTAGGAGCAGGAGCTGTACTGAAATTAGTGGCGTTTATACAACCTTTCCAATGTTCTCAATTGATTATTTCAGGAGGACTTAGGGGAGCAGGGGATACAGTATGGACATTAATCTCTACTTTACTAGGAATTTTAATTATTAGATGGATTTGTGCACATGTTTTTGTAATAAAATTAGGTATGGGACTTTCAGGAGCGTGGTTAGCCGTATTAATCGACCAAAGTATTAGATGGATATTTATTTCCATCAGATTTAGAACCAACAATTGGAAATATATTACCATAAGATAAATAAAAGCTATGATGGCTAAGCCATCATAGCTTTTTGTTTGTTGTTATAAATTAGAAGTGATGTCAAAAATTTACTTGATTATGCTATAATTATATTATCTATAAAATATTCAATACATAGAATAGGAGAGAAGATGATGATAAATATTGCTATTTGTGATGATGATAAATATTTTTTAGATTATATATCATGTAATATAGAGGAAGTCTTAAAAGATGAAGAAAAGATCATAGCAATTAATAAATTCACAGATGGAATAGAATTATTGGAAAGTCTCAAGCAAGAAAACACTAATTTTGATATTATTTTTTTAGATATAAATATGCCTAATATGGATGGCATAGAAGTAGCTGATGCTATTAGGAGGAAGGACAATGAAGTTCTATTAATATTTTTGACTTCTATGGAAGATAAAGTATATCAGACTTTTAAATACAATATATTTAGATTCATTAGGAAAATGTATATTGATACTGAGTTAGTAGAAGCACTACAAAGTGCAATGGAAGTATTAAAAGATGAAAAATATATATTTCAAACTATAGAAGAAGAAATACGGTTATATCTTAGAGAAATATTATATTTTGAATTTATAGATAGGGTTGTATCTATTAGGACATTTAGTAGAAAATATAAAACAAATATAAGAAGATTTAAAGATATTGAAGATATATTTTTATCTAAAGGCTTCGTGTCCATTCATAGGGGTTGTATAGTAAATGAAAATTATATAAAGAGCATTGGGAACTTATACATTACCCTAGATACAGAGGAAAAACTGTCTGTAAGTAGATATAAAATAGAAGAAGTAAAAAAAGCTTTCATAAGAGCCGCAAGGAGAGGATAAAAATGGGACAGTCTTTGCTATGGGGATTATATGAATACATACTATGCTTATTTGAAGTGATTTTGTTTTATGATTTTTCAAATTATATGTTAGGTAGAAATAAGGAGATAAAAGAGAAAATATATTATTCGTCCATTATAATACTATCAATACTTATATATATATTAACTAAAATAAATATATATTCAATAGAGAGGACCATATTGTTTTTTCTAATATCTTTATATGGAGTCAGTAAATTATTTAAAGGAAATATAAGAGAAAAATCATACTATACTTCTATGTTTTTTTTCTTGTTAATATTTTCTGATATTGTTACAGCCAATATACTAAGTTATTTCATTAGTAAAGATATTCAACAAATTATTGTAGATCAAACATGGAGCAGAGTGCTAGGGTCACAAATAGCTAAGTTAATATTATTTATATCTTTGAGAATTGTAAAAAATAATTCTAAAGACAATGATACAAATATTCCAAAATATTATTGGTATTGGATATTATTTGTATATTTAGTGTCAGGAGTAAATTTATTAGTGATATTTAAGATAAGTATTATTTTAAATGACTTAAATATAGAAATACAATATTTATCAATCCTAATTAGTTTAGGTTCTCTACTAATAGTTGTAATAACATATTATATATTTATAAAACTGAACCAAGTTTATAAAGAAAGAAGTAACTATAAAATAGTAGAAATAAAGAATGAAATGCTCATAAAAGAAATAGAAGAAAAAGAAAAGATATATACAGAAATTAGAAAGATTCATCATGATTTCAAAAATCATATAGTTTGTATAGATAAACTATTAGAACAAAGGAAAATAGAATCTGCGGAAAATTATATAAATAATCTAAGAGATGAAGTAATTGAAACTCACGCTTGGATTAAAACAGGTAATGATATATTAGACACCATATTAAACCAAAAAAAATTAGAAGGAAAAAAGAAAGGTATTAATATAGATATAAAGATAAACCTTTCGAAAGATATAAATATAAATCCCATAGACTTATGTACAATACTAGGAAATTTATTAGACAATGGGATTGAAGCAAATGAGAAAATAGTTAATAAAGAAGAAAGAAATATGAATATAAGTATAAGTACATATAAGGAGTATCTACATATAGATACATCTAATCCAACACAAATTAACCCAATAAATAAATACGGAAATCTTGAAACCTCAAAGGAAAACAAGGAAAGCCATGGATTTGGAGTAAAAAGTATACAAGCAATAGTAAAAAAATATAATGGAATCTTAAACTATGAGTGGAATAATGGAATATTTCAATTAAATATAATGTTACCTATGGAAAAGTTAGATTAATATTAATCTAGCTTTGATGGAACTGTCCAAATTATATATGCGAGAGTATGTTTTTTGAAAGTTATAAGGTAGGAAATAAAATATAACTATTAAATTATATTATGAGGAGGTAATTTTATGAATAAAAATACTAGGTATGTGGGAAAAAGAAATATGATTCTATTTGGAGTAGGGCTAATTATAATAATATTTGCATTGTACCTTATTGTATTTCCTAAAACTAAAGTAAAAGCTGAAAAGGATATAAATATATCGATCAATAGTATTGCAGCAAAAGAAGTAGTATCTGTAGGTAAAGTTAAATTAGAAAAAAATATTAGTTATAAAATAGATATATCTATGGAATCAGAGGATAAAATATTTGTAGCATTAAGTGATGCTAAAGATATTGTAAATGCTCAAGGAGTAGAATGGAAACAGTATTTTGAAATAACAGGCAAAGAATTACAACATACTTTTACAGGTATAGAAACTGGAGAATTTTATGTTTATGTCGGAAGTAAAGGTGGAGCTTTAGAAAATATAGAAGGCAAGTTATCCATTATATCCTAATAAAATAAAAATATTATTGTTTACAATTAGATTTTGAGGATAGCAAAAAACAATATCAGTCCGACAAAGCTTATATGTTAATCTTTATATAAAATAGTCTCATAGATTAATATTTAAGATATAATATGAAAACAGGTGATATAAAATGTCTGACAATAAAAAAAAGAATTATAGAATGATAATAGTAATTATGATATTTCCATTTTACTTAATTTTTACAATATTTTTTGAGATTATATTAGGTGCTGCAATCGGAGATAAATGGGATAAATTAGTTAATTTGGTTGATGAAAAAATTGATAAAAAAATATAATTAAAAAGTCCCTCACTAGTTATGTTATGATGTTACCCCTTAATTCTATATGTGGATTTAGGGGTAACATCATATCAAGATAAGTTAGGGTATTTTTAAGTATAAATCATATACTATTTATTATCCTTTCTGCAAAGGATTTTGCCAAGGTTTCTATATTTGGCACTTTTTCTATGGAGCCTTTATCATTGGCAATTGCCATAAGGGAGAAATAGGGTGGAAGTCTAAAGGTTTTATTCATATTTAAACTAGAGATCAGTTGTTTTCCTAAGGCATCTCCACCAGAATAGCCAGATACTATAATGGAAAATATACTTTTATCATAAAATTTAGTTTGTCTATATAAAGCAGTGAGCCTATTTATGGTGGCTACTAAATTTGCAGTTATCATATCATTATAATTAGGGCAAATAAATAATAATGAGTCTGCTTCAAGTATAGCAGGATAAATTTCCTCTACTACTATTCCACCATAGAAACAACGACTTTGATTTCCTAAATGTTTACAGGTCTTATAGGGGCAACCTTTACAATCCAGTACATTTCCATTGCCTACGTTGATTTCATTTATTTCAATATTATGGAGGCTTTTCTTTACCATATCCCAAAGAGTAAGGGTATTTGATACTTGTCTATTACTGGAATGGAGAACCAATAATTTTTTCTTTTTTTCAATAGAGTTAAAATCATCACAGAAAAATCTTTTACCTAATTCCTGACATTGATATAAACAAATATTTTCTAGGGGCATATTATATACTTTTTCCATAGCTATGAAATTTTCTAAATTTCCAGTGGCTTCTACTAAAGGTCTGCCTACAAAACTACAGCCAAGATTATTAGCTAAGAAGATTACAGACTGAGCCATGGTTTTTGTAAACATAGTATAGTTGCTATGGATTAAAACAGTGCCTTCAGAGTCCTTTAAAGAATCTTTTCCCATTTTATAGAGTTTGGAAAAAATATTGTTCAATACATTAGATGTACCAATTTCATTTAATTCCAAGACAAATAATATCCTTTTATTTTGTAAGTTTTCCACTTCATCTGCAGATTTTACTATTGTAAAATCTCTATTATCCAACACGGTAGACATCATCTTAGATAATAATTTACTAGGATTTTCTGGAACTATGACTACTATTTCTTTCATATAATCATCGCCAATTTATTATAAGTTTCTTGAAGTTTACTAAATAGTTCATTAGATAAATCAAGCTGTTCAACTTCAATTCCAGATGGAAGCAATCTACACTTAGAGCCCATATATACTTCCTTCATATATGTAGAGCCATAGAACCAATTACCATTTATAGTAGATATAATAGATAATGCACCAGAAGAAAGGGAAGGGGCCACAAAGGGTTTATATCCAAATCCTCTAACTTCTTTATTTGCGTTTATTGTTTTATCTGTTAAATAATTTGATATTTCTTCATTGTAGTTTTTTATACTATCTGCCACAATTAAACCTTCTCCATGAGGTCCAAATACTCTTCCTTCTTCAATATAATGAATCATTTCAGAAGATTGTTCTGCATAAAAACAAGCTCTACCATTCATTACTCCTAGGCCATATCCTATTATTTGATCGGAACTTAAGCCCTTAAAGTCCATATTTCCCTCATTATCTTTATTACTTTCAAGAAATGCAACCTTACAAAGTAAATCTACAGGATCTGATACTACTGCAAATATACCCTGAAAATTTCTTTCTCTAGCTAACTTTGAATATTCACCAATGATTTCAGAATTAGATTTAAGCTGAGCCATCCGTACATCTGTTATATCACTGCCCACTGGTGGTATGCCTTTAGATGCACAAAATATAAACATATCGCAATCAAATAAATCATCTTCTTCTAAGGGAATAACTTTAGGGAATGCTAGTTCATCAAAGGGACGTCTTATTTGATTTAGCTCGTATTCCCATCTTTTTAATCTATTTAAGTTTCTGTCATAAATACCTATAGTATCTATAAACTCTCCACCAAGAAGCCTTAGACCTATAAGAAGTGTACTTCCCACATCTCCCAATGCTATAAGGTTTAGTCTCCACTTTTTCTTTATTGGTTTAAGAAGTAAGTTTTTCCAACTAGGATAGTTTGTATTTATGGACATAATTTTTCTCTCATTGATTTTATCTATTATCCAACTTGGAATATGAGAACTATAATCTACAGAGTCTAATTGTAATATATTTAACCCTTCCTCTTTTAAATATAATAAAGAAGGGGAGGATATAGCAAAAGATTTTCTTGAATTTATAGGATTCATTGGGTTAAGAAAATATATTAAATCACTAATAGATTTTATTTCTTCTTCTGATACTTCATTGAGTTCATTATATTTACATAAGGAAAATAAATAATTATCTCTAAACTTATAGAATTTAAATTTTTCATACATTTATAAAGCCTCCTTATTTATCTTCTGATAATATTTTCTAATCTCATTAGGTATTCTAAATCCATATCTATACAAGCAGAAGGTTTAATATTTCTTGTCGAATTAATATTTCTTGTATCTGGATGTCTCAGCGATACTATTATTTCATCTAAGCCTTTGATATTTAAACTTTTCTGATTTATGGACTGATAAACTTCTTCAATGGATTTGAATATCATAAATGAATTCTTTAAGCAAATCTCCGATAAATTATATATAGCATCATTCTTGGTGTTTTTTATAAATTTTGGTGCTACATAGGGGAGAATCATATTTATACTTGGTATGGAACTTGACTGTAAAATAGTTTTATCTACCATATCACCACCGATAAAGGGGTATTGACTACTTTCGTTAAACCATAATTTTAGATTTGGTATGAAATATGCGTAGTCTAAAGGTAGATTTTTTTCTTTTCCAATTTCACTTCCTCTACCAGAGAGAATACCTAATATAACTTTTTTGATTTCTATTCCCATACTTTTTAAAATAGGCTCTATAACATTTATTCTATATCCTTTGTGAAGTAAATCATCTACCAATATAACAGGTCTATTAAAGGATTTTAGAATTTTAGCCTGTTCTGCTAAATTAAGATAGTGGGGATAAGCTTCAATATTGAAATCAATAATATTTGATTTAAAAACTTTTTCTGTGTGCATAGTCTTAGTGACAGTATTTGGTACGATGCTACTATTTAGTATAGAGCCGAATGGTACACACATATTAGGACCTAAAATTCTCCTTGAGGACTGAATTATACTAACCCCATTTGTATCACATATTTTTTGTATCAATTTGCTATAAGTCATATCCCTATTATAAGTAAGCAAAAGTTCTCCTGGATAAAGATTGACTAAGGCTTCTTTAAGTCTGATTCTGGTGTCTCTTATGGTTTCTAAAACCTTCAAATTTGTACTATAAGGTGGCTTCAACATATTTTCCAAATCTAAATTTAGGGTAATAGGGTTGTTCATATTTACCATGAAAATCGGGCTATTATTATATATAAAATCAGTCATGGCAAAACCCTGTAGTAATAACTGTTTTTCAACTTTAGGATTTATTTCTTTAGTAAGAGAATTATTATAAATTGCATAATTATAATCTCTATTTATGGCAACGGATAATGTTTCATTCAAAACAGTCTCTATTAAATAATCACTATTATTTTTAACGCAGACTCCAGATATTAAAACTATTCTACCTTTTACACTTTGCCTAATATATTCTGTAATAGATGAATTATTAAATTCATCATATAATATGCTTTGACGAATCCAATAGAAGGTGGAAAAACCTAATAATTCATGGCTATTTGCTTCTCTGACTAATAAAATTCTATAGCTTAATTTATTTCTAAGAGATTCTAAATGTTTTATATTTATTACTTCTCCGAATTGTTCTTTTATTTCATTTAAAAGTTTTTCACTTAAATTTCTCGCTACATTAACTTCGAGAGTTTTAGATTGTAATAAAGTTTTGTATTGAGGTTCCCTAAGATAGAGTCCATAGTCATATATATAGGATTCTGCAAGGGGGTCTATAAATTTAGATATGTCCCTATTTAAATCTATATTTTTTCTTATTTGAGAGGAACTAATATCTTCATATTGCGGTGGTAGAGAAAGTCTAATAATATTAGCCCTTATATTTTCAATACTTTCTTCTAGTTTTTTTTCATCATCATCCTTGGATATACTTGACTTTCTATCAAAGATAATATGTGGAAAATCTAGTATGGGACTTTCAATTTTATAAGCAGAGGCATTGACTAAAACATCTGAACCAACTACAATATACACATCATCAGAAGGAAATAGTTCTTTTAATTTATATAAATCATTTGGATTACTAATATTTATTGGTATATCTTTAGGAAATAAATAAATATCATTTTCTAAAGCAATGCTCATATTTATAATATTTCTTCTAAAAATATGAGGTTCTGTTCTCTTGGACCAAGAAAACTCATCTACAGCTAAATATACTTGAAATCCTTGATCCCTTATTTCTATGGCAATTTCTTTGTGGCCTAGAGAAAACGGGTCAAAGCTGCCTGGAAAGAAAGCAATTTTTTGTTTATTAATTTTTACTAAATCCTTATGATAAAATTCATAAAGAGAGATAAATCTATAGATATGGTTTAATGAGGCGGCATTACTGTAGAATAAAAAATCATCCTCTTTGTCTGTATATAAAAGAGTTAAAATCTTTTTCCCAATTCTATCAAAAATATTGAACTTTTCATCTAGACTAAGTGTCTTAGATTCAAATAGATTAGAACTCAAAATCATTAAAGACTCATTCTTAATATCCTTATCATAGGATGCCATAGCAATAGATAATAGACCTAAAAGTCTGTCTCTTCTTTTATAATAAATTTCTTGTTCTTCCTCAAATCTTTTTATATATTCACCATAATTTTCAATAGAAATAACTATAGTATTTAATAATAAAAATACTACTCTTGAACTAACAGTTTTTATTTTATCTTCAAAATCATCTATAATTTCATCTAGCTCATTAGGTGGCAGATAAAGAAGCAGTTGTCCTAAATAATAGGGAATAAACTTTGTAAATTGATAGTTATCCATTTCCAAAGCTCTTAGTAATTCTACTGCCACATCATTTTTTTCTTCAGGGGATAAAAGATGAAATATATTTAGCAGAGTTTCACCGCTATAGTTTCTAATTCTTTCTATGGCACTTACTTTAAGTATATTACATAAGTGCATAGCAGTATGGAGACCTTTACCCTTCGGATTTTTGACTACTTGGTCATATAATATATCTATATTTACTTTCTTTTTCACCCATTCAGTTGCAGTCTTTAGATTTTCTAAGAATATTTCAGAAGTATCATTTTGATTTTCTGCATAATTACTATCTAAAATCTCTTGGTAATTGGGAGATATGTTTATTTTCATACCTATAATATACTTTAGATAATTATCTGCTGGTATAGATGATTTTTGTAAATTAGCTATTATCCAGTTTCGGATAGAGGCAATAAACATTATATTATTAGTTGTGTTCAATATTTCATAAATAATATCCAATGTACTAAGCCTTATTTCTATATTATCTGAATCCAGTTGTTTTAATATATAGGTATATAATTTTAATAATCTATTATTATCTAAAGCTTTAATAGGAATATAATTAATAGTTTGAGATAAATAGAATTGTGCAGCAATAGATAAATCATTATAGTTATCATAATATTTATTTAAAACATCAAAGTATTTATTATAATTTGATCCATGGGATACTTCAAATAAAGATTTTATTATGTTTTTTAAATTATATAGCCATTCTCTCTGAGAATCTGCAACCTTGTGGTCAGGATAAAGAAGTTTATTCAGGAATTCGTCTAGTAAAATTTCAGAGGATTCTTTTGTTTCATAAGATTTCACTGATGAAGGTAGTTCTTTTCTATATTCCTCATCGAACAGTGCTATTAGTCTTCCTATTAGTTCAGCAGCTTCTTTTCGTATATCTTCACCAGTATGAAGCAGTAAATCCCACAGAAAATGTAAGGTAGTTGTTTTTTGTTCCTGTGTAAGGTAAATGGAATATTCCTTAAATATTTGCAAATAGAGCCTAAGTTTTCTCCAATTGGTTTCTCCCCTTGCCATTTCTATTATTGCATTAAAAGAGGAACTGTCTGTTAGCTTAGACATGAGATAAATATTATGTTCTATTGATATATATTTTATATTATCTAATACTTCTTTTTTATTCATTAACTCAAAGGGCTTTTTCTGAAGTTGTATAAGTTGATTATTTAAAGTAGTATCAAGTCCTAGAGATATAATATAATCTTCAAAATCCTTTAGCTTTTTATATACCTTTTTATATCTATTTTCCTTGGCAACATCTACATTATCTAATTTATCTAAAATTACATCAAATGAATCTTCTAAGGAGAATATATACATTTTGTAAACATTATTTTCCACCTTATTTTTAACTCTAAAGTCTGAGTATATAAGAATTAAGGATTCAATAGATAGGTTCTCCAGTTCTAAATCCCAAGTTGAATGGTTAGTGGCTATATGACCGATTTTATCCATATTAAATCTTTTGAACCATTCTTCAGTATAATAATAATGAAGATATGGGACTCTATTTATTTCATCTTTGAGAACACCATATTTACCTATATCATGGCCCAAGCTAGTTCCTGCTACAACACCTAAATCTACAGGAAGTCCTAAAGAATTGAGCTGTCTTGCAATATACATACTTAAATAATTTACTCCTATAACATGATGAATAGTATTGTGTCCAGTAATAGCCATATCTAAATACATTAGTTCCTTAATATAACAATTATAAAATACATCTTTAAAAGTAAAATACTCTGGTGTAATATTATTCATCAGTTCTTCTTCACTAGTAAGAAAAGTTAGGGGATATTTATTGGTGAAGTCACTATTATTAGTTGATTCTATTTTGTC
The DNA here is from genome assembly GCF_009695605.1 of Tissierella pigra. Lineage (GTDB taxonomy): Bacteria > Bacillota > Clostridia > Tissierellales > Tissierellaceae > Tissierella > Tissierella pigra. The sequence continues at coordinate 24,055 of NZ_VUNQ01000044.1, forward strand.
TAAAGAATAATTTAAAACTTTCAAGAAAAATTCATATATTGGAACTAAATCAAAGTTAAATTCATTTATACCCTTGTGAGGAAAAGACTTATTATTGAGCCAGTTAAATATTTGAACAATATAATCTCTAGAGCTACCTGAATCATACTGATTAAAATAATCTATAAACAAATCAAATAAAGAAAAGACAGAAAAGTCTCTGTCTTTTAGATAATTGTCCAATTTAGATTGAAACTTTTCACTATTTATATACTTGTAAAGAGTTTCTTTGTATCTTAATAAGTAATTTTTCTCAATTTCCTTAATTAAAAAATCATATATTTCTGCTTTCATCAACTGTGAATCCTCCTTCGAAGAGCCTCTCCTGTTGGAGTAGTAGCCACACCTCCTAAGGCAGTTTCTCTTAAAGCTTCAGGAAGTAATTTACCTACTTTATACATAGCTTCAACTACTTCGTCGAAAGGAACTAAAGATTTTACTCCTGCTAATGCTAGATCGGCAGAAATCAGTGCATTGACAACTCCAGAAGCATTTCTAAGGGCACAGGGATATTCTACTAATCCACCTATAGGGTCACAAACTAATCCCATTATGTTGACTAATGCAAAAGCAGCAGCATCAAAAGAAGCTTCTGGAGTACCACCAGCCATTTCAACAATTGCGGCAGCAGCCATTGCGGCAGCAGAGCCACATTCAGCTTGACATCCTCCTTCAGCCCCAGAGACAGTTGCATTTTTAGCAATTATTTCACCTATACCAGCAGAAGTAAAAAGTCCTGCTAAAAGTTCATCGTCATTTAAACCTAATTTTTGACCAGCAGATAACAATGCACTAGGTAATATTCCAGATGCACCAGCCGTTGGAGCTGCAACTATTTTCCCCATAGACGCATTTACTTCAGATGTGGATAATGCTTTAGCCATGGCAGAAATAATAAGGTCTCCAGTCAATGTTTTTCCAGAATTTCTATATTCTTCAACTCTCTTTGAATCTCCTCCAGTTAGGCCGCTAACTGATATAATTTCTTTATCTAAAGCAGTGGTAGCAGAGTTTTTCATTACTAATAGAGTTTCTTTCATTCTGCTTATTAATTCATCCTGTGAGATTTCAGAGTTTTTAAGCTCCTTTTCTATTACTATTTCAGATATTTTTTTATTTTTTTCATTACATAATTTTAATAATTCTTCAGCTTTATTAAACATATTATCACCTCTTAATCGGGTTTATTCCTTTAATGTATATTATTTCATCTAGTGTATCCATTTCATTTACAATATCCTTATTTATTTCTGAATCAGTTTCTACAACCATAGTTGCAATATCACTTTCTCTAGTTACTTTCATTGTAGCTATATTAATGCCGTTAGTAGATAAAATGGAACTAATACGAGAAATAACGCCCTTTTGATCTATATATTTAATAAGCATAGTAGGATAATCGCCACTAAATTCAACCTTGTTTCCATTAATATCTGTAATTAGTATATTCCCTCCACCTATAGAAGAACCTATAATATAAATATTTTCCTTATCTTCGAACTCAAATACTATTTTTACAGTGTTGGGATGCTGATAGCCTAAGTCAGCTTCTATAAACTCAAAATCTATATTTTTTGATTTCGCAATTTCAAAGGAATTTCTAAGATCTTCATCAGAAGGTTCCATTCCAAGAATACCTGCTACTAGTGCTTTATCAGTGCCGTGACCTTCAAAAGTTTTTCCAAAAGAGCCATGTAAGTAAAAGGTTACTTTATGAAATTCAGCATCTACAACATCTTTTGCCACTTTAGCTAATCTTGCAGCACCAGCAGTATGGGAGCTTGATGGACCAATCATAACAGGACCTAAAACATCAAATACTCCATAATCTTTCATTATACTACCCCCTTATTCTTTTTAATCAATTCATTCTATCATTATATACCCAATTCTGCAATAAAATTAACCTCCAAGAGTAATATCTTGAACATTGTACCAGTTTAAAGCATCATGAAGATGTTGTGACTTAAAATCAGGCCAATAATCTTCAATTATATAGAAATCTGAATAAACAGATTGTAAAGGTAAAAAACCACTGAGCCTTCTTCTGCCACCCCATCTTATAATTAAATCAACTCTAGAAATATCTCTAGACTTAATTGAACTAAAAGGATTGGACTTGTTTCCCCCTTGGACTAAATAATCTTTTAAATCCCATTGCCATCCATAGTTCACTAAGAAATTAACTTTAATTCCACCTTTACAAAATCTTTGTCTTTTAATTGCAAAAGGTATTAGTTCCTTTGGAAACATATCTGATTCTGTATTACCAAGGACTAATAAATCTGCATTTTCCTTTGATAATAAATTAACTGCATTTATACAAGCCTTTGTAAAGGCTAATCTTTGAAATTTTGGCCTCTTAGTATTATCTACTGTAAATCCATAGTAAGTAATTTCTTTTATTCCAATGTCTTCACAAAGCTTAAATAATTTTAATCCTGGATCCAATCCTTCATCATAGCCTTTATCTTTAGTCATACCATTTTCTACTGCCCAGCGTCTATTGCCATCTGGGATTATACCTATATGATTTGGTATTCTCATATTGATACCTCCTAAATTATGTTAAGTTTAGTATTCCATATGTAGTAAAAAAGAATACATAAAATAAGATACAAATAAATATTATGGTAATTATTTCATAAATCAAAACTATAATGTAATAAGGTAATGTAAGTATAAATACATATTACCCAAATTATTAATAAGGAGGAATCATAATGAAAAGGTATCTAGCTTTATTGTTGGCAATAATACTAATTGCCTCGGTCTTAGCAGGTTGTGGAGGAAAAGAGGTAGCACCAGAAACAGAGATCGAGGTTGAAGAAGTAGATGAAACTAAGGAAGAACCAGCTGAAAAGGGACCAACAGTTTATAGGATTGCTGGAAGTAAGACTGCAACATTGAACCCTCATATTTATGAGACAACTGCAGAATCAGATACTATGCTTTTTATTTTTGGTAACTTATTAAAACTAATTTATGATGAAGATATTGATAGCTATAAATTTATTGGGGATCATGCAGAAGGTGTTCCTACAAAAAATGAAGAAGGAACAGTATGGACTTTTAAGTTAAAAGAGGGACTTAAGTGGGAGGACGGCGATCCTCTTAATGCTAATGACTATGAATACTCTTATAAAATGCTTTTAGATCCAAAGCTGAAAAACATGAGAGGACCTCAAGTTTTTGATGCTGATGTGGTGGTAGTAAATGCTAAAAAGTACTGGGATGGAGAATGTGCGTGGGAAGATGTAGGTATAAAGGCTTTAGACGATTATACACTGGAAATAACTATTGGTTTTCCAGTTCCAGAGATGGATTTTTACTTAGGATTTACAAATGGTGGAGCTAGTTCACCAGTACAAGAAAAAATATATGAAGCTGGAATGAATGAAGACAGAACAGAAACTAACTATGGGACTTCTATGGAGACCACACCTTCTTCAGGACCATATAAATTTGAAGAGTGGATAAGAGATCAAAATAAAATATATGTAAGAAATGAGTATTCTCCTATAGCAGAAATTTATACTGTAGATAGAATTGAGTCAAGAGTTGTAGAAGATGCCAATACAAGAGTTCAATTATTTGAAAATAATGATATAGATAGCGTAGTACTATCAGGAGCTAACTATGATAAATATTCAGAAGATCCAAGATTAGTATTTTCAAAAACAACTGGAGTATGGTCAATGTTTGTAAATATGACATCAGAAACTAAACCATTTTTAAGAGACGTAAACTTTAGAAAGGCTTTATTCTATGGAATGGATAGAAAAGCTATAGCAGAAGACATCTATAAAACAGCAGTACCAGCACCTTATGTTGTTTCAACTGCTAAAATAGCTGCTCCGTCAAAGGGATTAGCATATCGTGATACAGATATTGGAAAGAATATATTACCAGAAAATAATGGTTATGACTTAGAATTGGCAAAAGAATATTTTGATAAAGCATATGAATCTTATGGAAAGAAAATGGAATTAGAAATTCAATATTTCGATAATAGTGAAAACATGAAAAGAACAGCAGAATTCTTAGAACAAGAATATGAAAATGCTTTTGGATCAGATAGATTAGATGTGGTTTTAAGAGGCGTACCATGGCAAAATGCTTATGATAATATGGAAAATGGAAACTATGATTGTGGATTTGGATCATGGTCTGGTGGAGAATTTAATCCTTGGTCAAGTATGGAAGTTTATACACAAGGATTTACAAGTAAAATTGATCAATTTGGAAACGATGAGTTTGATAAACTTTTTGAAAGAACTGTTAGAGGAGATTTAATATTTAAAGAAGGAGAAAGACTACAAGCATTGGCGGAAATGGAGGAAATGTTATTAGATGCAGTACCTTTTGTACCTATGTATGAACCACAAATAACTTCAATATTTGCAGATAGAGTTCATTTAATTACTAAAGGTAAATATGTACCTGGAATAGGATTTGCTACACTACAATCTGAATATGATCCACTGGATTAAGTATAGATTATCAAGAATTATGAGCTAGGACATAAAATATCAAGTATTTATAACGATAAAAATCGTTATAAATACTTGGTACATAATAAAAAATGCTGATAAAACAGTGAAATTTCTTGAAAGGGGCAAAAACAATGTTTAGGTATACTGCTCAAAGATTAACCTTGTTAGTTATTACTTTATTTATGATAATTTCAGTTTCATTTTTTGTATTACATTCAATGCCGGGAAGTTTTATTACTGATCCTAAAATGCCTAAAGATGTAAAAAAGGCTATTGAAGATAAATATCATCTAAATGAGCCAATGATAGTTCAGTATGGATATTTTCTAAAGGATTTTTCAAAATTTGATTTTGGTTTATCTATAGCAATACAACCAAAAGTTCCAGTAAATCAAATATTAGCAACTAAAGTACCAGTATCAATGCAGCTTAATATTTTCTCCTTACTTCTTAGTTTGCCTATTGCTATTGTATTTGGAATCTGGGCAGCTCTTAAAAAGAATAAGCTTCCAGATCATATTATTTCCATTATGATAATAGCATTTATAGCTATTCCTTCATTTGTATTTGCATCTTTATTACAGTATTTTATAGCATTTAAACTAGGATGGTTTCCTATAGTCGTTAGTACAGAAAAAGTACTTACGTGGAATAAATTTAAATCCATTATACTTCCAATATTGGCACTTTCATTTGGTTCCATTGCAGGAGTAGCAAGGTATACACGTGCAGAGCTATGTGAAGCACTTAATTCTGAGTATATGCTTCTTGCAAAGGCAAAAGGTTTAACACAAGTTCAGGCAACTACTAGACATGCCATGAGAAACTCATTTATACCACTTGCCAATATTATAATCCCAATGTTTACTGGAATATTAGGTGGTTCTCTAGTTATAGAAAAGATATTTAGTATTCCAGGTATGGGAAGTGTCATGCTTGATGGAATAAATGCAAAGGACTATCCAGTAGCTATGGGAGTATTGTTTTGGTATTCCTTACTAGGATTATTGACTATTTTAATAGTGGACTTGTCCTATGGAATTATAGATCCTCGTATACGTATAGGAGGGAGAAAATAATGAAGAATAATACTAAAAAGAACATAGAAAATAAATTTGAATTTATACAATTAGATGAAATATTAAAGGATGAAAAATTTGAAGGTGAAGCTATTGGTTTTTTTAAAGATGCAATGATAAGGTTTAGAAAAAATAAGGCATCTGTCACCTCTTTTGTTATTATATCATTTTTAGTATTTATGGCTATTTTTGGTCCTATGATGAATGAATATGGCTTCAAGGAGCAAAATTTGAAATTAACTCTTATGCCTGCTAGAATACCTATTATTGAAAAAATGGGAGTATTTGATGGAACTAAGGTTATGAATATTTCAAAAGACAATATAGAAGGAAAATATAAAGGTGCAGTACTACAAGTCATCAAGGAATACAAAGTAAAAGACAGAGAAATGGCTACAGTAAAAGTAGATATGTATAAATATAAAGAGGTAAAAGATAAATATTTTTGGTTTGGAACTGATTCTCTAGGAAGAGATCAATGGACTAGACTATGGAGAGGTACAAGAATATCACTAATTATATCAGTTATAGCCATGTCAGTAAATATCGTTATTGGAGTAGTATATGGAGCTATATCTGGATATTATGGAGGTTTAGTAGACTTAGGGATGCAAAGATTTATTGAAGTATTAAATGGAATTCCATTTTTAGTAGTTATAATTCTGTTTGTTTTATATTATGGACCAGGAATTATTCCTATTGCCTTGGCTTTATGCCTTACTGGATGGATTGGAATGAGTCGAATGATAAGGGCACAGTTTTATAAATATAAAGGAATGGAATATGTATTAGCTTCTAGAACTTTAGGAGCAACAGATAGAACCCTTATTTTTAGACATATATTGCCAAATGCTTTTGGTATTATTATTACCATGAGTGCACTTGCAATACCTGGAGCAATATTTCAAGAATCCTTTTTAGCATATATAGGATTAGGAATTCAAGCACCAGAACCATCTATAGGTGTATTGTTAGCAGAAGGACAATTGGTATTATTGGAGTATCCGCATTTAACTATATTTCCTGCATTAGTAATTTCAATTCTTATGATTTCTTTTAACCTATTAGGAAATGGTTTAAGGGATGCTTTTGATCCAACATTAAGAGGGCAAGAATAAGGGGGGGCACAGGATGAATAATGGAAGTAGTATATTAGAAGTTAGGGATCTATATGTGACCTTTAATACATATGCTGGAAAGGTCCATGCAGTTAGAGGTGTTGATTTAAGCCTTAGAAAAGGTGAGACTTTAGCGATAGTTGGAGAATCAGGTTCTGGTAAATCTGTTACTGCAAGAACAGTAATGGGATTATTAGCTAAAAATGCTAATATCGAAAGGGGAGAAATTCTATATAAGGAAAAGGATTTGACAAAGCTGAATGATAATGAAATGTCAAATATTAGAGGGTCAGAAATTGCAATGATATTCCAAGACCCTATGTCTTCTTTAGATCCAGTTATGAAAATAGGAAGACAGATTACAGAGGCACTTAGGATTAAACAAGGAATGCCTAGTGAAGAGGCTAAAAAGAAGGCATTGGAGTTAATGAAAGCAGTGGGAATTGATGAGGTTGAAAAAAGATTTAATCAATATCCATTTCAATTTTCTGGTGGAATGAGACAACGTATAGTTATTGCCATAGCATTGGCTTGTGACCCAGATATATTAATATGTGACGAGCCTACTACAGCACTGGATGTTACAGTTCAGGCAAAAATACTTGATTTAATAAAGGAAATACAGAAGGAAAGAAATATAGGTGTAATATTTATTACCCATGATTTAGGTGTAGTAGCCAACTTAGCAGATCGAGTTGCTGTAATGTATGGAGGGAAAATAGTGGAATATGGAACTGTAGATGAAATATTTAAAAATCCGAGAAATCCTTATACCATGGCATTACTTTCTGCAATGCCAGATTTGGAAACAGATTCTTCTACAGAACTATATGTCATACCAGGCACACCTCCAAATATGCTTTATCCGCCAAAGGGTGATGCCTTTGCACCTAGAAATCAATTTGCCATGAGGATTGATTTAGAAGAACATCCACCTATGTATAAAGTATCTGATACCCACTATGCAGCTACTTGGCTCCTACATGAAGATGCGCCAAAAGTTGATTTAAATAGTTATAGAAAGAAAACTACAGATGATAGGAAAATTCTAGATAAAATAAATCAAAGACCAAAAGATGAAAAGCCCATAGTAGAAGTTAAAAATTTGAAACAGTATTTTACATCAGGATTTGGTAGAAGAAAACTTGTAGTAAAGGCAGTTGATGATGTAAGTTTCCATATATATAAGGGGGAAACCTTTGGATTAGTAGGAGAATCAGGTTGTGGAAAAACTACTACAGGAAGGTCTATTATTAGACTCTATAACCCAACAGATGGAGAGATTTACTTTAAAGGAAAACTTATATCAAAGAAATCAAGACATAAGGAGATAAAAGAAAATACAAGAGGAATCGCAATGATATTTCAAGACCCTATATCATCATTAAATCCTAGAATGACTGTTAAGGAAATAATAGGGGAAGGTTTGAGAATAAATAAATTATATAATAGTGAAGAAGAAATAACAAATAAAGTGTATGAAATGCTTGAGACTGTAGGGCTTACTAAAGAACATGCAAACAGATACCCCCATGAGTTCTCTGGTGGCCAAAGACAACGTATAGGAGTAGCTAGGGCTTTAATCACAAACCCTGAGCTAGTAATAGCTGATGAGCCTATATCAGCTCTAGATGTATCTATACAGGCACAAATTCTTAATTTATTAAACAATATAAAGAAGGAATTAGGACTTACTGTAATGTTTATAGCCCATAATCTTTCAGTAGTTAAGTATTTTTCAGATAGAATAGGAGTAATGTATTATGGAAAATTAGTGGAAATAGCGAATGCAGAGGAATTATATAGAAACCCATTACATCCATATACAAAATCTCTATTATCGGCTATTCCAATACCAGACCCTGATTATGAAAAAAATAGAAAACATATATATTATGATCCGACAATTCATGACTATAGTATAGAAAAACCTGAAATGGTTGAAATAAAAGAAGGACATTTTATATATGCCTCACCTTCTGAAGTAGAAGAATATCGAAAATCTTTATAGATAGATCATAATTATAAATATATTTAATGATTTTTAAATTTAAAAAAAGATATTTATATATCCTAAAATTACCTTGTATGTAAAGAAAAATAAAACTAAAAATACATACGAGCTTCCTGTGATACGATAAAAATAGAAAATCCTCACAAATAAATTAAGGTATAATTGTAATTGAGAGAAAACAATTCTTAATTTAAAGGAGGATCTACTATGAATTATAAACAAAATCAAA
>NZ_VUNQ01000045.1 GCF_009695605.1 Tissierella pigra
CCTTGGTTTTCCATACGTAATAGATGGTAAATATATGATATATAGTATAATATTGACAAAATGGATGCTGTATTTAGAGCATCCATTTTGTCAAAGCTTAAATTTTACATTAATGCAACACTAGTACCTATATAGGGCTTTTTAGTATTTAAGGGGTGCTTGATGAAGCATATTTACATTACCTTTAGTAAGGAATTTTACTGTACATATAAAATTATCATTTTCCTTATCAAATCTATATTCTTTAAGAATTAAATTTGCAGTACCTGATTGAACTGTGGTAATTACAAAGTCTTCATCTTGAAAATATGAATAGAAATGTAAACCACCTAATTGTATATAATCATCAAATAATACATATTCCTTATCACCATCATGAAGAACTAGAGACCAATTCTGTCCATCGTCCCAGGCCATTTCACCATCAGGTCCTCTTCCAGCAATGGTATAAAGAGAAATAGTTTCCTCTGTTCCATCATTGTCATAGTCTACCTTAGATGAATCAAGTAAAGTCATATCAGTAAAGTCAGCTGGTTTACTTGAAGAAATAGTAAATGAATCTCCTTCTTCTGTATCTTGACCTTCTTTCATAGAATCTACTACTAAGTCTTTTATAAACTCATTTATCTCTATGGATTCTAGAGTATTATCCTCATTATATGCCACCATATAATATTCATTTTCTATTAATCCATTGAACACGCTTTTATCTCTAACTTCTAATTTAATGTTTTCTCCATTGGCAGCAATTTCAATATAATTTTTATTATCTTCAGTTGATTTACTCTCTAAAAATCCTAAATTGGTGTAAAGTTTTTTCTGTGAATCCTCATTAGGAGTACATCCAAAGGAAATAGTTAAGACTAATACAACCAGTAATAATAAAGAAATCTTTTTAGTTAAGTTTTTCATATAATCACCATCCTCTATACTAAAATATCATAATTATATAGCTTTTTCAAGGAACAGAGAATTACAAATTGATTACAATAAAGTTTTATTAATATGATATAAATAGGGTATAGATAATTATGCTTCCCAACTGTGTAGATAAAATGGTTTATGTTTGATGAAATAAAAAATTATCCTATTAAAGTACTAGTATCATAATAAGGAGTTGTTTAAATGGATTGCAATTGTTTTAAAAGAGAAGGAAAGAATTGTATAGAAATAGTACCTATTTTTAGCAATTTAAACTATGAAGAAATGATGGAAGTGGCCAGAATAACAAAAGAAAAGGTATTTGAAAAAGGTGAAATGATATATATGGCTGGTCATAGGGGAGAAAATCTCTATGTAATTCATTCTGGAAAGGTAAAGATAACTCGTTTTACAAGTTCTGGAAAAGAACAGGTAATTAGAGTATTAGGACCTGGAGAGTTTATGGGAGAGCTGTCTCTCTTTAGTCATTTGCCCCTAAGGGATAATGGAGAGGCATTGCTAAAAACTACAGTATGTATGATTGATGGATATAGACTAAAGGATTTAATGAAGAAATATCCTGCAATAGCTTTAAAAGTAATGGAAGAACTAAGTCAAAGACTTGAAAAGGTGGAAAAATTAGTAGAAAATATAAGCTTACAGGGAGTAGAAAAAAGACTTGCAGAGAGTTTAATCAATATGGCAAATGAAAAAGGAGAAATAGCTCTGAAAATGAGTAAAAGAGATTTAGCCTCACATTTAGGAATGAGCCAAGAAACCCTTAGCAGAAAACTAACAGCCTTTCAAGATACGGGAATCATAAAATTAATTGGTCATAGGAGAATTTTATTATTAGATATAGAAGCTTTAGAGAATATAGAATGACCTCTGATTTTACAAAATCAGAGGTCATTCTCATAAATATTACTTTATTAAATTCTTTATGCTATTAAAAAAGTCTTTATTATCTTTGATTATTTTCTCATTTCCCACAGTTACAATATTATTTTCTTTTAACCCTTTTTCAATGATTTCAGCAAATTTCTTCATATCTTCAGGTTTTGTATTTAATATTTCTGTAAGCTCTTTGTTTAAATCCTCAGCTTTAACTCCTGTAAAATAATAATAATCTGCTGTATTTCCTTTACTTAAATTAGAGACTGGAACATAATATTCTGCTAGAGATGAGATAATAAATTTTTCAAACTCTTTCTCATTTAAATCAAAGTTTTTAAGAAAATCTACAGTACCGTTATAAGCATTGTAAGTCTCCTTTAGTTTTGGGTCCCTATAACTCATAAATAGAATATTAGATCCATCGATTATACCAAAGGAAGCACCATATGCTCCACCTTTAACACGAATTTCATTAAATAAATAGTCGGATATAACATTGTTTAATACCTTCATACTACCATTATATTTAGTACCATATTTTGTAAAGTCAAAAGCTGCAAAATTATACAATACATCTGCTGGAGCAACAAATGCTTCATTAGTATCTTTAATATCAAATTTATATTCTTGTGAAGTCAAGTTTTTAGTTTCCAAGACTTTAACTAATGTGTTTAGATTGTCTTTGAAAGCTTTGTATTCAGCATTTTCACCAGTGATACTTACTACTAAATTATTTTTATTGAAAATAGTGTTTGTGACTTCTTCAAGATTTTTAACTATATCTTCAAATTTAGAGTCATAATTCAAATCAAGGTCAGATATAAAGTCATAATAGCCAAAGCCATTTAAATTATCATTATATTTAAAAATAGGTGAGAAATAAGATATATTTCTTATGGCCGCCATATTTGTAGGCATATTATTCAGTTGATTTTCTACATTGAACTTAGACATGGAAATAAGTTGTTTTAGTCTTTCTTTATCATTAAATTTAGTTTTACTTATTTCTTCTGAAATCAATTCAAGCATAGAACCTAAATTTTCACCAGTTGCAATAGATAAAATTCTTAAATTAGGACTATATTCTGTATTACTTCCTGACTTAGTAAATGTACTAGGAATGTAGTTGATTCCACCTGTATACATAGTTTCCTGTACAGGAAGCTGAGAATAGTGATATTTTTCTGTACTCATTTTTCCTAAGACTTCAGATAATAGATTTATATAAGGAATTTGTTCCTGTTTTACAGAAGATGTATCAAAATATAAATTAACACTACCAATACCATTAGTAAATAAAGGATGGTGTAAAGTAGTTATATTGTCAATTTTACTAATATTGGTAGGAGTTTCTTCTATATTAGGTTTTAAGTCTTTCAAAGATAAAACAGGCATAGTATCTAATACTTCTTTAGAATTAGGAGTATTATTCCATTCTTGAAGTTTCTTATATTCCTTTATAATATTTTCGATTTCCTTATCTGAAAGAGAGTCTTTATAGGCTTTAAGCTTTTCTGTTGCAGCAGCCTCCTTTTCCTCCATCAGACCTTTTTTTGGCTGAAGAAGAACTGAAGAACCATGATTATTGTTTAAAATATGCTTTTTAATTAACTCTTCAAAATAAGGTTTATCTAATGCAACTTTTAGTTTTCTAAAACTATCTGCCATATTAATACTTTCAAATGGGTTTTCATCATATAGCCAGCTAAACATTGCTAAATCACTATACATAAGCCCAGTGTTTATATCTCTTGAATATTGTTGTTTTAAATCCAATTCTACAACATTTAAAGTAGATTTAATAAGGTCTTTGTCTATACCTTTTTCTACTATATCTTCTAAAGAAGAAAATAGAACTTTTGCAAAATTGTCCTTCATATCAGAATTGATATTTTGTGCCGTTATTGTCACAAAAGGTTGTAGAAAATTAGAAGAAATTTGAGCATTGATATTATAAAAACCAGCTTTGTTTAGTTCTTGAACCACTGGAGAAGCTTGGTTATTAAACAACATATAAGTCAATACATTGAAAGAAGTCATTGTATCGATTCTAGAATCTCCTTTAACTGCAAAGCTTAGAGCAACAGATGATTTACCCTCTATAGAATCATCAACTGAAATAGGATATTGAACTGTTACTTCCTTTTTATTATTAAATGGTTTTTGAAGTTTAGGCATAGAATCAATTTCTTTTTTATTGAAATCTTTTAAATAATTATCATTAATAAATTGAAGTTTTTCCAATATATCGATTTTGCCGTAAAGATAGATATAACTATTAGAAGGATGGTAATATTTATCATAGAAATCTTTTACCTCTTGGAAAGTCAAACTTGGTATATCAGGAGGATTTCCACCAGATATATAAGCATAGTTTGTATTTGGATACAAACTTTGAATTATGGAATAATAAAGTTGAGCATCAGGAGAGGATAAAGATCCTTTCATTTCATTATATACAACACCATTGTATTGAAGGGGTGAATCCTTATCCTCAATACTATAATGCCATCCATCAACTTTAAAGAAATTTTCATCTTTATAAAAAGCAGGTTTGAAAACTACACTTAGATAAACATCCATTAAATCATTGAATTCTTTATCATTCATACTAGAAAATGGATAAGTAGTTCTATCTGGATAAGTAAGTCCATTTAGATTTTTAGTTAGAGTTCCCTTTACAATCTCAAAGAAGAGATTTCTAACTGGATATTTTTCGGAACCCCCATTTAAAAGCACATGCTCTAAAATATGAGGAATTCCTTTATTGTTTTCTACTGGTGTTCTAAAAGAAATAGAAAAGGCTTTGTTTTCATCATCATTTTCTATTTGAAGTAATTTGGCACCAGTCTTATTATGTTGAAAAATCCTACCAATACCATCTAAATCTTTTAGCTTTTTTTCTTCAATTAATTTGAATCCAAAATATGTCTCTCCAACCTTTAAATCTTTTGTTTCAGCATAAGAAATATTAGGAGATATGCTAGAAAACAAAAAAGTAGATAATAGAACTGCTAGTAAAAGTACAGAAATTTGTTTTTGTTTAACACTAAATTTTTTCATATTTTCCCCCTTTAAATTATATTTATTTGTACTAGTGTATTAAGTTAACGGTACACCAAAAAATACCATTTGTCAACTACCTAATTTAAAAAGTGACCTAAGTAATTATATTCTAGTACTTAGGTCACTCTTAATATTGATTCTATAGATATTTACTCTCCATTTCTTCTATTAATGCAATATATTTATTTTGGACACCGGCTTCAGTGGCTAAATTCTCTATTTTTTCACATTCGTTTTCAATAAATAATTTTGTATTATCATTTAACATGTTTTCTGCAAACTTATACATAGCTGTATTTTCTTTTTCTATATGTCTATCTAATAAATCACTATAGGAAATTCCATTGGCTATAATATCCAATCGTTTTTTATCATCGCCAGATTTAAAGCCTTCTATGGCCTTTTCCAAGTTTGCCATATAGAGTCTTCCCATATCATGTTCTATATACATTCCAGTTATTGCACCTGATTTAGATAATTTTTCTATTTCCTCATTCATGGTCTTGAAAAGAATATCCTCTTCTTTTCCATGATGATGTTTATCTGCATATGTTCTTACAAAATCAATTATTCTTGGGAAATCATCTATATCATAATCCCCTTGAGTCATTAATCTGTAGGAAACTTCTCTAATTACCTTTAACATTCTTCTTATATTTTCATGCTCCTCTACCATTACCTTTATTGAGTTCAAATTTTTCACCTCTTAAAATATTTTCACTATGATTTTACCCCTTTTGTTAAAATAAATAACAAATTAATAATATTTAATGTAAAAGATGGGTAAATATAATGTAAGATTTCATGAAAAAATATAAGGAGGGGTCATAATGAGTTTTAAACTTACAGATAAGGTAAAATGGGTAGGAAAAATTGATTGGGAATTAAGAACATTTCATGGTGAAGAATATTCAACACATAAGGGGTCATCATATAACTCATACTTAATTAAAGACGAAAAGACAGTACTTATTGATACTGTATGGGGTCCATTTGCCCATGAATTTATTGAAAACCTAAAGAAAGAAATTGATTTAAATGATATCGATTATATAATCGCACAACATTCAGAAGTAGACCATAGTGGTGCTTTACCATTATTAATGAAAGAAATACCAAATACACCAATTTACTGTACTGCAAATGGTGCAAAGATATTAAAAGGTCATTACCATGAAGACTGGAATTTTGTAGAGGTAAAAACAGGAGATACTTTAAATATAGGGGAATCTACTTTAACATTTGTAGAAGCAAGAATGCTTCATTGGCCAGATAGTATGATGACTTACATGAGTGGAGACAATATATTATTTAGTAATGATGCCTTTGGACAACATTATGCTTCAGACTTAATGTTTAATGATTTAGTTGATCAATGTGAACTATGGGCTGAATGTATCAAATACTATGCAAATATTTTAACTCCATTTAGTGCTTTAGTAACTAAGAAAATAGAAGAGGTTTTAAGCTTTAATCTTCCTCTTAGTATGATAGCCACATCCCATGGAATTATTTGGAGAGATAATCCAGCACAAATAGTTGAAAAATATTTAGAATGGGCTACTTCATATCAAGAAAACCAAATTACAATAGTATATGATACTATGTGGGATTGTACAAAATCAATGGCAGAATCTATTTCAGAAGGTATAAAGTCAGTAGATAAAAATGTAACTGTAAAATTATATAATGCAGGAATTACAGATAAAAATGATATAATAACAGAATTATTTAAGTCAAAGGCTGTATTATTTGGTTCATCTACAGTAAATAAGAGTATAATGCACGCAACAGCTGGAATCCTTGAAATGATAAAAGGAATAGGATTTAAGAACAAAAAAGCGGCTGCCTTTGGTTCTTATGGTTGGTCTGGTGAATGTGTTGATGTATTAGAACAAAAAATAAAGGATGCAAAACTTGAATTAGTACAGGAAGGAATAAAAATTCTTTGGAATCCTGATGAAAACGGAAAAGCAGAATGTGTAGAATTTGGAAAGAGTTTTGCAGAAAAATTATAGAAAACCATGATATAGAAAATCATATTAAGGAACAAAGGTATGTACCTTTGTTCCTTAATTGTTAATAGCATTTTAGTAAATTTTACATATTTGATTGTAGTAATCTTATATAATTATATAGTATAATTATTTCATATTATTATGGATTGATACAACTGAATACAGAGAGGGGATTAATATGTTTGATCAATTATTTATCAGTAAACTTAAAAAAACAGGAATATTTTTTGCAGTCTTTACAGCAATATATGTATTATTTTTTCTTACATTGCCTTATACACTACCATTTGTTTTAGCTTTTGTATTAGCATTATGGATAAAACCATTAAATAGGTATATTCAAAGAAAGATGAAGATTTCCAATGGAATATCCTCTTTAATAACTACCATATTGGTTTTTACTGTAATATTGGTAATAATATCAGTCATATTATTTAAGATTACAAACGAAGCAATATTGCTTATTACAAAGATTCCTAATATTGAAGTTATAAAGGATTATATAAAGGAATTGACCCATGAGGCAAGTAAAATATTTGGGCAATTAGATCCTACTATATTGGAAAAAACTTATCAATATTTAAGTGCTATGATGAACAATGTACTGAATGTATTAATTAAGATTTTAAACTCTATTTTATCTTTTGTACTTAAAGTGCCATCTGTATTAATGATTGGATTTATCACATTTTTGGCTACTTACTTTTTTTCAAAAGATATGAGCTTTTTTAATCAAAATTTCTATTCTATTTTCTCTCCACAGGGAAAACGTAGAATGGAGAATGTTATAAAACAGGCAATAAGCATGATTACAGGATATATTAAAGCCTTTTGTACAGTAATTCTAATAACCTTTGTTGAAACATTAATTGGATTTTCAATACTTGGCATTGAGTATGCCTTGATTCTCAGCTTTACAGCATCATTTATGGATGTTTTGCCTATAGTTGGTGTTAGTATAGTTTATATACCACTGGCTATATATTACTTTATTATAGGAAATACATTTGTTGCAGTAGGAATAATGGTATTATTAGCCATAGTTACAGTGGTTCGTCAGATAGTAGAACCTAAACTAGTATCAACTAGTTTAGATATTCATCCAATAATGATTTTAGCTGCAATATTTATAGGTCTTAAAGTCTATGGGTTTATTGGGATGATTTATTTAATTGCTTTAATCATATTCTACAAGATTTTAGTAAAAGTAAAAGCTTTATAATAAGTATAGGTCGATGAAAAAGTTAAATTCATCGACCTATTATATTTATTTGAAGTCAATTTAAGGTTCTGAAAAGGGGAAAAGAGTACTGTAATTAGGAAAAAACTATTAAGATTAAGTTTAAATTTAAAAAAAACCTAAAGTTTATCCATTTCTTAAATTGGCATATTTTTTGCTTACGTTATAATATAAAATAGAAATGATTTATAGGAGTTGGATTACATGAAAAATCTTATGTTTGCAGGATGCGATATTGTAAAATTAGCAGAAAAATATAAAACCCCTCTTTATATAATGTCTGAGGATTATATTGTGGAGAGATTAAGAGAAATAAAGAATGATTTTTTAAATAGACATGAAAAAACTAGAGCAGTATATGCAAGTAAAGCTTTTTTAACTAAGGAAATGGCTAGAATAGTCCATAGAGAGGGAATAGGAATGGATGTAGTGTCTGGTGGTGAGCTTTATACTGCCATGAAAGCAGAATTTCCCATGGAAGATATAATATTTCATGGAAATAACAAAACCATAGATGAATTAGAATTGGCAATAGAAAACAATGTAGGAAGAATAGTAGTAGACCATATAGAGGAAATGGATTTAATTGAAGAAATAGCCAAGGAAAAGAATAAGAAGGTTTATATACTGTTTAGAATAAGTCCTGGTTTAGAAAGTGACACCCATAAATATATACAGACTGGGCAAGTGGATTCAAAGTTTGGAATTCCATTAACTGAAAAAACCATAAGTTCTGCCATGGAAAAAGCATTGAATTTAGAATTTACTGAGTTACTAGGATTTCATTTCCATATTGGCTCTCAACTTTCCGATAATGAAAATCATATTAAGGCAATAGATATAATGACAAAGTTAATGAAAAAAGTTAAAGATGAATATGGATTTATTACAAAGGAATTAAATACTGGTGGTGGCTATGGTATTCATTATTCTGAAGACGAACACAGAAAGCCTTTGTCATATTATACAGATTCCATAATGATAGAAATAGAAAAGCAATGTAAGTCATATGATTTGGAAAGACCTTTAATAATAATAGAACCAGGAAGATGGGTAGTAGGCGAAGCAGGTATGACCATTTATTCCATAGGAGCCATTAAAGAAATTCCAGGAATCAGAACATATATATCTATTGATGGAGGAATGCCTGATAATCCTAGACCAAGTCTTTATGAGGCAAAATACGAAGGTGTAATTATAAATAAGATTCATGAAGAACCAACAGAGATAGTTACCATAGCGGGAAAATGTTGTGAATCTGGAGATATTTTAATTTGGGATTTAAAAATACCAAAGGTTGAAAGAGGAGATTTCCTAGGGGTATTGTCTACTGGTGCATATAATTACTCCATGTCCAGTAACTATAATAGAATACCAAGACCTGCTGTAGTTATGATAACCGAAGGAAAAGATAGATTAATAGTTAAAAGAGAAACCTATGATGATATATTAAGAAATGATCTATAATTAATATAATCAAATAAATAGGAGGATATAGATGGAACTTTTAAGGGATACATTTCTTGAAGTCAACTTGGATAATTTAATATATAATATAAAAAGCATAAGAAATATGGTGGGAAAAAATGTGGCAATAGCTTCAGTAGTAAAGGCAAACGGATATGGACATGGAGCTAATAGTATTGCTAAGGACTTAATGGAAAACGGATCAGACTTATTAGCAGTAGCAACTTTAAATGAGGCATTGGATTTAAGAAAAAACTTCCCCCGATACCCAATATTTATTATGGGATTTACTCCTGATAGACTTTTAGAATATGTAGTGAAATATAATATTATCCAAAGCATATTTTCATATAATCAAGCCAAGGTATTAGATGGTTATGGGATTAAATATAATAAGAAAACCATAGTCCATATAAAATATGATACTGGGTTTAATAGATTGGGATTTAGAGATTCAAAGGAAAGTATAGATGAAATAGAAAAAATCTGCAAACTACCAAATATAAACGTAGAAGGTATGTTTTCTCACCTTGCCCTTACAAATAAAGATGAAGATGAAAAACAATATAATAGATTTAAAAATGCAATAAAAGAGTTAAATAATAGAGGAATATCCTTTAAATATACACATATTGAAGATAGTATATCAGCAGTAGATTATCCAGAGTTTAGAATGAATATGATTAGACCTGGGGCTATAATTTATGGTATAAAGGGCTTTCATCATAATTCACTAGATATAAAACAGGTGTTAAAATTTAAAACCAAGATATATAATATAAGAAAAATAAATAAAGGTGAAGGAGTAAGCTATGATTTTTTATGGAAAGCAGAAAGAGATAGTATAATTGGCACAATGCCTTTTGGATATGCTGATGGTTATCCAAGAAATCTAAGGGATAAAGGCTATGTCATGGTCAATGGACAAAAGGCACCTATTATTGGAGTAATATGTATGGATCAATGTATGGTAGATTTAACAGATGTAGGAAAAGTTTCAGAAGGAGAAGAAGCGATTATTTATGGTGATGGAACTGATGGTTCTTTAAATATTCATAATGCTGCATTATTGGGAGAAACCAATAAAAATGAAATAATCAGCAAAATTAGTATGAGAGTACCAAGGATTTATATTAGAGATGGAAAGATAGTGGATATAATAGACTATATTGGTTAAGGAGAATTAGATGGATATAGAAAAAAGAGTAGATGATTTGTTCGGGGAGCTAGTAGATATAAGAAGGGATTTTCATAAATATCCTGAATTAAGTGAAGAAGAATATAGAACCCATGAAAAAATATGTGAGTATCTTGAAAAATGGGAAATAGAACATATAAAAAATGTGGCTAAAACAGGAGTAGTTGCCATAATAAGAGGAAAAAAACCTGGTAAAACTGTAGGGGCTAGAGCAGATATAGATGCTTTACCAATTGAAGAATTAAATGACTTAGAGTTTAAGTCTGTAAATAAAGGAATAATGCACGCTTGTGGTCACGACATTCATACAGCTATCCATCTTGGAGTAGCCAAAATCTTGAAGGATATGGAAGATAATATATGCGGAAATATAAAAATATTTTTCCAACCAGCAGAGGAAACCATAGGGGGAGCAAAGCAGATGATAGATGAAGGATATTTACAAAATCCAGATGTGGATTATATATTATCTCTCCATGTAATGCCTTATTTAGATGTAGGTAAAATTCAACTGAAACAGGGTAAAATGAATGCTGCCACCAATGAATTTTCCATAAAGATAAAGGGTAAATCCAGTCATGCGGCTTATCCCGAGGAATCAGTAGACGCCATAGTTATATCTGGATATATAATTACTGCTTTACAATCACTAGTAAGCAGAAATATATCTCCTCTTAACTCAGTTGTTTTAACTTTAGGTAAAATCAATGGAGGAACAAAAAATAATATAATAACAGATGAAGTCATTATATCTGGTACCTTAAGGACATTAGATGAAGATACAAGAATATTTGCAAAGAAAAGGCTAAAAGAAATTGTAGAAAATACAGCAAATGTTTATGGAGGTGAAGGAAAGGTTCATTTTGAAGAAGGTTATCCTGCTCTTATAAATAATGATGAAGTGGTAAATATTTTACAGGATACAGCTGAAAACCTATTAGGAAAAGATAATGTAGAGTTTAAGGAATTTCCAAGTATGGGTGCAGATGATTTTTCTTATTTTCTAGAAAAAGTAAAAGGGGCATATTATAATTTAGGCTGCGGAAATAAATCTAAGGGTTGGACAGCACCAATTCACAATGGAAACTTCATAGCAGATGAAGAATGTATAAAGGTAGGAGTTCTTTTACAGACAAAGGCTTTACTTAAATTATTAAATATATAATGGAGAGTGAAATAATGAAAGTTTATATTAGTGTAGATATAGAAGGAATAACAGGAGTTACTAATTGGAATGAAACTGAATTAGGTCATGGTGAATGGCAATGGGCAGTTGAACAAATGATAAAGGAAACCATAGCAGCTTGTGAAGGAGCTTGTGATGCTGGTGCTACAGAAATAATAATAAAAGATGCCCATGATTCAGCAAGAAATATGAATATATCAAGATTTCCCAAGGAGGCAAAGGTCATAAGAGGGTGGGACTCATCTCCTGAATCAATGATGGCAGGTATAGATGAAAGCTTTGATGCTACAATTTTCATAGGCTATCATTCCGCAGCAGGAGAAGATGGAAATCCATTGGCACATACAATGAATTCTAAAAAAATAACCTGGATAAAAATAAATGGAGAAATAGCATCTGAATTTGCAATCAATACATTTATATCTGAATATTACAATGTTCCAGCAGTATTTTTATCAGGAGATAAGATGTTATGTGAAAGTGCAAAAAAACTGATTCCAAATATAGAAACTGTAGATGTAAAGGTTGGAAAAGGTGGAGCAACATTTAATATTCATCCAGATACTGCCTGTGAGTTAATAAAAGAAGGAGTAAAAAATGGATTACAAAAAATAGATAAATGTAAAATAGAATCTCCAAAAGAATTTAAAATGGAAATAAGATTCAGAGAACATCAAGATGCTAGAAGGGCTAGTTATTATCCAGGAGTGACACTTATAGATCCTCATACCGTAGAATATATAGGTCAAAATATTCAGGAAATCATAACAGCAAAGATGTTTATACTATAAATTTTAATATGGTACTACAATAAATCATCAAAAAGTGATATAATTGAATGAAAAATATCTCTAAAGGGTGATTAAATGGCTTTTAATTCAGAATCCTATGTAAAAATGTTTACTGATATGATGTCTGAAGGATTTATAGTAATAGATAATAAGGGAAGTATTCGGATTTATAATGAAAAGGCCAAGGAAATTTTTGGTATAACACAAGAAGGACAAAAACACCATGAGGAAGGAAAGTTAGAGTCTGGTGATATAATCATTATTGGTGACAATTCAATAGGTAAAGACGATGGGAAAATAGACTCTGAAACATTGAAGTTTTTAGGAATAAAAGATAATACCATAGGTAAAGGAGATTCTCTTATTGTAGTTGGAGTATTTAATGAAAATGGAATAATAGAACCAGTCTTTAAGACTTTAAAAAGTAATCATAAAGAAAGTTCTTTAGTTCTAAACACAGAGTATTTGGAAATTCCTATGGAGATAAAAATAGATTTTGCAAATAAACTAATATCCATTAAAGTAAGAGATGAAGAGTTTATCATGAATTATATCAATGCCATTGGACATATGGTGATTTTAGATGGAACTACTAAAGAAATGAAATTTTATCAATCCCATGGATATACTGCAAGAGAAGAGAGCATCAATGATTTACTAAAGGGAAAAGTATATAGACCTAAAGGTAAAAACACGGAGACTTTAGATGTAATAGGAAAAAACATTTTTCAAATTCATAAATCGGATTCAATAATTGAAGAATTTTTTAATGTGGCTAAAGGTGAAGATATTAGTTATATAGATAGATTTGAAGATATTAATGGCTATCCTACTATGTGTACACTTTTACCTGTGGAAGACAAAAATAACAGAATAGGTGCGGCTTTAAAGGTTGAAGATATTTCAGAAATAAAGAGAATTATAAAGGAAAGAGATAATGCCATTAATAAGCTGGAAAAAGCAGAAATTCAATTAAATGAAGAAAAGATATTGAATATAGCATTTTCAGACTTTAGGGGAGACAGTAAAGAAATTGAAACTGTAAAAAGAATGGCATTAAAGGCATCGAAGACTAATTCCAATGTATTGCTTCTTGGAGAAAGTGGAACAGGAAAGACTATTCTTGCAAAGCATATCCATGAAAATAGTAAGCTTAAAAGCAAAAGGTTTATCCATGTAAATTGTGGTTCTATACCTGAAACTCTATTGGAATCTGAATTATTTGGATATGAGAAAGGGGCTTTCACAGGAGCACTTTCTGAAGGGAAAAAGGGTTTTTTTGAAATAGCCAATGGTGGAACTATATTTCTAGATGAAATCGGAGATATACCTATGAATTTACAAGTTAAGCTATTGCAAATTATCCAAGAAAAATGGCTTTATAGAGTAGGTGGTACAGAAAAGATTGAAGTAAATATAAGGATAATTGCTGCCACTAACAAGAATTTAGAGGAGGAAATGTTAAAGGGAAATTTTAGAGAAGATTTATATTATAGGATAAATGTATTTCCCATATGGATACCTCCCTTGAGAGAACGTAAAGAAGATATAATTCCACTAATAGATACTTTGCTTCCTAAAATATGTAGAGAAATAGGATGTGAGCCTAAAAGAATTTCTTCAGAAGCAATTAATATATTGGTTAAATATAATTGGCCAGGAAATATAAGGGAGTTAGAAAATATTTTAGAAAGGGCTGTTAACTTAGCAGAAGGAAATAATATTCTTTCTAAACATATAAAACTAGGATCAAATAAACAAGAAAATAAAGATGAAAGTATAAAATCTCTAAAGGATTCATTAGAAGAATATGAAAAGAAATTAATAGAGGAGATTTTGTCCATTTATAAGGGAAACAAGAAAAGGACAATGGAAGCCTTAAAAATAAGTAAGACTACATTTTACGAGAAAATAAAGAAATATAATATAGAATAATACTACTAAGGAGGGATTAAATGAAGATAAAAGAAATAAAAGTAGGCAAAATAACAGTACCTCTTAAAAAATCTTTTAAAACTGCCCTTAGAACAGTTCATAGTATTGAAGATATAGTAGTTAAGGTAGTTACTGATACAGGTCATGTAGCATATGGAGAAGCAGCGCCTACAGCTGTAATTACAGGAGATACTAATGGGTCCATAAGATGTGCCATAGAAGATTATATAGCACCTCAAATAATAGGTTTGGATATAGAGAATATGGAAGAAATAATGACCAGAATAGATAAATCTATAATTAAAAATACATCTGCTAAAGCGGCAGTAGATATTGCAATATATGATCTTTTCGGACAACTGTATAATGCACCTTTATATAAACTTTTAGGAGGATATAAAAAGGAAATAAT
The DNA here is from genome assembly GCF_009695605.1 of Tissierella pigra. Taxonomy (GTDB): domain Bacteria; phylum Bacillota; class Clostridia; order Tissierellales; family Tissierellaceae; genus Tissierella; species Tissierella pigra. The sequence continues at coordinate 15,132 of NZ_VUNQ01000045.1, forward strand.
TTCAGATTTAACCATAAGTGTAAACGAGCCTTCTGAAATGGCAGAGGATAGTATTGATGCTGTAAAGAGAGGATATAAGACTTTAAAAATAAAAGTAGGTCTTGATTCAAAGATGGATATGGAAAGAATAAAGGCAATAAGAGATGCAGTGGGATATAATATAGATTTAAGATTAGATGCAAATCAAGGCTGGAAGCCAAAAGAAGCCGTTATGTTACTTAGAAAGATGGAAGATAAAGGTTTCAATATAGAGCTTGTAGAACAACCGGTTTTAGCCAGTGACTTAGATGGATTAAAGTTTGTAACAGATAATGTAAATATACCTATATTGGCTGATGAATCTGTATTTTCACCAGAAGATGCAGTGAAGATAATTCAAAACAGAGCTGCTGATTTAATAAATATTAAATTAATGAAAACAGGTGGGATTCACAATGCACTAAAGATATGTTCTGTTGCAGAAATATATGGAGTAGAATGTATGATAGGGTGTATGTTAGAAAGTAAATTAAGTGTAAGTGCAGCAGCTCATTTAGCAGCATCTAAAAAGATAATAACAAAGATAGATTTAGATGGTCCAGGGTTATGCAAAGAAGACCCAATTATAGGAGGACCAGAATTCAATGACTATAGAATCATCTTAAACGATGATGGAGGATTAGGATTTAAAGAAATTAGAAATTTAAGTTTTAGTTCATAGAGTTGACTGATGTCAACTTACAATTAAAATTATCAGATAATTGCGTCAATAAAACCTAGTTAGAATATTTAAAATATGTTTGTTTTATATAACAATTATTTCTAATCTATTTATATGGAATAATATTTTCAAAATCATAATAAATAGTTAGTAAACCTTAAATATATTGATACTAAAATCATTACCTTGAGGAAGGGGGACAGCATTATATAATTTTAAAATAAAGGGGGATAACAATGAAAAGGTTAATAGCAATGATGTTAGCAATAATGATGATCTTGGCAGGATGTAGGGGAAAAACAGATAAGGCTTCAGGAAAAGGAGGAGAGCTTGTTGAGTATTCAACAGTCTATTCAGGAGAAATCACCACATTAAACTACTTAGTAACTGCAAGTACAAATGAATTTGCCTTAGCTGCAAATATGGTAGACAGTTTAATTGATTATGATAAATACGGAGTGGTTATACCTGGCTTAGCAACTGAATGGCATAATACAGAAGATGGATTGATTTGGACTTTAAAAATTCGTGAGGGAGTAAAGTGGCTTACTTATGATGGTAAGGAATATGCGGAAACTAAAGCTAAGGATTTTGTAGATGCAGCTAAATACTTACTAGACCCTAGTAATGAATCTCAAACTGCAAATATATTTTATTCTGTAATTAAAAATGCAGAGGAGTTTTACAATGGGGAAATAGATGACTTTGAGCAAGTAGGAGTAAAGGCTTTAGATGATTATACATTGGAGTATACTTTAAAAGAAAATACACCATATTTTTTATCCATGTTAAATTATATTTGTTTCTTACCTGTTAATGGAGATTTTTTAGAAGAAGTAGGAGGTAGATTTGGAACAGACAATACTAATGTATTATACAATGGAGCTTTTATAATGGAAACCTTTGAGCCACAAACTAGAAGAATCCTTGTGAAAAATCAGGAGTACTGGGATAAGGATAATATATTTATAGATAGAATAAAGGAAACTTATAATCAGGAATCTGCAACACTATCCCCAGAATTATTTCTACGTGGAGAAACTGATTATGCAGAGATTCCAGCTTCTTTAATTGAGGAATGGCTGAAAGACCCAGTTAAAAAAGATGTAGTCAGACCAATTAGAACCAATTTCTATACTTATTTTTACGCATTGAATTTTGACCCTAAATTTGATGCTGAATATGAACCAGATAATTGGAAAATTGCCGTAAATAACCAAAGCTTCCGTAAATCACTATTTCATGGACTAGATAGAAAATCTGCCATGACAACATCAGAACCTTATAATCCAGAGCAAAGATTATCAAATACTATTACACCAAAGAGCTTTGTTGACCTAGCTGGAGTGGATTATACTGAATTAGGAGGACTAGATGAATTTGTAAATACAGATTCATTTAACGAAACATTAGCAAAAGAATATAGAGATAAAGCTATGAAAGAATTACAAGGCAAGGCAAAATTCCCAATAATAGTATATATGCCATATAACTCAGGTGGAACTGAATTAGCAAATAGAGTGCAGGTCATAGAACAGCAGATGGAGAACCTGTTAGGAAAGGATTATATAGATATTCAAATAGATCCAAAACCACCTACAAACTTCTTAACAGAAGTAAGGCGTTCTGGAAAATATGGATTCTTAGAATGTAACTGGGGACCAGATTATGCAGATCCAGAAACATATACAGACCCATTTACTCCTGGGGCAAACTATAATTTCCCAGAATATGTAGAAGGCTATACAGATTCCAATGGAGAAAAGACTTACACCAACTTAACTAATAAAGCTAAAGCAGAAGTTAGAGACATAAATAAGCGTTATGAGTTATTTGCTGAAGCAGAAGCATTTTTAATCAAAGAAGCTTTTGTCATTCCTTATGCAGTTGGTGGTGGAGGATATGCAGCAGGTAGATTGAACCCATTTGAATCTCAGTATTCACCATTTGGAGTATCATCACAAAGATATAAGGGACAGCGTATCATGGAAAAGCCTATGAATACAGAAGAATATAAAAAAGCACTTGATGTATGGGAAGAAGAACGTGCAAAGGCATTGAAAGCTGACAAATAATAATATAGACCTAAGGATTATTTGTAATCCTTAGGTCTATAAATTAAGATACTATATTATATTTAGTTATGTATAGAAAGAAGGGAGAACATGATAAAGTATTCTATTAAGAGACTATTACAATCTTTATTTACCCTATTTATAATAGTGACCATAGTATTTTTACTTATGCGATTATTACCTGAAGAAGGATATTTCGGGGCATCTTATGATAAATTAGATGAACAGCAGAAAGAAGCTATTTTGACAAGTATGGGGTTGCGAGATCCTATACATAAACAATTAGGCAGCTTTTATAAGAAATTATTAGAAGGAGATTTAGGTCAGTCTATTACCTTTAGACCAAAGGTTCCTGTTGCCGAAATAATTAAAGATAAAATACCATATTCTCTATATTTTGGTCTAGCAGCCATAGGAATTTCTCTAGTTGCAGGAGTAAGTCTAGGAATTGCCATGGCAATGGGTAAAGGCAAGATGTGGGATAAATTGGGAACAGGATATGTAGTGTTTATAAGAGCAGTACCTGCGGCAGTATATTTTCTTTTCTTACAATTATATTTGACCAGTGTATTTAAACTCCCTATATTATTTGATATAGATAAGCCTATAAGCTGGATACTACCTACTATATCCATGTCCTTAGGAGGGATAGCCAGTTATGCAATGTGGATAAGAAGATATATGGTAGATGAATTGAATAAAGACTATGTGAAATTGGCTAGAGCTAAAGGATTAAAAGGTAGAAAAATAATGATAAAACACGTATTTCGTAACGCCTTTGTCCCTATGGCACAATACCTTCCTGCCACCATATTATTTACCATAGCAGGTTCAATTTATATTGAATCTTTATATTCAATTCCAGGTATGGGAGGACTATTGGTGGAAGTCATTAAAAGACAAGATAATACTTTAGTACAGGCATTAGTACTTATATATTCTTCCATAGGAATAGTAGGACTATTTTTGGGAGATATACTTATGGCTATCTTTGATCCTCGTATAAATTTAGAGAAAAAAGGAGGAGCTAGATAATGGGAAAAAGTATAGTAAATAAATTAACAGATTCTATAAATGAAGACTTATTTGAATTTCAGGAATATGATGAAGAAGAAGCTAAAAGAGGAGGATACTCTAATTACTCCTATTGGTATTCTACATGGAAAGTTTTTATTCAAAATAAACTAGCTGTATTCCTTTTGATTCTAATGTCTCTCTTACTTATATTCACCTTGATACAACCTTATTTACCAAATCAAAAATCACCAACTGAAATCCATATAAATCAAGAAACTAGACTACCGCTTTCAAATAATCCTCCAGATTCAGAGTTTTTATTTGGAACAAATACAATTGGTCAAGACCTTTGGTCCCGTATATGGAGTGGTTCTCGCACATCACTTCTTATTGGATTAGTTGTGGGGGCATGGGAAGCAGTAATTGGAATTACCATAGGTGCAATGTGGGGGTATATACCTTGGCTAGATAGGCCTATAACTGAAATCTATAATGTAATAAATAATATTCCAAAAACTATAATATTGGTTTTGATGACCTATATAATGAAACCAAGCTTATATACCATGATAATTGCCATGGGGTTGACTAGTTGGATTGATATGGCTCGCTTTGTAAGAAATTTGACGGTTATTATTAGAGATAGAGAATATAACCTAGCGTCAAAATGTTTAGGTACTCCTACTAGAAGAATTATAACTAAAAATCTACTTCCATATTTAGTATCAGTTATAATGTTAAGCATTGCACTGTCAATTCCTCAAACAATTGGATATGAAGTGTTTCTAACATATATAGGTTTAGGATTACCAGTAAGTATTCCATCTTTAGGAAATCTTATAAATGAAGGAAGACTTCTTATGATGGCTCCAGCACAAAGATACCAGTTGATTTTTCCATCAATAATTATTTCCATAATAACTATCTCATTTTATATGATGGGAAATGTTTTTTCTGACGCAGCAGACCCTAAAAACCATGTATAGGAGGTGTAACTATGGAGAAGGAAAATATTATATTATCTGTAAAAGATTTAGTAATTAAATTTAAGTTAAGAGGAGATATATTAACAGCCATAAGAGAAGCTTCCTTAGACTTGTACGAAGGAGAAAGTCTAGCCATAGTAGGAGAGTCAGGTTCAGGAAAATCAGTTTTTACTAAGAGCTTTATGGGATTATTAGATGGTAATGGATGGATAGACTCTGGAAGTATAATATTTGAAGGTGAGGAAATATCCAAATATAAGAGGGAAGAGGATTGGATTAAAATCAGAGGAAAAAAAATTGCCATGGTATTTCAAGACCCTATGACTTCTCTGAATCCTTTAAGGAGTATTGGAAAACAGGTTCAAGAGGCAGTAGAATTACATCAGGGACTGAAGAGAGATGAAGCCAAGAAGAAAACCATAGAAATATTAAAAGATGTAGGAATTACTGAACCAGAAAGAAGATATAGGCAATATCCCCATGAGTTTTCAGGAGGTATGAGACAAAGAGTAGTCATAGCCATAGCCATAGCCTGTACTCCAAAGGTATTGATATGTGATGAGCCCACTACTGCATTAGATGTAACTATTCAAGCACAAATATTAGACTTACTTAAAGGATTAAAGGAAAAATATAAATTGACTACTATTTATATTACTCATGATTTAGGAGTTGTAGCCAATGTAGCAGATAGAATAGCAGTTATGTATGCAGGAGATATAGTTGAAATAGGAAAGTGTGAAGAAGTATTTTATAATGGACAGCATCCATATACTTGGGCATTATTATCTTCGTTGCCCCAACTAGGAGTAAAGGGAGAAGATTTATTTACTATTAAAGGTACTCCTCCAAATTTATTTTATGAAATAAAGGGAGATGCTTTTGCACCTAGAAATCCTAGGGCATTGAAAGTTGACTTTATTCATAAACCACCATATTTTGATGTAAGCCCTACTCATAAGGCAAAGACTTGGATTCTAGACCCTAGATCACCTAAAGTAGAGCCACCAGAATCCATAAAGATTCTAAGGGCACAGTGGGAGGTGGTTAGTCATGGTTAGTAAAGAAAAAGAAATTTTATTGGAAGTAAAAGATTTAAAGGTAGAATTTGGAAGAAGAAAGAAAAATAAATTTGTAGCAGTAGATAATGTGAATTTTAACATATATAGAGGTGAAACATTTGGTTTGGTAGGAGAATCTGGCTCTGGAAAAACAACTATAGGTAGAGCTATAATAAGATTAAATGAAACAGCAGGTGGGGAGATTATATTTAATGGAGAAAAGATTAATGGAAAAATAAGTAAAGAACTAGATAGAGCAATAACCAAAAGAATTCAAATGATATTTCAAGACCCTATGGCGTCTTTAAATGAAAGAGCAAAAGTTGATTATATTGTATCAGAAGGGCTTTATAATCTGAAAAATTATAGAGATGAAAAAGAACGAAAAGAAAAAGTAGAAAAAGCTTTGCTGGATGTAGGTCTTCTGCCTGAGTTTTTAAGTCGTTTCCCCCATGAATTTTCCGGTGGACAAAGACAAAGAATAGGAATAGCAAGGTCTGTAGTTATGGAACCGGAGCTGATAATAGCAGATGAGCCTATATCAGCTTTAGACGTATCTATTCGTGCTCAAGTTCTAAATCTAATGAAGGAGCTGCAAAAGGATAAAGGGTTGACTTATCTTTTCATAGCCCACGACTTATCTGTAGTAAGGTTTATAACCGATAGAGTGGCAGTGATTTATAAAGGTAAAATAGTTGAATTGGCAGAAACGGAGAAACTTTACAAAAATCCGCTTCATCCCTATACTAGGGCCTTATTCTCTGCTATTCCATTACCTGACCCGCGAAGGGAAAGGTCTAAGGTACTGGAAGTTTATGACCCTAATTGCCATGACTATGAAAATAATCCACCTAAGTGGATAGAAATAGAACCTGAACATTTTGTATTGGCAAATAATGAGGAAATAGAAGAATATATTAAAATTATAAATAGTTAAGATGAAAACTCTATTTTACATGGAATATAATTAAAACAAGGGGGAGGGAGTATTTATGAACCAATGGAACAATTTTACTGAAGCAGAAGACTTATTCTACTTTGGAAACTTAATTATCAATGGAGGAGAGGATTTTGTAGAAGGAGAAAAAGAAAATATTATTCTCAATAATAACAATGAAATAATTTTAGAAAAATCATCCCTTCAAGGAAAATATATATCACCTATAATGACTACACAAGGTTTTAATGAGTTAGTAGCTTCGTGGAATGTAGATACTCCAATGGGAAGTGAAATTGAACTACTGGTTAGGGTAAAGGTTCAAGAACAATGGAGTAATTGGGTTACCTATGGGAAATGGTCTGAAAATGGGAATAGAGAAAGTGTAAACAATCAATCTGATGGAATGATAAATATGTCTATAGATACACTAGAAGTACTTTATGGAAAAGATGCAAATGCTATTATTTATATGGTTGAACTAAGACGTGAAAATATAAATATACCTAGTCCTAAAGTAAGAAATATATTTTTTGCATTGAAACTAATAGATGAAATAGAAAATGCTGTAGCCTTAGATAAGGAATACTTCATGGAGCTCAATGTACCAGAAAGGTCACAAATGGTAGTGCCAGAAATAGGAAGTGTAATATGTAGTCCAACATCTTTATCCATGGTTTTAGAATATTATGGGTACTATGTAGATACTGTAGAAGTAGCAGAAAATGTATTGGATAAAGGGGCAAATATTTATGGAAACTGGTCCTTTAATGTTGCCTATGGAGGTACTAAAGTATATTCTTATGTAGCTAGATTTACATCTATTAATGATATAAAAGAAAAAATAGTAAGAGGTATTCCTGTTATAGCCTCTATAAAGTCCATAACTGAAGATTCATTAATTGGAGCACCACAAACTTATCCATCTGGACATTTACTAGTAGTAAGAGGATTTAAAATAAAAAATGGAGAAGAATATATAATAGTAAATGACCCAGCAGCAAAAGAAGTTGAAACAGTACGGAGGGAATACAAAGTATCTCAATTTGAAAGGGTATGGAGTAAAATGGTATATATTTTAGAAAAGAAATAGATTAAAATATAGCCTCAAAGGTTAAAGCAATTTAATCTAGAGGCTTTTTTATGACTAAAAATAAATGGGATATTTAATAATGAAAAAATTAAAACGTGTTGTTATAAAAGAGGGATTAGTAATGCTTACTGAAGATATTGAGAAAGCAATCTTATTGAATCAGTCTGTCGGTAAATTTGTAGATAGTGAATTGAGATATAAAGGATTAATATGAATTATAGGTAACTTGAATTATTTCAATAGGTTTATTTCTTCAAGTGATATATTGAAAATTTAAGATAGATTTGTATTTTGAAATTAGCAAAGTATATTTAAAAGTGTTTGAAAATGCTGAAACTTGCTTCTTTTCTTAATTATTCAAATATGGTATTATTGGAAATAGAGGACAAGCTACATAATAACATGTAAATCTGTTAACTGTTAATATTATGGTAGGAGAATTTTATAGAATAAAAAGCTAGGTAGTAATTTATATCTGGTTGCGAAATTTAAACTTTATGAAAATTGTTTAATATAATATAAGGCTATTAAGATTGGAAGGGGAAATTATATATGAAAAAATCTTTAATTAGAAAACATTTATCTATGGTTCCAACAAGATTAAGTTGTATTTACAGTAATTTTAGAGAAGGGTTTTACTATTCATAGTTTACCTTGAATAGACTAATTGATTAAATTGCAGGTATGGGTCAGTTTAACTGACTTCCCAAGGAAGGAAACATTATTTGTACTATCCTAAACTATTATATCTTATGAAAAGTCTGGAATCTATTGGGAACTGTCAGACATAGGGGTTATTTAGATAATATATCATCATTATATAAGGAGGGATTATTATAAAAGGATTATTACTTTTAGATGTACAAAAAGGATTTTTACAAAAGGGAGATTTTCAAGATGAAATGTATAAAATTAAGGACTTAATTCATATTTTTAAAAATAATGGCGATTTAATTATTTCCACAGAACATTTAGATTTTCAAGAAAACAGTATTATTGAAAATGGTACTGAGAGAGCTGAACTTGTGGATTTTGTATTTGATAATAGTGATGTGATTTTTAAAAAAGAATCTCCCATAGCATTTTCAAATGCTGATTTGGATACTTATTTAAAACAAAAGAATATAAATCATTTAGTAGTTGTAGGTTTTAATAGTGAATATTGTTGTTTATTTACTTCTATAGCCTCTGTTGATAGAGGCTATAAGACGACATTAATTGAGGATGCTACAGCTACTGTAAATACTCCAGAAACCTATGAAATGAAAAATCTTGACATAAGAGATTTTGTAGGATGTATATTAGATTGGTCTGGAATAGTGGAGGTATTATATTTTGATGAATATATCCAAAAGTATGAGTGATTTTGAATATAGAGAAGAATACATTAATTCCCATAATTTTACTTGTTCTTTTTTTCTGATTTAAGTATAGTTGAAAATGATTCATATTATATTATAGGAAGAACAAAGTTAGAAGAAGTAGAAAGCGATATAAGTAAAGAATATGAAGAAGTGGATTTGAAAGATTTTATTATTAATCTAACCCAACTAAATTTTATTGAAAGAATTGATGATATTTATATAGAAAGTAATCAAAAATATAGAAATAAGGGAATTACATTTAAGAATATAAGACAGGAAAGTTTAAAATGGATATTTACTAAAGGATTTATATTTTCAATTGCTATTGTTATATTTTTAGGTTTTTATAGCCTTTATCATATATCAATAAAAAATGGATTTCCCAATTATAAGGATGTGTTTTTTACAAGTAACTTGTTAATTGTTATAATAGCTGTATATATTATAGATATTTTACTTTGTATGACACATGAATTTGCACATTTTATTTCAATTAGAGGTCTAAGCGGGAATATGGGCTACATATCTATAGGAAGACGTTTAATATATTTAGTCTTTCAAACAAATATGGAAAATATTTGGTCAATGTCTAAAGAACAGAGAATTGTGATATGTTTTTCTGGAATACTATCAGATATTATTTTAATATCAATTTTTTCAATTTTTGCTAGGATTCTAATAAATTTAGGTTTATTCACTAATATTTTTTCATTATTATTGTTATTAACACAAATAGTAATAACTTGTATTATTTTTATTAAAGAGAAAAGACAAAATAGATTGAATACAAAATAATGATATATTAATAATTATGTAGAGGTATAAAAAAGTTAAGGTAGTTAGGTATTAAAATTCTAATGAAAATTATAGTATTAGAATTTTGAAAAATGTTAGGGTCTATATTTTAAGACTGATGAAATTGTTGAAAAGTTAATAGCATTAACATATGAGTTAGAGTTATAATTTTCTATAGATTTATAAGTTGTAAAATCTAGATTATAATTAAATTCTGATAGTAAATTATCCAAGTAGAGCAGATAGTGAAAATAATAAAAACAAAAAATAGATCCGGTTATGTAGATTTGATAGGGTCTATTTTTCATGATATTATAAATAGAAGGTGATAAAAATGATAAAAGAAATTATTATGAAAGAGATAAATAATATAGATGAAGATATTTCTATTGTTATAAAGGATTTAACTAAAAACCAATGGATATTAAAATATAATGAAAGGGATGTATTCCCATCGGCCAGTTTAATAAAAATTCCTATAATGGTAGAAATGTTTTATGCTATTCAAAATGGAGAATATAAATTAGAAGAAAAAATAAATATTCAAGAAAACTCTAGAGTTCCATATAGTATTATATCTGAACTGAAGTTATCTGAATATCCATTGATTGATTTAATTACCTTAATGATAATCCTGAGTGACAATACTGCAACTAATGTTTTAATTGACCTTTTAGGCTATGATAGAATTAACGAAAGTATAAAAAGGTTAGATTGTAATGATACGGTGTTAAGGAGAAAAATGATGGATTTTCAAGGAGCAAGGGAAGGAAGAGAAAATATGACTAGTCCCATGGATATGGCTATAATTATGGAAAAAATCTATAGAAAATCCATAGTTGATATAGAAAGCTGTAATATAATGATGGATATTTTAGCTAGACAAAAATATAGAGATATGTTACCTAGATATATTCTAGATGAAGTAACTATAGCTCACAAAACTGGAGAATTATCTGGATTGAATCATGATATAGGTATTTTTCAATTGGAGAATATTCATTATTTAATAGGAATATTTACAAGGAATGGGAAAGATGATTTAGAGGGAAAAAGAAGTATAGGAAGAATATCTAAACTAGTATATAATTATTTACTAGATAATTAAATAAAAATATTTTGAGGTGATAATTTGAATAATAGATTAGGGATTTTAAACAAAACAGTAGTACCTATAAATCTTCATCCAACATATTATAGTGAAATGGCTGATGAAGGTTTGTATGGCATGGTAGTAAAGATTCTGGAAGATGTGGGTGATGACTGGTATTATGTGGAGACTCACTATAATTATAAAGGATATGTTCATGGGTCAAATATGATTATGGATAACGCCAAAGCTACTGAATGGCTGCATGAAGCAGACAAGGTAATTCTTCATGGAGTGACAGATGTTATGCCAGAAGCCGACTACAAAGGATATGTAAAGGAGATACTCACTAGAGGAGCTATAATCATAACCACTGGAAGGGAAAAAGATGGGTGGACAGAAATTCAACTATCTGATAATAGTAAGGGATGGGTTAGAACAAAATTTATAGGATATAGGATTACAAATTATGACAAGAATAAGGAAGATGAATTAAGAGAAAATCTAGTTAAAACAGCTATGTTATATTTAGGTTCACAGTATAGATGGGGTGGAAAAAGTCCTTTAGGAATAGATTGCTCAGGTTTATGCTCTATATCCTATATGTTAAATGGAATTATAATATATAGAGATGCCATAAGAAAAGATGAATACATGAGAAGTATTACCTTAGAGGAGATAAAGTCAGGAGATCTTTTGTTTTTTCCAGGTCATGTGGCAATGTATATGGGAAATGACAAGTACATACATTCCAGTGCCAGTATAGACGGAGTCAATATAAATAGCTTAAATCCCAAGGATAAAGATTATAGAGAAGATCTTGCAAATAGCATTACAGATATAGGTACAATATTCTAAAATTAAATTTATTGAAAAAGTATTTCAAAAACTATAAAATAGATATAGAATATTCCATATTTTCGGATTATAGTCCTGTTTATCGTACTCTATTTATTTTATAATAAAGTAAATAGGGTGCGAAATTGTTTGAAGAGTGGGACAAGTATTTCAAATAAGAGAATTAAAATTTTTATGAAGTTTTAAGATTTAAAAAAAATATGGCATATTTATTGCAACAAATATAATGGCAATAACTAAACATGATGAAAAAAAGGAGGAAATTAAATGATTAACTTTATTTGGGCTGGTTTACTTATAATTGGATTTGTAGTTGGAGCCTTTACAGGAAATCTTGATGCAGTAACCAATGCAGCAATTGATAATGCAAAAACTGGAGTTGATTTAGCTTTAGGACTTATAGGAGTAATGACTTTATGGCTGGGACTCATGAAAATTGCAGAAGACTCAGGTTTAGTTGAAAAGCTTGCAAGATTATTAAAACCACTGATGGTATGGTTATTTCCAGATGTGCCACCAGAACACCCTGCAATGGGAGCAATGATAATGAATATAGCAGCAAATATGTTAGGATTAGGTAATGCAGCTACGCCATTAGGATTAAAAGCAATGGGGGAATTACAGAAATTAAGTGACGATAAAGAAACGGCAACGGACGCTATGGTTACGTTCTTAGCAATTAATACTTCCTCAGTGACTCTTATTCCAGCGTCTACTATTGCAATATTAGCTGCAGCAGGAGCAACAAATCCCACTGAGATAATAGGGCCGACATTAGTAGCCACAACAGTATCAACAGTTGTAGCTGTGATTATGGCTAGAGTATTTCAAAAGTTGCCTAAGTATCAGATAAAAAAAGCTAATAACAATAAATAAGAGATAGGAGGAATATAAATGTTTGTAAAAACCATGGAAGTCATATCAACTTATGCCATTCCTTTAATAATTGTAGGATTTATAGTATTTGGAATGTCCAAAAAGGTTAAAGTATATGAATCATTTACAGAGGGAGCAAAAGAAGGGTTTAGTACTGCCGTAAGAATTATCCCTTTTTTAGTAGCAATGTTAGTAGCCATAGGAGCTTTTAGAGCATCGGGAGCTATGGACTTACTTACTAAGGCTTTAAGTCCCATAACTAATTTAATTGGTATGCCGGGAGAAGTTTTACCAATGGCATTTATGAGACCACTATCAGGTGGAGGCGCTCAAGGTGTAATGACAGATTTAATCACAACTCATGGTCCTGAATCCTTAATAGGACGTATGGCAGCAGTTATGATGGGTTCAACAGAGACCACATTTTATGTACTAGCAGTGTACTTTGGTTCAGTCGCGGTAAAAAAACAAAGACACGCATTATCAGTTGGATTATTGGCTGACCTAGCGGGACTTATAACTGCTGTTATAGTAACGAGATTATTCTTTGGAATGTAACATTAGGAGGGTATATTGATGATTAAACCAAAGGCACTAAAACTAGGAGATACCATAGGAATTATTGCACCAGCTAGTCCTACTACAGAAGAAAATGTAAAGAAAGCATATGATAAACTTGTTGAAATGGGTTTTAATGTAAAAATGGGTAAAAGTCCTTATGAAAGATATGGTTACTTATCAGGAACAGATAGTATTAGGGCAGAAGATTTAAATGAAATGTTTAGAGATAATGAAGTAGATGGAATTATATGTATGAGAGGTGGATACGGAACTCCTCGTATTTTAGATTTAATAGATTATGAAGCCATAAAAAATAATCCTAAAGTATTTGTAGGATATAGTGATATTACAGCACTTCATATAGCATTTACTCAAATGGCTGATTTAGTGACTTTTCATGGACCTATGGTGTCCTCAGATATAATAGGAAACTTTTCTGATTTTTCTAAGGAAAGTCTTTATAAAGCAATTATGAGAACAGAAGCCATAGGAGCTATATCCAATCCATTGGGAGAAGAAATAATTACTATAAATGGTGGTATAGCTGAAGGTACTATAATAGGTGGAAACTTGTCACTAATAGTAGATACAATAGGTACGCCTTATGAAATAAATGTAAAGGGTAAAATTCTATTTATTGAAGAAATAGGGGAAGAACCATATAATATAGATAGGATGTTAAACCAATTGAGATTATCAGGTAAGCTAGAGGAATCTAGTGGAATTATACTTGGAGATTTTAATAAATGTGTATCTGATAAACATGATGAAAATCTAACATTGGAACAAGTTATAGAAGATCATATAAAACCAGTTGGAAAACCTACTATATATAATCTTCAAGGAGGACACTGTGAACCAATGGTTACACTACCTTTTGGAGTAAAGGCTCGTCTTGATGCAGATAAAAAAGAACTGACAATACTGGAGACTTGTACAAAGTAAAGAAATGTTAAATGACGTGTGATATGATCCCTCCAAGTAGACAGTTTAATTAATTAAACTGTCTACTTGGAGGGATTTTTATGATTAAAATCAATTATAAGTATATAACCATTTCTTGAGATAGTGATTTAATCTCTGAATATAAAATATCCCTATAGTCCATACTTGGTTTTTCATTGAAATCTTTAGGAATAGATAATTTAAGGCTTTTCCCTTCATCAATAAAGAGATTTAAATCTTTTTCTGTTAAAGTTGGAAATCTGGATTTCAATATAATTTTTCCTTGAGATATGAAAAATAGTTTATAGCCTATATCAATAGGTAATTTTATAACTATATCCTTAGATAAAATAGTCTTATATCCATATATTCCAGTTTTTAAGTAATTCAATCCATATATCATGTCTCTGTAAATTGAGGCAGTGGCAAATTGAAGTTCTATGGCTGCTTCTTTCATTTTTTCTTCTAGTTTATTAATTAATAATACCATTTTTTTATCATCACAAAAGATTTCTTCTAAAGATTTTTTGTTTTTTTCAAAATGATTTTTATCCATAGAAATAGGTATTAAATTATACTGAAAACTGTAATTTTGATTGTCTTCAATTATGGGATATATATTTTTAAAGGAGTCGATTAATTCTTTTAAGGAAAACTTTCGTCTAAAGGGACCATAAGAATTTTCTTCTCTAGTATTTACTATGGATAGAGGATTATAAATATTATAATCTTCTATTTTTAAATAAGCATATTTTTCATCATTTTTAAATTGAGAATTAAATAGAGGTTTTATATCTTTAATTAATGTACATTCTAACAGTCTTGCTTCAAGGTGAGTATCTGTAACTATATACTCAATATCATCAATAAATGTTACCATCTTTTCCACCTTGCTCCATTTTGGATTATCTGTAAAATATGATTTTACCCTATTTTTAAGAGAAATGCTTTTTCCTATATATATAATTGTTCCATGGGAATCTAACATTTTATATACTCCTGATTTAGCTGGAATTGTATTTATTTTTTCTACTAAATGTGTTGGAACTTTACTCATAAAATCACCTTTTTGTATAGTTACTTCTTATTATACTAAAATCATATAGGATTTGAAAGTATCAAATAGAAAGGCTATTTTATAAATATACTTTAGTTTATACCTGTCATTTGTTTAAATTTATACTCCGTATTTCTTAGTATTATAATCCATAAATAAAGGTAGCTCTGGTGTATAAAATGTAAATGAAACGAAAATACATCCTATTAATATAAATAAACTAAACCATATGATATTAGAAGATTTACCAATATTTAATTTCATTAGTTTAAAACTAATTAATTGACAAATTATAGCACCTAATATAAAAAGACCAATATCCATAAATAAAATAGGTTTGTTTGTTATGGCAGTATAGAAATAAAAGGAAATTATAATAAATAACTCCATTGCAATAATTCCAATAGTCTTTGAAAAATAAAAATTCCTTACTTTATTTCTGACAAACCAATATTCAACAATAGAGAAAAGAAGCAGAGGGAAATATCCTAATTTAAGATGTTCCCAAACACTTTCATTAACAGCGCTGAATGACCCTACGATATAAGAATTACCAGACCATTCATAAGTAAAATGAAGTAAAGATCCTATTAAAACTATCCAAAGTATACCCCATAATTCCCATCTTTTTACATTATTATAATTATCAAACATAAGAAATCCCTCCTATTATTTATACTATTCCCATATTATGCAATAGAATGATATTGGATATAAAAAATGGATTGTCTAATATGGATTTATCTGATAAAATTTATGATATTTTATAGAAGTGGAGATAAGAATATGTCAAAGAGATATAATACATTAAATGAAGAATTGAAAAATAAATTTGGTACTAAAGTAATGAAACTATCTTTAGACGGTGGATTTACTTGCCCCAACAGAGATGGTACTGTTGGTACTAAGGGGTGTATATTTTGTGGTGGAGAGGGTTCAGGAGAATTTGCAGGAAGTAGAACTTTTTCTATAAAAGAACAGGTAGAAGAGCAGAAAAGACTTCTATGTAAAAAATGGAATACAGATAAATATATAGTATACTTTCAAAATTTTACAAATACATATGGTTCAATTGAAAGACTAAAAGCCTTGTATTATGAAGCTGTAAATATAGAAGGTGTTGTAGGTATTGCCATAGCCACAAGGCCAGACTGTTTAGATGAAGAAGTTCTTGATTTATTAGAGGATTTAAATAGACAAACTTATTTATGGATAGAGTTGGGGTTACAAACTATTCATGAAAAAACTTCTAATTTTATTAGGAGGGGCTATTCTTTATCCGTATATAATGAAGGAATAGAGAATTTAAAAAAGCGAAGTATTAAAGTAGTGACCCATATAATATTAGGATTACCAAATGAGAGCAGAGGGGAAATCTTAGAGACAGTAAAATATGTGGCAAATACAAATACTTGGGGAATTAAACTTCATTCTCTATATATCCAAAAGGATACAGATTTATATAATTATTATCTAAAAACCCCATTTAATATAATGACAAGGGAAGAATATATATCTTTAGTAGTAGATGCTTTGGAGTTAATCCCAAAGGATATGGTAATCCATAGAGTAACTGGTGATGGTAAAAGGGAATTGCTTCATGAACCTATATGGAGTTTAGATAAGTTAAAAGTGCTGTCTTCCATAGACAAAGAGCTAAAAATAAGAGATTCTTATCAAGGTAAAAGAATATAATATTTTGAAATACTCACTGTAACCCTTCTTTATAAATTTGCATACTATATTAATGCAAAGAATAATAAAAGAAGGGTGGGTCAATATGTGTAATAATAGAGCATGTCCAACAGGAAGTTTTTCTTATACGATAAAATCAGGAGATACACTTTATAAGTTGGCAATGACTTATAATACAACAGTGGAAGCCATAATGAAGTTGAATCCAGGACTAAATCCTAATAATTTACAAATAGGACAAAGAATTTGTATACCAGAAGGGACAACTCCACCGAAACAATGCCCAACAGGGAGTTTCTCATATACAATAAAGTCAGGAGATACATTATATAATTTAGCGATTAAATATAATACAACGGTAGAAGCTATAATGAAGCTGAATCCTGGAATTAATCCTAATAATTTACAAATAGGTCAAGTGATTTGTATACCACAAGGAACAACTCCACCAAGACAATGTCCGACAGGTAGTTTTCCTTATACAATAAAATCAGGAGATACGCTATATAAGTTGGCAATAACATATA
>NZ_VUNQ01000046.1 GCF_009695605.1 Tissierella pigra
ATTTAATCAAGGATCGCTATCGCTTTCCTCCTTGACAAAATAATTACTAGCAATTTAAGAAAACCACAGCATTATTCAGAGAAAATTTTTCAGAGGTCTGTGTCACATATGTTTGACTTCTCTAGAAAAGGCTCTTTATTTTATTAAATTGTAACTTGTAAATAAAAAATATAAATGGTAAACTAGTAATGTGTGTAATAAGCTTAGAGATTAGATAAAGGATGATTACATGACAAAAGGAGATAAAGTTTTAATAATTGTTATTATACTAATAAGTGTAACTTCTTTAGGTTTAATAAAAAGCAAAGCTTCAGGATATAAAGAAAAGTATATTAGCATTCAAATAAATGGTGAAGAATATAAAAAAATAATTTTCGACAAAAAAATAATAGGAAAAACTATACCTATTGAATCTGAATTTGGTTTTAATTTATTAGAAATAGGAGATGAACAAGTTAGAGTAATTGAAGCTTCTTGTCCTGATAAATTAGACGTACATCAAGGATATATATCGAAACCTGGAGAGTTAATTGTGTGTTTACCTAATAAACTAGTAATAGAAATAAAAGGTTCCCAAGAAAACAATGAAGTTGATCATATAAGTTATTAAGGATGTTATAGAATATGAAGAAATTGAATAAAATGATATTTTTATCTCTATTGGTATCAGTAGGGCTTGGATTATCAGTATTAGAATCAGCAATGCCATTACCAGTTACTATACCAGGTGCCAAACTAGGACTTTCAAATGTGGTTATTTTAGTTACATTAGTTATCTTTGGATTCAAGGAATCCTTTATAGTAGGTGTATTGAAAAGTATAGTACTTATGTTTGTAACAGGTAGTCCATCAAGTCTTATATATAGTCTATCAGGTGCTATTTTAGCCTCTATTACTATGTATATTGTATATAAATATTTTTCTAAAGTTTTTAGCCTTATAGGAGTAAGCATATTTGGAGCAGTGGCTCACAACATTGGCCAAGTCAGTATGGCTTCACTGATGATGTATAATTCAAGAATATATTCTTATTTGCCTATTCTCTTATTGATGAGTTTATTTACAGGATACTTTGTAGGTCTTGCATCAATGTTCATAACTAAAAATTTAGAAAAAAGCTTAAAATCATATTTTGTGTAATTGGGGAGATAATATGGAAAAAATAATATTAGCATCATCTTCTCCTAGAAGAAAAGAAATCTTAAATAGATTTAATTTAAATCCATTAATTGTTGAAGCCAAAATTGAAGAAAAAAAGTCATATAACGAATCACCAGAACAAGTTGCAATGGCTTTAGCATTTGAAAAAGCACTATGGGTATGTAACAAATTTAATAATGAAGAAGTTGTTATAGGAGCTGATACCATAGTAGTTTTAGGAAATAGGATTTTAGGTAAACCAAAGGATGAAGAGGATGCCTTTAGAATATTATCTTTATTAAATAATAAAGAACATAGTGTAATTACTGGTATTTCAATTATAAGAGCAAATACCAATATAAAAATAATAGACTATGAGTCTACTTTAGTTAGATTTAGACATTTATCAGAAGAACAAATAAAAAGATATATAAACACTAAAGAGCCTATGGATAAGGCAGGAGCTTATGGAATTCAAGGTTATGGTGAGGTTTTAGTTGAAAAGATAGATGGATGTTATTCTAATGTAGTAGGCTTACCTTTAGGAAGGCTTGACTACTTATTAAATAAATTTTTTAATATAAAAATATTATAGATAAGTAGGTGTTTGCATGAGTAATAATTTTATTCTTGAGAAAAATTATACCATTAAGGAACTTCCCATGACTGAAAGACCTAGAGAAAAACTTTATAGTCATGGACCTAGTGCATTGTCCAATGAGGAACTATTGGCAATTATAATTAGAACAGGTAATAAAGAAGACTCAGCAATAGATTTAGCTAGAAAGATTTTGAGTAAGGATAATAGAGGATTGGCGTATCTTCGAGATACTACATTACAAGAATTGATGGAAATTAAAGGTATAGGCAGGTGTAAAGCTGCACAAATACTTTCAGCAATAGAAATAGGAAAAAGATTAAATTATAAAGAAGCATTATATAAAGTAAAAATAAATGAGCCTAGTACCATAGCCAATTTATATATGGACGAAATGAGATATTTACAAAAAGAACATTTTAGGATTGCCTTATTGGATACAAAAAATCAAATAATAGTAACTGAAGAAATTTCAGTAGGAACTTTAAATGCTTCCATAGTTCATCCAAGAGATGTGTTTAAGGCAGCAATAAAGAGAAACTCCAATTCTATGATTTTGGTGCATAATCACCCTAGTGGTGATCCTAAACCAAGTAATGAAGACATTAATATAACTAACCGTTTAGTAGAGGCTGGTAATTTAATAGGAATAAAAGTGTTAGATCATATAATAATTGGTGATAATAGATATATAAGTTTTAAGGAAAAGAATCTAATATAAGTTTGGATTAAGGAAGGAGTAAATAGCATGGGATTATTTAGTGGATTTGTAAAGGATATGGGTGTAGATTTAGGAACAGCAAATACATTAGTTTATATAAAAGGCAGAGGAATAGTAGCTAGAGAACCTTCAGTTGTAGCAATACAGACAAATACTAAACAAGTATTGGCTGTAGGTGAAGAGGCTAAAAAGATGATAGGAAGAACACCAGGAAATATAGTGGCTATTCGACCATTAAAAGATGGAGTAATTGCTGATTTTGATGTTACAAAAAGTATGTTAAAATATTTTATAAGAAAGGCATCTAAAAAAAGAAGTCTATTTCAGCCTAGAGTGGTAATATGTGTACCTAGTGGTGTTACAGAAGTAGAGAAAAGAGCAGTTGAAGAAGCGGCTATACATGCTGGAGCTAGAGATGCTTATTTAATTGAAGAACCGATGGCAGCAGCCATAGGTGCTGGATTACCTGTTCAAGAGCCAACGGGTTCTATGATAGTTGATATTGGTGGTGGTACTACAGAAGTTGCTATTATTTCATTAGGTGGTATAGTTACATCTAAATCCATTAGAGTAGGTGGAGATGAGTTAGATGAATCCATAGTCAGTTTTATAAAAAGAGAGTATAGTTTAATGATTGGAGAACGTACTGCAGAAGAAGTTAAGATAACCATAGGTTCAGCAGATTCAAATTCTGAATTATCTACAATGGATATAAGAGGTAGAGATATGATTTCTGGATTACCTAAGACAATAAGTGTAAGTTCAGATGAAATATATAATGCTTTGAAAGAACCAGTTCATAATATTTTAGATGCAATAAAATCTACTTTGGAAAAGACTCCACCAGAGTTGGCTTCAGATGTAATGGAGTTAGGTATAATGTTAACAGGTGGGGGAGCACTTTTAGAAGGCTTAGACAGATTGATTATGGAAGAGACAGGTATGCCAGTACATATTGCTGAAGAACCATTGGATTGTGTTGCAATAGGTACAGGAAAAGCATTAGACAGTATAGAAGTTCTTAAAAAAACCCTTTCAAATAATAAAAGAATAGGTTAGTGGTGATATTATGTCCTTTTTCAATAGGAATAAAGAGAGAATGATGGTAACGGCAGTTGCTATCATTCTAATTGTTATAATAGGAGTTACCAGTACTGAAAGAATGGCTTTAAGTAAAGTAGAAAAAATAATAGGTAATATTCTTACACCTATAGGGAAAGTATCAAACTCTATAGGTAAAGGTGTTTCTGATTTTTTTGAAGGTGTTAAAAATATTGGAAAATTAAAAGAAGAAAATGAGTCTTTAAAAAAACAAATATCTAAATTAGAAGAAGAAAATCGAAATTACTTAAATATTATAGGAAAAACTGATTATCTTAAAAATGAAGCCAAGGTTTTAGAGAAGACAAGTTTTAATTTAATTTCCGCTCAAATAATAGGCAAGGAACCTGGAAGTTGGTTTGATAGATTTACCATAGACAAAGGAATAAAAGATGGGATAAAAAAAGGTAGTACTGTAGTTCAAGGTGTAGAGGTTGAACAAAATATCATAGTCGAAGGTGTTGTAGGACGTGTAGTTGATGTTGGAGACAACTGGTCGAAAATAGTTTCTATTATAGATGAAGTCAATAGTATATCTTTTGTGAATCTGAGAACTCAAGATGGTGGAGTTGTATCAGGTAGTATTGATGGACAAATCTCTGGATTTCTCTATGATAATAAATCGGATGTAATAAAAGGAGATAAATTATTTACATCAGGTCTTGGTGGAGTTTTTGCTAAGGATATATATATTGGTGAAGTAGATGAAGTAATAGATGCAGAGGAAGAACTAATGAAAAAGATAACAGTTAAACCTGCTGTAAACTTTAAAAAATTATATAAAGTTTTTGTAATAGATTAAAATTGAGGGATGAATATGATTGTACTAACATTATCTTTAATAACTTTGTTAAACCTTTTTTTACAAAGCTCAATACTTCCATATCTAAGCATATTTGGGGTTGTACCTAATACAGCCCTTCTTATAATTATTTCCATAGGTTTATATAAGGGAAGAATTTATGGAGGAATAATGGGGCTGATAATTGGTATAATACAGGATATTCTATTCAGTCCTGTTTTAGGTATAAACTCATTTATCTATTTTTTTATAGGTTATGTAGTGGGACTGACTCAAAATAAATTATCTAAGGATAATATTCTTATACCTATATTATTTTCCATTTTAGGTACAGTATTTTATAATTTTGCATATTATGTATTTATGTTTTTCTTATCTCATGATATTCCATTTTTATATTTCCTGAAAGATGTATTAACTATAGAGATAATATATAATATTGTTTTATGTATTCCTATATATAAGATTTTTTCAAAGATTTTCGTTGTACCAAAGATAAGATTTGGTAATAGATAGAGGTGAAATAAATGAAATGGATAGAAAAAATATTTAATAGATATAATATTGTTACATATATCGTTGTTCTTCTTATGTTTCTTTTATCTTTCAGATTGGCTATTTTAACTATTGTGGAAGGTGATGACTATAGGGATAAAGCAGATAATAAAAGATTAAAAGAAGTATATGTTTCTGCACCAAGGGGAGAAATAAGAGATAGATATGGTAGGCTTTTAGCAGGAAATAAGCCTAGTTTTACTGTGCAACTTTTAAAAGATGAACTAAATATAAAGGATAAAAATAAAAAAAATCAGGCTTTATTGTCTTTAGTAAGACTACTGGAGGAAGATGGAGTTACATATGTAGATGATTTTCCAATTAAATTAAATGCCTTTAAATATAAGGCTGAGGAAGATTATTTTAAGGAAGATTTAATGCCTAATGACAAGGTAGTAGATATTATAATCAATCATAATCTCATGGGAGAGCTGCTTGAAGCTTCATATATTCATCAAGAATACCCAGAGCATTACAAATTTTCTATAATAGAAAAAGCTATAAATGCTTTAGAAGATAGAGACATAGAAGTTAATAGAGAAGGTCTTACGGTTGGTGAGTTAGTAAGCCTAATACAAAACGATAAAATAATCATAAGAAAAATAATAGACCATCCAATTTCTAGGAAATTGATATACGAAATCTTAACTAATAAGAATTTAACTGAAAATATTATTATGGAAGATTATTCATTAACTTATGATGAAGAATATAAGGAGCAAAAAAGAAGTTTAATGGGCTCTTATCCAGAGGTTACAGATAAAACAACAGCAAAACAGGACTTTGTCAGTATAGTTATGAAAACATCTATCAATGATATTTTAGAAAGAGTAATAGAAAAAGAAAATAATAAAGGAAAAATCGAGATTATAGTACCTGGAAAAATATTATTAGATATGATATTGGAGAAAGATCCCAATATACCTATAAAGATAGAGTTAAGTGAAGAGAATTCTAGTGTAATATATAAATATACAGGAAATGAAGATATAGGGGATAAATCACCTACAGACATTTTAGTAGAGTATGGTAAAAAGGCTGGAGTTATGGAAGAATTTATTATTAATGATAATATAAGGTCAGTGGCACAGGAACAGCTATTAAATAACGGAATAAATCCTAAAATTTCTATTGCAAAAGATTTTGAATATGTATTTATAAATAATAAGAAAAGATGGTATAATGGATATAGTATAGATGAAACAAGTACAGTTAAGGAAGCTTTTGAAGCCTTAAAAGAAAAACATGAAATATCTAAGGATTTAAGTAACTATGAGGCTAGGTCCATACTTATACTATATGAAGTTCTTAGTAAACAGGGACATTTAGCTTATCAGCCAATAAATATTGCATATGGTATTAAAGATTCAACTGTGGCAAAAATAGAGGAAGGGTTATCAGATTTACCAGGTATACAGGTCTCCATAGAACCTGTTAGATATTATCCAGAGAAAAATACTGCGGCTCATATACTAGGATATTTAGGGAAAATCAGTCAGCCTAATGAAATTAAAAAATATGTAGATGAAGCTGGATACTCCCCTAATGATATTATAGGTAAAGCTGGAGTTGAAGAAAGCTTTGAAGAAGTTCTAAGGGGAGAAAATGGAGTAAAAAGAGTAGAAGTAGATGTACTAGGAAATACAACAAATATCTTAGATGAGAAAAAGCCAACACCAGGAAACAATCTTTATTTAACCATAGATTTGAAGCTGCAAAAATTTGCAGAAAATGTATTGCGTCAAACATTAGAAAAAGTTCAAGTTGGCGGGACATATGAAAGTCAATGGGGTAATTATCAATTTGGAAATAACAAGAAAAAGGGAAGACCATATGTAAATGCCACATCTGGTGCAGTAGTAGCCACTAATGTTAAAACAGGAGAAGTTTTAGCCATGGCTAGTTATCCTGCTTATGATCCGAACTTATTTGCAACAGGCATATCTGATACAGATTGGTTAAGTTTATTCCCAGAACACGATAAAGACCCATTAGCACCTAGACCTTTGTATAATATAGCTATTCAAACTGCAGTACAACCGGGTTCTACCTTTAAGATGGTAACTGGACTTGCTGGCTTGGAAAAAGGACTAAGCCCTACTAAGCGTATAAGAGATATGGGATATGTTCAAATTGGAAATTATAAACCAGCGTGTTGGATTTGGAATCAAAGCAGAGGAACTCATGGATATGAAAACTTATACGAAGCAATTAGAGATTCATGTAACTATTATTTTTATACATTAGCCTTAGGTAGAAATCAAAGAACTGGAGAGAGTATAGGAATTAAACTTGAGATTGAAGATATAGTAAATTTATCTAAACAATTAGGACTAAATGATAAAAGTGGTATAGAAATAAATATACCTGCAGAAGTATCTGGTGGTGTTCCAGATCCACAAAGAAAAATAATACTTACTAAGTCCATGTTAAAATCCTATTTACGTGGTAATATAG
This sequence comes from Tissierella pigra, assembly GCF_009695605.1. Taxonomy (GTDB): domain Bacteria; phylum Bacillota; class Clostridia; order Tissierellales; family Tissierellaceae; genus Tissierella; species Tissierella pigra. The sequence goes on from NZ_VUNQ01000046.1 coordinate 7,375, forward strand.
AAAAATATGTAAAAGAAGATACTATATTGGATCAAGATACTATTAAAGATATAATAGAAGATATAGTAAGCTGGACTGAATTAGAAGAGCCTTTATCTAGAGGTGAGGTTATTAGAAGATTAGATGCTTTCGGGCTAGAGCCAGAAAAGAGACTTTCAGGAGAAAAGGAAGGACTAGCTGATAGAATTAAATTTAGTTACTTGCAACAAGCAGGGTGGAATATAACAGATACTTTAAATGTGACCATTGGTCAAGGTCAAAACTCCTATAGTCCTATTCAGATGACAAACTATATAGCTACCATAGCTAATGGAGGTTATAGACATAAGGTAACTTTAGTAGATAATGTAAAAAACTATAATAATTCTAAGGTTATTTTAAATAAAGAACAAGAAGTTGAGAGAATAGAGTTAAATAACTACGAAAACTTAGAACATATTAAAAGAGGAATGTTGGAAGTATCAAATGATGGTTCTTCCAGAAGAATATTTGGAAATTTTCCTGTACAAGTAGGCTCTAAAACAGGTACTGCTCAAAGAGCAGGGGTGAATCCTTACACAGGAGACACTTATGATGATTTTGCATGGTTTGTTGCTTTTGCACCTTATGAAGACCCTGAAATAGCAGTGTCAGTAGTACTGTTTCAAGGTGGTAGTGGAGGTTATGCAGGACCTATGACAAGAGATATTATTGCAGAATATCTAGGATTAAATGTAGTTGGAACTAAGGAATCCCTACCTTTTAAAAACAGTTTATCAGAGTAATATGAAACCTATTTAAATTATTGTGGAGGTAGCTTAGAAAGTGAAAGATGACTTAATTAGTTTTAAGGGTGTTAAGGAAGGTGTTTTTCTAAATGTTAATGGGGCAGATTTGTTAATTATTAAGAAAGAACTAGATAAGAAAATGAAAAATGCTCCCAATTTTTATAAAGGAATAAAACTTTTAGGTATTAAATCAGAAGGATTGTCCTATGAAGACTTAGTAGAATTAAAATTGATTTTAAAGTATAAATATGATTTGGTAGTTTCTGAAGAAGAACTGCCAGACTATATACTTAATCCTAAATTAAAAATCCATGAAGACAATAAAGAGTTAGACACTATACCTGATTCTACATTTGATGGTATAGATTGTGGAATGACAAAATATATAAATGGGACTCTAAGATCAGGACAAACTGTTGACTATGATGGTAATATAGTTATAATAGGAGATGTAAATCCTGGAGCACTTATAAAGGCTAAAGGAAATATAATAGTCCTTGGTACAATTAGAGGAGTTGCTCATGCTGGAATATGTGGAAACTTAAATGCCATAGTGGCAGCATATAATTTACAACCTATGCAGTTAAGGATTGGGGATATAATTGCTAGACCGCCAGACGAACAATCAGAGATATATAAAGTTCCGGAGGTCGCAAAGATTAAAGATGGGGAGGTAATAATTGAACCATATTTACCTAACAAATAATAAAAGGGAGGATAATAAATGGACAAAGAGAAACTAGGAACCGCCATAGTTGTCACTTCAGGAAAAGGTGGCGTAGGAAAAACTACAACATCTGCAAACATAGGAACTGGACTAGCTGTTTTAGGAAAATCTGTAGTAGTTGTAGATGCAGATATTGGGCTACGAAACTTAGATGTTGTTATGGGATTGGAAAATAGAATAGTCTATGATATAGTTGATGTAGTAGAGAAAAATTGTAGGCTAAAACAGGCTTTGATCAGAGATAAAAGACATGAAAAGTTATACCTTTTACCTGCAGCCCAAACAAAGGACAAATCTGCAGTGAGTCCAGATCAGATGCTTGAATTGGTAAATCAGCTAAAAAAAGAATTTGATTATGTTATTATAGATTCTCCAGCAGGAATAGAACAAGGATTTCAAAATTCAATAGCTGGTGCTGATTTAGCATTAATAGTAACAACTCCTGAAATATCAGCTGTAAGAGACGCTGACAGAGTAATAGGAATACTTGAGGCAAAGGGATTGCATAATCCTAAACTAATAATAAATAGAATCAGGCATGAAATGGTAAAAAGAGGAGATATGATGAATATGGATGATATTATAGATATTCTAGCCATAGATTTATTTGGTATAGTACCAGATGATGAAGCTATTGTCATATCTACAAATAAGGGGGAGCCAGTAGTTATAGATGAAAAAGCATTATCAGGAAAGGCCTTTAAAAATATAACCAAAAGAATAATAGGAGAAGAAGTAGAATTTCTAAATTTAGATGTTGATGAAGAAGGAAAGCTAAGCAAAATCCTAAAAGTATTATTTGGTAAATAAGGGGGGAGTTTCTTGGAACTATTTAAATTATTTGGGAAAAAAGATGAAAGTAGTAAAAATGTAGCTAAAGAAAGACTTAAATTAGTATTGGTACACGATAGAGCAGATCTTTCACCTAAATTTCTAGATATGATTAAAGGTGATATAATTAGGGTAATATCTGAATATGCAGATATAGATGAGGCTGGATTAGATATTAAACTAACAAGAATGAAAAGAGACAAGGATAATTCTACAGTTTCTGCATTAGTAGCAAATATACCTATAGTAAAAGTAAAGGATAATCAGTAAATAATATAGTGTAAAATTTAATATTGATAAACTTTATACTATATAGTATAATAGTAAAGATGTATAACCAAAGAAAAATTTAGGAGGTTTGAAATGAAGAAAAAAGTATTAGCCTTAGGATTATCAGTGGTAGTAACTGCTGCTATTTTTACAGGATGTACTAAAAAAGAACCGACTCCAGTGGATGAAAACAAACCAGGTGTAAATGAAACAGCAGGAGAAACAAATGGCAACTTAGTAGATGGTACTTATTTAGTTAAAACAGAAGTAAGTGATCATGGGAACTATTCTATGGCAAAACTTGAGGTAAAGGATGGACAAATTGAGGCACTTGATTATAATGAGTATTTAGTAGACTCAGGAGATGCTAAAAATGAATCCAATTATCCTTATGCAGAAGGAATAGCTGTAATTAAAGATTTAAACGCTCAATTTAATGACAAAAAAGACCTTAATGCAGTAGACTTTGATGCAGTTTCAGGTGCAACTAGTACAAAAGGAACTTTCAAAGAGATTACTGGACAGTTATTAGATAAAGCATCTAAAGGAGAAACTTATACTCCAGTATTTAAAGATGGAGAATATGAAGCTAAAGCTGAAGAAGCTAGTCATGGTTGGTTAGCAGAAGTTAAAGTAAAGGTTCAGGATGGACAAATTGTTGGTGTTGACTATGCCGAAATAGCAGTAGAAGATGCAGATGGAGTTAAAGTAGGAGATAGAAAGTCAGCAGATAACTATGCTTATGAGCCAGCTTTTGAAGTAGCTAAAGCAATGCAAAAATTAATTGTGGATAACAATGGAACAGAAAACCTTAATGTAGATAGTATTACAGGAGCAACAACAACTAGAACTACTGTAATAGAACTTGTAAATCAAGCTTTAAGCTCAGCAAAATAAAAATAAAACCCTAACTAAACGTTAGGGTTTTTTTAAAATAATATGGAGTGATAAAATGAAAATTAGCAGATATATGTTTTGCATACTTCTAGCTTTATCATTGGTTATAACAGGATGTACGAAGAATAAAAGTATAGATCCTATTTCTAGGACAGAATTTTTAATGGATACAGTAATGACTGTGAAAATTTATGATAAGGCTGATGAAAAGATTTTAGATAAGGTATTTTTAAGATTAGAAGAAATAGAGAAACGAATGAGTGCTACATTAGAGGAAAGCGATGTAAATAAGATAAATGAAAATGCAGGTATAAAGCCTGTATCCATAAATGAAGATACCTATTTTGTCATAAGTGAAGCAAAACATTTCGCTAAAATTTCTTCTGGTGCATATGAACCTACTATTGGACCTTTAGTAGATTTATGGAATATAAAGGCAGAAGAGAAGGAAAGGGATTTCATACCTACAGCTGAAGATATAGAAAAAACCAAGGTCTATATAAATTACAATAATCTTGAGTTATTAGATAATAATCAAGTATATTTAAAAGAACAAGGTATGAAGATTAATCTTGGTAGTATAGTAAAAGGATATGCTACAGATGAGGTTAGAAGAATATTAATTGAAAATGGAGTAAATAGTGCAATAATTGACTTAGGAGGAAATGTTTTTGCTCATGGAACTAAACTAGAAGAAACTCCTTGGAAGATAGGGATTCAAGACCCATTTGAGCATACTGGAAATTTTTTAGGGGTAATAGAAGCTGAAAATAAGTCCATAGTCACATCTGGAGACTATGAAAGATTTTTTACCTATAAGGGTAAGAAGTATCATCATATTTTAGATACTAAAACAGGTTATCCAGCAGATAATGAAATAACTGGAGTAAGTATTATTTCAGATAAATCCATAGATGGAGATGGATTGTCCACTACATTATTTGTTTTAGGTGTAGATAAAGGAATAGAACTAGTTAATTCATTGGAAGGTATTCAAGCTATATTTGTTACAAAAAATAGAGATGTATATATTCCTGCAAGTTTAAATGATAAATTTAATTTGAATAATGGGAATAAACATTTTAACATAAAAGAATATTAATCAATAGTATAAATTCTACCAAATATCATATAGTATATTGAGGTAGGTGATTTTATGAATAAAAGATATTTTAAATCTTCAAATAGTTATTATAATAGGCAGATTAATAAATTAGTTTTTGTTTTAGTTACTTTATTAATTATACTTTTAATTAAGATGATGAATACTAGAATAACAAATGATATTATCAATATTATTGAAAAAAATGTATATTATGAATTTAGTTTAAAGAAAGATGGAGAAAAAGTAAAAGAATATTTAGTAAAATTCGTAGATACATCTATGGAAACCATAGAAGGTCTAACAGGACAACTTTATAAACATAACAAATAGAGTACCTCGGGATTTCCCGAGGTACTCTATTGAAGAGTAAAATTTTCCTACTAATATTGGGAGAAAAGTGATAAGATAATACTTAGAGTATCAATGAAAGGTGGAAACAAATGATAAATCAGAAGAAGCTTGATAGGGTTCTAAAAAGAGTAGAAAGACCAGCAAGATATATTGGAATGGAACAAAATTCAGTATCAAAAGATTTAGAAAAGGTGAAAGTAAAATTTGCCTTTTCATTTCCAGATATATATGATGTTGGAATGTCTCATTTAGGACTTCATATTTTATATAATTTAATAAATGAAGAAGAAGATTTCTTATGTGAAAGAGTGTTTGCTCCTTGGACAGACATGGAAGAAGAAATGAGACATGAAAATCTTCCTCTTTTTACATTGGAAAGCAAAGAAGAAGTAAGAAATTTTGACTTTTTGGGATTTACACTACAATATGAAATGAGTTATACAAATATATTAAATATTTTAGATTTATCTAAGATCCCTTTATTATCTAAAGATAGAACAGATGAGGATCCTTTTGTATTAGCTGGAGGACCTTGTGCATATAATCCAGAGCCAATAGCAGACTTTATTGATTTCTTCATAATAGGTGAAGGGGAAGAGGTAACTATAGAAATACTTCAAGTATATAAAGAGCATAAAGAGGGAAACTGGAATAGAGAAGAATTTTTAAAATCAATTGCTAAAATTCAAGGGGTCTACGTTCCTAAATTTTATGATATAGTATATAAAGAAGATGGAACTATAAAGGAGAGAATTACCCTTATTGAAGGAGTGCCAAGTAAGATAGACAAAAGAATGATTAAAGATTTAGACTCCATGTTTTCACCAGAGAAAATGATAGTACCATTTATTGAAACTGTTCATGATAGAGTAAGTATGGAAATATTTAGAGGGTGTACCCATGGATGTAGATTTTGTCAGGCAGGCATGATTTATAGACCCATAAGAGAAAAATCTGTAGATAAAATAGTAGAATTAGCAGATAAATTAGTGGAAAGCACTGGATACGAAAATGTTTCTTTATCTTCCCTTAGCTCTTGTGATTATTCGGAATTATATTTACTTATTACAAAATTAATGGAAAAGTTTGAAGAGAAGAAAGTAGGAGTATCTTTACCATCATTAAGATTAGATTCCTTCAGTATAGATATATTGAAGGAAATTGAAAAGGTTAGAAAATCTGGATTGACTTTTGCACCAGAGGCAGGAAGTCAGAGACTTAGAGATGTAATAAATAAAGGAATTACAGAGGAAGATTTAGTCAATACTGTAAGCTATGTATTTAAAGAAGGGTGGTCCACTATTAAACTATATTTTATGGTGGGATTACCTACTGAAACTGACGAAGATGTAATGGGGATAAAAGATTTAGCTTATAAAGTTAAGGATATGTTTTTTGATTTGCCTAAAGAAGAAAGAAAGGGTAATTTAAAGGTAACAGCTAGTGCTTCTTGTTTTGTACCTAAACCATTTACTCCTTTTCAGTGGGTAGGTCAAGAATCCATGGATGAATTTTACAGAAAGATATATCTTGTAAAGAATAGTATAAAAGATAATAAGGTAACATTCAATTATCATGACCCTAAACTAAGTTATTTAGAGGCTATAATAGCCAGAGGTGATAGAAGAATATCTAAACTTATACTTAGGGCTTGGGAGAAAGGCTGTAAATTTGATGGATGGTCCGAGCATTTTAAATATGATACATGGATAGAGACTTTAAAAGAGTTAGATATGGATGGAGATTTTTACGCTTTAAGAAATAGGTCTTTAGAGGAAAACTTACCTTGGGATTTCATAAATCCAGGAGTATCTAAAGAATATTTAATAAGAGAATATAAAAGATCAATAGAGGAACAAACTACACCTGATTGTAGAGACAAATGTAGAGGTTGTGGAATAAAGGGATGTACAATGATTGGCGGTGAAAACAATTGATTTTACGAGTTACATTTTGCAAGAAGAATTATTTAAGATATATTGGGCATTTAGATCTAATGAGATTGTTTCATAGGAGTTTTAATAGAGCAAAAATTCCTCTAAAATATTCGGAGGGTTTCAATCCCCATCCTAAGTTCTCCATAGCACATCCTTTATCACTGGGAATTGAATCTGAGGAAGAATATATGGATATAGACCTAGATTATATGGCAGTAGATGAATTTATGGAAAAAATGAATGAGGTATTGCCAGATGATATTCAAATCACTAAAGCAATATACTTAAAAAAAGAAGAATCTATAGCATCTTTGATTTCTTGGGCATTTTATGAAATAAACTTTGATATAATTAAAGATAAATCTAAAGAAGAAATAGAAGATATAATCAACACTTGGTTATGTAAAGAAGAAATAATGATTACCAAATTAAAGAAAAAAGGTAAAAAGAAAATTGAGAGACAAGAAAACATTAAAAATCTTATAGGAAATATTGTATTAAAAGAAATAAATCATAACAATGTAATAATAGATACACTAATAAAAGCAGGAGATAATGGAAATTTAAAGCCAACTAACTTAATGGAAGCTTTAAATAGAGATACAACTCTTAATATAGATATGGATTCTATAACCATAAAAAGATTAGGTCTATATGCGGAAAAAGATAAGAATATATATAAGCCTTTATAAGATAGGAGAGTTTTTATGAGTTATATTTTTATTGATTCCTTAGATGGATTTCAAAGAGTAGGCATTGTAGAGAATAATAGACTTGTTGAATATCATTTAGAAAAAGAAGAAAAGAAAATAGTTGGAAATATTTATAGAGGTAGGGTAGTCAATGTATTACAAGGTATGGAAGCAGCATTTGTAGATATAGGAGAAGGTAAAAATGCCTATTTATATGTAAAAGATGCTCTACCGAAGGAAATGTTATATAGTGGCAAAAGATATAGTATATCAGAAGTGGTCAAATCTGGGCAAGAAATAATAGTTCAAGTAATAAAAGAACCTTCAGGAAATAAAGGTGCAAAAGTGACTACCCATATTGAAATACCTGGTAGATTCTTAGTATTTACTCCTTTTTCAAATAAGATAAACATATCAAAGAAGATTCGAAGTATAGTTGAAGTAGAAAGCCTAAAAGAAATAGGAAAAAAAATCATAAAAAATGACACTGGTCTAATTTTTAGAACAGCTTCAGAAGGTATAGATGAATCTATATTACAAGAAGAGTACAATATCTTATATGATATTTATGCTAAAATAGAAAAAGAAAGAAATTTCTTACCTTGTCCTAAATTATTATATAAGGAGCCTAGTTTAGGTTATCAAATAATAAGGGATAGCTTTAATGATGAAACTGAGAAAATCATAGTGAATAATAAAGAAGTTTATGATAATTTGATTTTAACTGAGGAAACATTGCCATTCAGGTTTTCTAATAAGATGAAATTAGACAAAGATTTTTCTATTAACTATAACACAGGAATTCAACTGGATTTACAAACTGCATTACAAAGAATAGTCTCTCTTAAATCAGGAGGGTATATAGTTATAGACGAGACAGAGGCACTAACGGCCATAGATGTGAATACTGGAAAATTTGTAGGAAGCAGTTCTTTGGAAGATACCATAGTAAAAACCAATATCGAAGCTGCTGGAGAAATTGCAAGGCAAATTAGACTTAGAGATATAGGTGGTATAATAATCATAGATTTTATCGATATGAAAAATAAAAATGATATTTCCAATGTTTTAGCCATACTTCGTAAGAATTTAAAGAAGGACAAAATAAAAACTAATATCATAGATATTACAAAATTAGGTCTTGTGGAATTGACTAGAAAAAAAATAAGAAGGTCTTTGTCTAGGGACTTTTATAAAGTATGTCCTAAATGTGAAGGTAGAGGTCATATTATAGAATAGATTGTCTATTGACATTCATGCAAATATTTGTTAAAATATTTTGGTGTAGAGCCGCTCAATCTGGGTTTAAGTCCTAATGGCACCCTGTATTGGCGAGACTGGGTTAGAGGAGGTGCTGTAAATGTATGCTGTAATAGAAACAGGTGGTAAGCAATATAGAGTTCAACAAGGCGATGTTGTTTTTGTAGAAAAATTAGATGGAGAAGAAGGCTCAAATATAAATTTTGATAAAGTTCTTTTAGTATCTAAAGAGGACGATATAGTTGCTGGTAAACCTTATGTTAACGGAGCTAAAGTTGAAGCTGTTGTTTTAGAGCAAGGAAAAGCTAAAAAAATCGTTGTTTTCAAATATAAAGCTAAGAAAAATGCTAGAAAGAAACAAGGACATCGTCAACCATTTACTAAGGTAAGAATTGAAAATATAGTAGGCTAATTATGATTGTAGCTAAAATATTTAGAGACGAAGAAAATAAAATTAAAAAATATACCATAGAAGGACATGCAAACTATGACTCCTATGGAAAAGATATAGTATGTGCTGCTATGTCAGTACTTTCTCATACCACTTTATTATCTTTAATGGAACTTTGTGGTATTGACGAAAAAACTATAATATATTCTATAGATGATAGAGGGTTTCTAAGTGTAGAATTACCTAAAGATATAGAAGAAAATAAATTAGATAAGACTCAAATCCTACTGGAATCTTTAGTAGTAGGAATTAAATCCATAATAGAAAGTTACCCAGAGTATGTAACACTCAAAATGGGGAGGTGTAATTGATGATTAAATTGAATTTACAATTATTTGCTTCTAAAAAAGGAGTAGGTAGCTCCAGAAACGGTAGAGATAGTGAAGCTAAAAGATTAGGCGTTAAAAGAGGAGATGGCCAATTCGTTTTAGCGGGAAATATCCTAGTTAGACAAAGAGGAACTAAAATACATCCAGGAAACAATGTAGGTAAAGGTTCAGATGATACTTTATTTGCTACAGTTGACGGTGTAGTTAAGTTTGAAAGAAAAGGCAGAGATAAAAAACAAGTTAGTGTTTATCCTGCAGAAGAATTAGCATAGACCTAAGCTTACCATTATGGTAAGCTTATATTTTTTATTTTTTTGGAAAAACTATTTTAAATAAGACAATTAGATTGACAGAAGAGGCAAAATTGGTATAATAAATTTAAAAGATTTGAAAAATAAAAGAAGAAGTAATAAATGAGGATGATGAGACTATGTTTATAGATGTAGCCAATATACGTGTTAAGGCAGGTAAAGGTGGAGATGGAGTAGTAGCTTGGAGAAGAGAGAAATATGAGCCGTCAGGTGGACCTTATGGAGGCGATGGAGGCAATGGTGGCAGTATAATTCTAAAGGCTGATGAAGGTATTAGAACTTTAATGGATTTTAGATATAAACGATCATATATAGGACAGAATGGCGAAGATGGAAGATCTAAGAAACAATTTGGTAAAGGTGGAGAGGATATTATATTAAAATTACCTATTGGAACATTGGTTAAAGACGAAGCCACTGGTGGGGTAATTGTAGACCTTAAAGAAAAAGATCAAACATTTGTTATAGCCAAAGGTGGTAGAGGTGGTAGAGGAAATGCAAGATTTGCAACTGCAACTCGTCAAGCACCTGGGTTTGCTGAGCCAGGGAAAAAAGGTGAGGAAAGAAATATAGTATTTGAATTAAAACTTTTAGCAGATGTGGGACTTATAGGATTTCCCAATGTAGGTAAGTCTACTATTCTATCAATTGTATCAGCAGCTAAGCCTAAAATAGCAAATTATCATTTTACAACTCTAAAACCAAATCTTGGAGTGGTTAGAGTAGGCGATGAGAAGTCTTTTGTTATCGCAGATATTCCAGGGTTAATTGAGGGAGCTCATGAAGGTGCAGGATTAGGTCATGATTTTTTAAGACATGTAGAAAGAACTAGAATACTTGTACATGTATTAGATGTATCAGGTAGTGAAGGTAGAGACCCTATAGATGATTTTTATAAAATAAATGAAGAATTAAGTAAATATAATATAAAATTAAAAGATAGACCACAAATAATAGTGGCAAATAAAATGGATATACTTGGAGCAGAAGAAGGACTTCAAAAAGTTAAAGAAGAATTTGAACCTAAGGGATATAAAATATTATCACTTTCTGCTGCAACATTGGAAGGTATAGATGAACTAAAATATGAAATTTGGGATCTATTGATAAACACTGAAATAGTTTATGAAACATTTGATGAAGAGTTTATTCATGAAGATGAAGATACTAATAACTCAATAATTGTGAAAAAAGAAGATGGAAAATATATGGTAGAAGGAGAATTTATAGACAGACTCTTAAGTGCAACATATTTTGATGATGTAGATTCCTTGAGATATTTCCAAGATATGCTTAGGAAAAAAGGTGTAATAGATGAGTTAAATAGTCTAGGTATAAAAGAAGGGGAATCTGTATTTATATGTGGATACGAATTTGAATTTTTTAATTAATGGAGGGTAAAGTACTAAAATGGACTGCTTAAATTGTGGAAACTGTAAAGAAAATCAACCAACATATTATTGTTTAATGGAAAACCAAGTAGTAATAAATGAAAACTACAAAAGAGAAGAAAAATGTAGAACAGGTTGGAAGAAAGGGAGTACAGACTACGAAAAGCATAGAAGAAACAAAAAAGAGCTGGAAGTCTAAATTAGAGGAGTGAAGTATTTGTTAACAGGTAAACAAAGATCATATTTAAAAAGCATTGCACATAATATGGACCCTATATTTCAGGTAGGAAAAAATGGGATAACTGAAAATTTTATTAAGCAAGTTGAAGAAGCCCTAGAGGCAAGAGAATTATTAAAAATAAAGGTACTAAATAATAGTTTATTAGATGCAACAGAGGTTGCTAATGAAGTAGCAGAAGCTGCAAATGCAGAGTTTGTACAAAGCATTGGAAATAAATTTGTAATATATAAGGAATCAGAAGAAAATAAAACTATTGAATTGCCTAGATAAAAAGTTTAAACTTCAGAAATATTTCTGAAGTTTAATTATTAATTTGGAGGAGAAATTCTATGAAAATTGCAGTAATGGGTGGAACCTTTGATCCCATTCACAATGGACATTTAATAGCAGCAGAATATGCTAGAACTTCATTGAAGTTAGATAAGGTAATTTTTATTCCTTCAGGAGTTCATCCATTTAAAAACAATAGAAATATTACTGAGGGTAAAAAAAGATTGGATATTCTTTCTTTAGCCATAGAATCAAATAAATATTTTGATATATCTAATATAGAAATAAATAGGGAAGGTACTACTTATACTATAGACACCATAAGAGCTTTAAAGGAGATTTATAGAGAAGATGAAATCTATTTTATTATTGGCTCAGATATTATATTTGAAATAGTACAATGGAAGGGTTTTCAAGAACTTATAGAATTATGTAATTTTATATTATTATACAGATTAGGAAAAAATGAGGATAAAATAGAAAACAAAATTGAAGAATTAAATAGATTATATGGGTTAAAATTTGAAAAGGTAAATGCACCACTTATTGAAATATCTTCTACTGAAATAAGAGAAAGGGTTAAAAGGGATTTAAGCATTAAGTATCTTGTACCAGAAATAGTAGAAGGTTATATTTATAAGCATAAGCTATATAGCAGGGAGAATATAAATGGATAAACAATTAAAGGAAAGTTTAATAGAAGATATAGGAGAAAAAAGATATAATCATTCTTTAAGAGTAATGGAAACTGCCATAGATTTAGGTCAAAAATATTGTACAGATATTGATAAAATAAAAATAGCGGCTATTTTACATGACTGTGGAAAGTTCATGGATAGAGAAAATCTGTTGAAAATGGCATATGACTTTGGTATAATCGTAGATACTTGTATGGAACATAATCCTGAATTAATACATGGACCTTTAGGCTCAAAAATTGCAGAAAAGAAGTATAAAATAAAAGACAGAGAAATTTTAGAGTCTATTTGTTATCATACCACTGGTAGAGAGAATATGACCATATTGGATAAAATAGTTTATATAGCTGACTATATAGAGCCTTGTAGAAACTTTCCAGGAGTTGAAGAAATAAGAAATTTAGCTTTTAAAGATTTAGATAAGTCGATTTTATTGGCAATGGAAAAGACTATAATATTTTTAATTGGAGAAAATAAAATTATTCATCCTGATACTGTAAAGGCAAGAAACTTTTTAGTTATAAAATCAAACGAGTTAAGGTAGTTAGTTAAAGTAATAAAAGGTTAAGATGATTTGTATTATATAAAATAATAAATATTTTAGGGGGTAGATTATGATAGATTTACAAGAAAAGTTGGATATTATTACTAAGGCCTGTGAGGATAAAAAAGGAATAGATATAAAAGTATTGAATATAACAAAGTTAACACCTATAGCAGATTATTTTGTTATAGTAAGTGGAAATTCTTCTACTCAAGTAATGTCCATAGCTGACGAAATAGAGGAAAAAATGATTTTAGCAGGATCGGAAGAAATAATTAAGGAAGGCTATCAAAGTGGAAGGTGGATACTTTTAGATTTTAATGATATAATAGTTCATGTATTCCATAAAGAGGAAAGAGAGTTTTATGACTTGGAAAGATTGTGGTCTAAGGAAGAAGAAACAAATAATCAGAACTAGGAGGAGAATTATATGTCATTAAGATTTTTATCAACCGACAAAGCACCTGGAGCGGTAGGTCCATATTCACAAGGAGTTAAGGCCGAGAATATAATTTATACATCTGGACAACTACCTATTGATCCTGCAACAGGAGAATTATCTAAAGGTGATATTGAAAAAGAGACTAGATTATGTTTAGAAAATGTAAAAGCTGTTTTAGAATCAGCACATGCAAGTATTGAAAATCTAGTTAAAGTTACAGTTTTTGTAACTAATATGGGTGATTTTCCTAAGATAAATGAAGTTTATGCAGAATTCTTTGGAGAACATAAACCAGCTAGATCTTTAGTACAAGTAGCCGCATTACCTAAAGATGCAGATATTGAAATTGAGGGAATTGCAATATTATAATAAAAAAAATCTAGTCCAAATATTGGACTAGATTTTTTATAATTTATAAATACTTGCACTTCTATATCTGCGTCTTTTTTTTCTTTGATTTAATGACCATATTCTTAGGAAAAGCAGTAATCCAAATATAAATAAATACCATTTACCAAGAAGTATTTTAAATATATTGGGGGCTGGAATCTTGTCCACATCCATAGTGGAAACAATGTCTGTACTACCTATTACTTCATTGTCTAAGATATATTCAACTTTACCTATTACTTGGTCTTTGGCAATAGGGGCTTCTAAATTTTCACTTACTGTGATTTTTTCTTCTATACCATTTTTCCTATCATTTTTTACTATGATTGTAGTGTCATTCTTTGTTATTCCAGATACAAAAGGAACAGTACCTTTATTTACGCTAAAGTTATCGATAAATTTATTTGCAAATCCAATATTTATGTTTTCAAAATTTTCAACACCGTAATTCAATAATTTATGAATGTCAGAATAAATATTTTTTCCACTGGATTTTAAAACTACAGCTATTAGTTTATGATCATTTTTTTCAAAAGATGTTACAAGACATTGTTGGGCAGCTACAGTATAACCAGTTTTTACTCCATTAACTCCATCATACTTAATAGGAGTTAATTTGCCATCTACATCAATTTTCTCATTACTATAAAGAAGTCTATTGGCTGATTTTAAATACCTTGTTTCAGATTTTTTATTTGTTGTAGGAATTGTATAGGTATAGTTTCCCACGATTTCTCTAAACTTTTCATTTGTCATAGCATATCTGGCCATCATGGCTAAATCATAAGGGGTTGTTTTATGATTTTCATCTGGCAAACCATTTGGATTGACAAAGTTGGTATTTAATGCGCCAATTTCTTTTGCCTTTTGATTCATCAGATTACTAAATTCCTCTATACTGCCAGATATATATTTGGCTATGGCAAGAGCAGCATCGTTTGCAGATTCTATTAGTAAGGCATTTAGTAGGTTTTCCAGAGACATTTGTTCCCCAAGTTCTAGAGCTATATGACTTCCAGAAGTTAAATCTATAACTTCTTGATCTATGGTAACAATATCATCCATTTTTCCTTTCTCAATAGCCAATATTGCAGTCATAATTTTAGTAGTACTTGCAGGATATAGTTGAGAATTAGAATTTTTCTCATATAACACTTTACCAGTATCCATATCCATTAAGATAGCACCTTCTCCAACTAAATCTAAATCATCAGCATAAGAAAAGGAATATGTACTAAATAAAACCCCAACAATAAACAAAATAAAAAGTCTTTTCAAATTATCCACCACCTTATTTATATATTAAGATTATAACAGAAATTATATAAAATTTTAAGTCAAAATATTTATAAAATAGAAGGGAAAAAAATAATTAAGTCGAATTAAACTAAGAAGTAATAATTATTTTAGGAGGGGTGTTATGGATTCCTTTACAAAAAGAGAACAAATAGGTATACTAGTAATTGTTTTAGTAATTGTTGTAAGTTTAGGTTTTAAATTTTTCGCAAGGGATATAATTAAACTGGAAGATAATATGGAAGTAATTAATGAAAACCAATTAGAGGCTTCTGAGGATATAGAAGATACTAGTATAATAGAGGAAGAAGAAACAATAATAATGGTTCATATAAGTGGACAAGTATATAAACCAGGATTAGTAGAACTAGAGGCAGGACAAAGGCTAACAGATGCAGTAGAATTGGCAGGTGGTCTTAGAAAAGATGCAGATATAGATAGAATTAACTTAGCTAAAAAATTAGTTGATGAAGAAAAGATATATATCCCTAAAATTGGGGAAGAACCATTAGAAGAAATAAGTACCATCGGTGTAAACGATTTAAACATTGAAGATATTTCTGATAAAATAAATATAAATACTTGTACAAAAGAAGCATTAATTAGTTTGCCAGGTATAGGAGAAGTAACAGCTAGTAAAATAATTGAATATAGAGAATCTACTCCATTTAAAAACATTGAAGATATAAAAAGTGTTTCTGGAATAGGAGAGAAAAAGTTTCAAGCCATAAAGGAATTAATAATAGTAAAATAGAGAGGTGTAATGATGGAAAAAAGATTAACACAATTAACTAAAAGTTCTGGCTGAGCGGCTAAAATCGGTCCCGATATTTTGGCACAAGTTTTGTGTCACTTACCAAAAACTTATGATGAAAACTTATTAGTAGGATTAGAGACATCTGATGATGCTGCTGTATATAAAATAAATGATGATTTAGCAATGATTCAAACTTTAGATTTTTTCACACCTGTAGTAGATGATCCATATACCTTTGGACAAATTGCAGCAGCTAATTCTTTATCGGATGTATATGCAATGGGTGGAGAACCAAAGTTGGCTATGAATATAGTGTGTTTTCCAAATTGTCTAGATCCAAATATACTAGGAGAAATATTGAAAGGCGGATATGACAAAGTCAAAGAGGCAGGAGCTATTACTGTAGGAGGTCATACTGTAGAAGATGATGAACCAAAGTATGGGTTATCTGTAGCTGGGTTTGTTCATCCTGATAAGGTTCTTGCCAATAGCAATGCTAAGCCTGGAGATATACTTGTATTAACAAAGCCACTTGGATTAGGAATTATAAATACTGCCATAAAAGGAGAAATAGCAGATAAAAACACTTATGATGAAGCAGTCAAGGTAATGTCTACCTTAAATAAATACGCTAAAGAGGCTTTAGACCGCACAGAAGGCGTTAATAGCCTTACAGATATAACAGGCTTTGGCTTAATAGGTCATGCCTTAGAAATGGCTACAGGAAGCTCTGTTACCATAAAAATAAAACATAATAATGTTCCAATAATATCTAATGCACTGGAATATGCTAGAATGGGATTGGTTCCTGCTGGAACCTATGCAAATAGAACTTATGTTGGAGATAATGTTTTTATAAATGAAAATGTACCAAAAGATATAGAAGATATACTATTTGATCCTCAAACATCAGGTGGGCTTTTAATATCTATTCCAAAGGAGAAACAAGATAAGCTTTTAGAAGAGTTAAAATCTAATCCCACTAGATATGCAGTAGTAGGAGAAGTATGTGAAAAACAAGATCATTATGTAATTATAGAATAGAAGACAAGGAAGGGATTGCATGGAAGAAAAAAATCTATTTACTTTAATACCTAAAGTAGATGAAATATTAGATAAGGATTTTATAAAGGAACTATTGAAATATATACCAAGAAAAATAGTATTAGATAGTATAAGAATAGAAATAGAAGAAATTAGGACTAAGATTAAAGGAAAAGAGATTTCAGAAGAAGAAATAGTAAAGAATATAGAAGATATTCATATTAAGATTAAAAAAAGAGCAGAAGAAAAGAATTCATTTAAATTAAAAAGAGTAGTCAATGGAACAGGAGTTGTAATTCATACTAATTTAGGGCGTTCCTTGATTAACGAAAAGATTATGGAGAATATTAAAGAAGTTGCCATTAACTATTCAAACTTAGAATTTGATTTAGTTAATGGAGGAAGAGGGTCAAGATATAGCCATTTGGAAGAAATAATATGTGAAATAACTGGTGGAGAAGCTGCAATGGTTGTAAATAATAATGCAGCAGCAGTAATTCTTGTCTTAAGCTCAATGGCTAAAAATAAAGAGGTAATAGTCTCTCGTGGTGAATTAGTAGAAATAGGTGGTTCTTTTAGAATACCAGATGTAATGGAACAAAGTGGTGCAAATTTAGTTGCTGTTGGTACAACAAATAAGACTCATTTATGGGATTTTGAAAATGCAATAAATGAAGAAACAGGAGCATTACTTAAGGTTCATACTAGTAATTACAGAATATTAGGGTTTACATCAAATGTTGACTCTGAAGAATTATTTCTATTGAAAGAGAAATATAATATACCCCTTATAGAAGACTTAGGTAGTGGAGTTCTTATAGATTTATCTAAATATGGAATAGAATATGAACCAACAGTTCAAGAATCCTTGAAAAAAGGCGTAGATATAGTTACTTTCAGTGGAGATAAACTTTTAGGTGGACCTCAAGTAGGAGTTATAGTAGGAAAGAAAGAATATATAGATGATATGAAAAAAAATCCGTTGACTAGAGCATTTAGGGTAGATAAATTTACTATATCCACCCTTGAAGCAACTTTAAGATATTATCTTGAGGAATCAGTAGCAATTAAAGAAATTCCTACTTTAGCTATGCTTACTCAATCATTAAAGGAAATAGGGTCGAAAGCTTTAGAACTGAAATCAAAAATAGAGGAAAAAGTTTCTAATGATTTATTTAAAATAGATATAGAAGATAACTTCTCCGAAGTTGGTGGAGGCTCTTTACCTTTAGAAAAATTACCTACAAAATGTTTAGTCCTTACTTTAGACAATTTAAGTACTCAAGAATTTGAAAACAATTTAAGAAAATTTCATATACCTATTATTACTAGATTATATAAAGATAGGGTATATATAGATTTGAGAACCATTAGAGAAGAAGAATTTCATATTGTAGTAGAAGGAATAAGTTTTGCTTTTAATAAAGTTAAAGGAGTTTAATAGATGAAACATGTAATTATAGGAACAGCAGGTCACATAGACCATGGAAAAACAACTTTAATTAGAGCTATTACAGGAAGAAATACAGATAGATTAAAAGAAGAACAAGAAAGAGGAATATCTATAGAATTGGGATTTACCTATTTTGACCTACCATCTGGTCAAAGAGCAGGAATAATAGATGTACCAGGTCATGAGAAATTTATTAAAAATATGTTGGCAGGAGTTATAGGTATAGATATTGTCATATTAGTTGTGGCGGCAGATGAAAGCATAATGCCTCAAACATTAGAGCATCTGCATATTTTAGATCTTCTTGGAATAAAAAAAGGATTTATAGTTCTTACAAAAGCCGATTTAGTAGATGATGAATGGATAGATATGGTAGAAGAGGAAGTAAAGGAAGAAGTAGTAGGAACATTTCTAGAAAACTCACCTATTATTAGAGCTTCATCTACTACAAAAATGGGTATAGATAAAATCATAAATTTAATAGATAAGTATACAACAGAATTAAAAGATAGAGATGTAGATGATATGCCTAGACTGCCAGTAGATAGAGTATTCTCCATATCTGGGTTTGGAACTGTAGTTACAGGCACACTATTATCTGGGAAGTTTAAAATAGGTGATGAAGTCCAAGTATTTCCAGGAAATAAAAAAGCTAGAATTAGAACATTACAAGTTCATGATAAGGATGCTGATATAGCTTATGGGGGACAAAGAGTTGCAGCCAATTTAGCAGGACTAAAGAAGGAAGACGTAGATAGGGGAGATACCATAGCCCCAGTTGATTCCATGTCAGACTCTATGATGCTTGATGTAAAACTTAAGCTCCTTAAAAGTATTGATAGATATATTGATAATAGAACTAGACTTAGATTATATATAGGTACTAAAGAGGTTCTATGTCGTATTGTTTTGTTGGATAGAGAAGAAATAGGACCAGGTGAAGAAGCCTATGCCCAGCTTAGATTAGAAGAAGAAGTTGTAGCTAAAAGAGGAGATAAATTCATTATTCGATTCTACTCTCCAATGTTTACAATCGGAGGTGGGGAAGTTCTAGAGCCTAACCCTAAGAAGAAAAAACGTTTTGATGATAAGGCTATAAAGGAACTTGAAATTAAGGAAATGGGCTCATCTGCTGATATTATAGAAAATATAATTGAGGAAAAGTCTAAGGAATTCCCAACAACAAAGGAGATAGCAGTTTTCACAGCAATGTTAGAAGAAAATGTGAAAAATGAAGTAAATAAACTTATAGAAGAAAATAAACTTATATCATTTTCCTTAACTAAGGATCTGCATATTATTCATATAAATTATTTTAATAAAATTAAAGATGAAATATTAGAAACTTTAAATAAATTTCATATTAAATATCCTCTAAGGGCAGGAATGCAAAAAGAAGAAATACGAAACAGATTTCTTAAAAATGCAAAGCCAAGGGTTGCAGATGCTTTTATAGAATTGTTAATTCAAAATGAATATTTAGAGCAGAAAATGGAAAATATTTGTATTAAAGGATTTGAAATAAAACTTAATGAAAATCAGTTAAAGATTAAAGAAGATATATTAAATTCCTTAAATAAAAGTCCATATCAACCTCCAAGAAGAGAGGATTTAGACTCCATAATAGGAGCTAAAAAAGATGAAATAGAAGAAGTATTTGTTTCCCTTGTAAACAATGAAGACATTATAAAATTAAGTGAAGAAGTATACTTATCTAAAAATGCTTATGATATAGCACTGGAAAAACTAAAAGAGTACTTGGTAGATAATGGCAGTATTTCAATAGGAGATTATAGAGATTTGTTAAATACAAATAGAAAAGTAGCTCTTGCCCTTCTTGAATACTTTGATCAAGTAAAAATAACGAAACGAGACAAGGATATTAGAGTTTTAAACCAATGATTAATGTTACAGGGGTGAGAAGATGGAAACAAAGATACTAATATTGGATGGAGATAAGTCCTTTGTAAAAGGATTAAAATATAGTTTAGAACAAGATGGATATATTATAGATGAAATGTATAATACTAAAGATATTCTAGAAAAGATTACTCAAAATAACTATAATCTAATATTACTCGATTTAATTTTACCAGATTCCAATGGTTTGACATTATGCCAAACCATTAGAAATTCTTCTCAAGTACCAATAATAGTAATAACTAAAAAGGATGAGGATATTAGTAAAATATTGGCCTTTGAACATGGCGTGGACGACTATCTTATCAAGCCTTTCAATAATCTTGAGTTAAAGGCAAGAATTAAAGCTGTACTTAGAAGGGTAAAACATAAATCTTTAGGGTTTGATAATCAAGTAATACAAATTCAAGATTTTACTATAAATACGTTAGGTAGAAAAGTGAGTATAAAGAATGAGGATATAAATTTAACTGGGAAAGAGTTTGATTTATTCTATGTACTTATTTCAAATCCGGGAAAAGTCTTTAAACGAGAAGAATTGTTAGAACTAGTATGGGGATATGCCTATTATGGAGATTTGAGAACTGTTGATGTTCATATAAGAAGAATAAGAGAAAAAATTGAAAAAGATTCATCTGATGCTAGATATATTATGACTAAATGGGGAGTAGGATATTATTTTAATAATTCTAAAATATAATTTGAAAAAAACCTTGAAATTTGTCGAAAAATCTTATATAATATATTCTGTTGTCAGTATGGGGGTAGATGAGTCCTGGTGGGCTCTCTGGTCTTCAAAACCAGCGCGAGGGAATAGGATTCTCTTGGGTGAGTTCGATTCTCACATACTCCCGCCATATAGTAAAATCAAGGGTTATAGGCTTTCCTATGACCCTATTTTATTGTCTAAAAACTACTTTACGAGCCTTATATTTTCATCTTCCGAGCCAGTCGATAAAATTCCTGAAAAAACATTTGCCGCCTCCTTATCAATTCTAGGTATAGCATGAGCATAAATATTTGCGGTTGTGGATGCTCTAGAATGACCCAAACGTTCGGCAACATTTTTTAGAGGTATATCCACTAGCTAAAAGAGTAGTAGCGCTTGTATGATGTAATCCATGAAATGTTATAAGCTTTAAATCCTTTCTAACTAAAAATCTTTTAAACCAATCTTGTATGGTTTTCTTTGGCATGAAATCTCCAGCCATTGAGGTAAATATTAAATCATTGCTTATACCTAATGATTCTTTTTTCAAATTTTCAATTTTTAAGTGTTCGTCTAATAAATTATTTAGTTTTTTAGTTTTTTAGTTTTAATTAGGCATAATTTTCTTGATCCTTTAGTTACTGATAAAGATTTTGATATTTTAACATTGTGCTCAGTATAATTGAAGTCACTCTCACGTAATGCTAAAAGCTTTCCTAATCTTACACCAGTTGCAAGAGTGAATAGAATTGTAAATTGGTATACATGGGTTCATCAGGTATTAGCATTTTTTTATTTTTTATAATTTCTAGTAACTCCAACATAAAAAATAAAATAGATATAGTGAAACAGGAACTAAATGAAGATAGACATGTTGAGGTTATAGATGAGCTAAAAATAGTATATTCAGTAGATAAACGGAGATGGGAAAATGAAGAAGATAAGATGTGAAAAATACGGGAAATTACTTCTTGAACTTTGAAAACTACATAATACGGTATTGGAAAACTTGTCAGATAATCCTAAAGTATATGAAGAATAGAACAAATATGATATAATATTCACATAAGTAATTCGTAATAGTAGATTATTATGACGTAAACGAAAATCTATATCTTAAACTATTTTATGAAAATTACTTTCCCACTAACTTAACTTAGTGAGAGGAGATGAATACTTGAGAAAAAAATTATTAAAACGATTTTCATATTTATATACTGGCGAATTAATGTCAGTAGTAATGTTTATTATCGTGTTTTTTTTACTTAATAAAGTCTATCCCCAATTACGATTGTATTCTCTAACCTCTTTTTATATTTCATTTTTTCTTTTGGAATTTCTACTAGTGCAGGGAAGTATATATTGGTATATAAAATGGAAAAGATTAAAGGAAGAAAATACAACAGTAACTCCTATCCAAGTTGTAAAAAGCTTTAAAAACTTGAAGAAATTCAATATCAGCCTAATAATTATCATGATGTTTATTTTTGTGTTTGATTTTTTAAAATTGTATCCATCATTACCTTTAGGTAGCTTAGGCATTGCAGGCTTTATCTATATATTTGCGATACTTGAATATATTAATTATTTTCACTTTCAACTTTCGTATGATAATCTTTCTGATATTAAGTATTTATTGAGGTCAAAAAGGCTTAAGCAATCATGTCTAAGCAGGGACTTTGATAGCATGGTTTAAATTTTAGTTTATCGATGAGATTATAAATAAAATTTGAAGTTAAGATACATTATTTATAAAAGATACATTAGTAGTTTATTGTGGTGGAACAAGATTTATATTTTACATTTATTGGGAGGATATATATGGATATTAGCATCAAGCTTGGACAAGCAAATGATATTGATAAATTAGAACAACTTTACAATGATTTAAATGACTATTTGGCAAAAGCAGTAAATTATCCCGGGGCTAAAGGGTATATGATTCTATAAGACAAAATGCAATTGATGGAGTCATAAACGACAATCTTTATGTGGCAAAGCATAATGCAAAAGTCATTGGTTCTATTATTCATTCGAAATTTATGAAATGTAGAGTAGACAAAGCATTAATGCACTTTTCTATTAAATACAGTATTAAATCACAATCTAAGTCAATTAGATTGGATGTTTATAAATATAATATATCTACTCAGTCTGTATGAAAAATTGCTATGTGATAATGAGCATAATCTTACATAGTATTACTTTATGATATTTATATTAAATGTCATGATTATCAAAACTAAATAATAGGGTGTTAAAAAATTAAGAATTTACTATAATAATATAGAAAGTATGGTATAATTTACTTACTAGATGAATCATGTTAGTGAAATTATACGAAACAAGTGATGATGAAGGTGACTATAAATATATTATACGAGCTTCCTGTGATACGATAAAAATAGAAAATCCTCACAAATAAATTAAGGTATAATTGTAATTGAGAGAAAACAATTCTTAATTTAAAGGAGGATCTACTATGAATTATAAACAAAATCAA
>NZ_VUNQ01000047.1 GCF_009695605.1 Tissierella pigra
AAATCCTTAAAATATCTCTTGTTTTTTATGCTTTTTTTCTTTAAAGTTCTATATTTTTTAGTAAATTTAATTTTATTTAGGCTAAATTCTTTTAATCTAGTTTTCATACTCTAGTTAACACTATCTAATTCTATGCCTTTTGTGAAAAGACTATTCCACATAAAAAAGAAGCCTATGGCTTTATAGGCTTCTTTTTTGATTTTGTACACTTTTAGGAGGAGCTAAGATTTCAGAAAATATTATTCCTCTTAAAATATCTTTTTGTATTTCTTCTTTTTTGTATTCAATATTTTTTTCACTTAATGATTCCATAGATTTAACAGTTTTCACAGTATCCACATTATTTGTTTCTTTATAGTATTTTTTTCTTTCTAAGTCTACCTTTGTAATCTTGTGTTCTTTCTTGTTGTTAGCTTGAATACTTTTTTTATCTATGGTTTTATCTTCTTTTTTAGATAATTCTTTTTGAAGTTCTTCCTGTAAAATCTTTCTTAATTCTCCCAGTGTTCTAGTTTCTTTAGGTACTTTATTTATTTCTGGAATTCTCTGATTTTTTACTTCTTCTATTTTTTGCTTATCTTTTACAGATTTTAAAATTAAGTCTATTACAATAATGAGTACAAAGAATAGTATAGGACCGGGCATAGTAATCCCTCCTTATTTCTGCTTCTTATCGTCTTCAGCTATTTTAGATATTGATGAACGCATATCTGTATCTGCCAACACATTTCTCATATTATAATAGTCCATAACTCCTAAATTACCTGATTTTAAAGCTGTTGCTAAAGCCAATGGCACTTCTGCTTCCGCTTCTACTACTTTAGCTCTCATGGCCTGTACTTCTGCCCTCATTTCCTGTTCCTTAGCTACTGCCATTGCCCTTCTTTCTTCAGCCTTAGCTTCTGCAATTTTCTTATCTGCTTCTGCTTGATCCATTTGAAGTGTAGCTCCTATATTTCTACCTACATCTACATCTGCTATATCTATGGAAAGTATTTCAAAAGCAGTTCCTGAGTCTAGTCCTTTATCAAGTACAGTCTTAGATATGCTATCTGGATTTTCCAATACATCTTTATGAGAGTTTGAACTACCTACAGTAGTTACAATTCCCTCTCCTACTCTGGCTATAATAGTTTCTTCTCCTGCTCCTCCTACTAACCTTTCAATATTAGCTCTTACAGTTACTCTCGCTTTAACTACTACCTCTATACCATCTTTAGCTACTGCAGCTATTTGTGGAGTTTCTATTACCTTAGGATTAACTGATACTTGAACAGCTTCTAATACATTTCTACCTGCTAAATCTATAGCAGCGGCTCTTTCAAATTCCAATGGAATATTAGCTCTTTGTGCTGCAATCAAGGCATCTACTAAAGTATTTACATTTCCTCCTGCTAAATAATGAGCCTCTAATTCGTTAATTTTAATAACTAATCCTGCTTTTGTAGCTTTAATCATTGGATTTACTAATCGAGATGGTGATACTCTCCTAAGTCTCATACCTATAAGTGTAGACATGGATATTTTAACTCCTGAGAAAAATGCCGTAATCCAAAGTCCAACTGGCACAAATGAAAAGAAAAGCATTACAACAATTATAATAAATAATGCAAAACCTATTGGGAAAAATGCTGAACCCATATTAACCCCTCCTAACAAATATTTTTGAACCTTCTACCCTTGACACTTTTATGGTTACATTTTTAGGAATAAAATTTCCATCTGATAAAGCGTCTAATTTCACTCCATCTATTTCTATAAACCCAGCTGGGCGAAGTTCCGTTATACTAGTTCCTTCCTTGTCAACATATTGATTCATAGAATCCACTGATAAATATCCTTTTTCATCTTTATTTTCTGTATCTAATACAATTTTATTAAGAGCATTACTTTTAAAACCCATTTTAATTAAAATTACAGTTACAATAGAAGTAATTATTATAGCAATGCTCAAAGATACTAAAGCCACAGCAAAAGAATCCATAGCAAGAATTATCCCTAGGCTTACTAATATTATTCCACTAATACCTGGAAGTCCAAATCCTGGTACTGTTACCTCTATCACTAAAAGTATTAGTCCTATGACAAATAAAAGTAATGAAAACCAATTTGAGTTTCCCGCAAGTGAGTTTCCTCCAAAATATAGCCCAAAACCAATTATACTGATTACACCACCAATGCCAAAGCCTGGTGTCAAGATTTCAATTACCAATCCAACGAGTCCTATTGTTAATAATAAACTACTAATGTAAGGATTAGAAATGTACTCAGCCCACTTTACTTGAGTATTGCCATCTGCATATGCAATGTTTGATAAAATTAAGATTATCATTAGTATAGATATAGCCGTCCATCTTTTTTTCATTATAACACCCCCATTATATCTTCTAAATCCGACCTTCTATATACTATTACCCAGAAATTTATAAAATAACTATTAAATTAAATAGTTATTTAAATATTATATCATAAAATAGTTTATATGTTTCATAAAATAGTTTATATGTTAAAACCTGGGTAAAATACCCAGGTCAATTAAGAATTTTCTTT
This sequence comes from Tissierella pigra, assembly GCF_009695605.1. GTDB lineage: Bacteria > Bacillota > Clostridia > Tissierellales > Tissierellaceae > Tissierella > Tissierella pigra. The sequence goes on from NZ_VUNQ01000047.1 coordinate 2,551, forward strand.
ATTATTTTATTTACAATAGTGCCATCAGTTCTACCTTTTACCTTTGGCATTACAGTTTTCATTATTAAACCTATGTCTTTCATAGAAGTAGCATTTACTTCCTTTATGGTTTCAGCTACTATTTCTTCAACTTCCTCTTCTGAAAGCTGTTTAGGTAAGTATTCTAAAAGAATATCCATTTCTTTTTCTGTCAACTCTACTAAATCTTCACGTTGTCCTTTTTTAAATTCTTCAATAGCCATTCTCTTTTCTTTTAATTGCTTAGATATGATTTCTAGTATGGCCTCTTCAGATACATCTATTCTTTCATCTACTTCTTTTTGCTTTATAGCTGCCCTTATCATAGTAATAGTATTCTTTTTAATTGTATCTTTATTTCTCATGGAGTCTTTTAAATCCTCCATTAGTTTTTCTTTAAGGGACATTACTTCACCTTCTCAATTAAAATTTAGAGTGTTTTTTCCTTCTGGCTTCTTCGGATTTCTTTTTACGTTTAACGCTTGGTTTTTCATAGTGCTCTCTTTTTCTAGCTTCACCTAAAATGCCAGCACGTGCACATTGTCTTTTAAATCTTTTTAACGCATTATCAAGAGATTCGTTTTCTCCAACTTTAATTTCTGACATCGACTTCTCCCTCCTCTCTCTACTGCAAGAGTACTTTCATACTATAACTATTGGGCTACACACTAGATTATTATACATTAAAATTTCAAATATTTCAACTAGTATTTAGCCCGGTGGCCATAACATTTTTCTCTCACCTAATACATGGAAATGTATATGTTCTACAGTTTGTCCACCGTTTATACCACAGTTATTTACTATTCTATAGCCTTCTTCTAATCCTCTACTTTTTGCTATTTTAGACACTACAAATAATATATGACCCATAAGATTTTTATTATTTTCATCTATGTAGGCTGCTGATTCTATATGTTCTTTAGGTATTACAAGAAAATGTACTGGTGCTTGAGGATTAATATCTTCAAATGCTATAACCCTTTCATCTTCATATATTAGATTACTTGGTATCTTGCCTTTAATTATATTGCAAAACAAACAATCCGTCAATTAATTCACCTCCCAATCGTAATATAATTTTACTCCCCTATTAGAAAATCATCTTTAGCTTCCTTTATCTTTATATCATTAATACTGCCTATATTGTTAATTTCTTGTTTAGATTTCACTCTAATATAGTTTGTAGTATATCCCTCTATAAAATTCTTTTCTCTTTTACTTTCTTCTTCAAATAATACAGATAATGTTTTTCCTACAAAAGTAGAGTTAAATTCAAACATTAATTTTTCTCCTAAAGCCATTAGCTTTTCTGATCTACTATTTTTAATATTTCCATCTATCTGATTTTTATATTCTGCTGCAGGAGTACCTTTCCTTGGAGAATATTTAAATACATGAATCTTAGAAAATCTAATATCTTTTACAAACTCTAAAGTTTGGTTAAATTCTTCTTCTGTTTCCTCCGGAAATCCTACTATTATATCTGTTGTAATTCCTGCATTTGGCATATGTTTTCTTATTAAATTTACAATATCTTTATACTGAGAAGTAGTATACTTTCTGTTCATTCTTTTAAGAACAGTATCAGAACCTGATTGTAAAGATAAATGAAAATGGTCACAAACCTTTCCTATATTAACTATGGTCTTCATAAATTCTTCATCTATTAAAGTAGGCTCTAGAGAACTAAGCCTAATCCTTTCTATTCCATCTACCTTAGCCACTGCCTTTAGTACATCTGTTAAAGGTGTTTTATCTATATCTTTACCATATGATGCCACATGAATTCCAGCTAAAACTATTTCTTTAAATCCGACTTTAGCTAATTTTTCAGTTTCTCCAATTATTTCTTCTAGCCTTCTGCTTCTTATTGGACCTCTTGCATATGGTATTATGCAATAAGAACAAAATTGATTACACCCATCTTGAATCTTTATATAAGCTCTAGTTTTAGATTTTATTTCATCTATATTTATAGGTTCAAATTGTTTTTGTGTATTTACATTTTTAACTATGTTTATTTTCTCACTTTTTTTCTTTGCTTCTTTACATAGTTCTAATATTCTATGTCTCTCAGTAGTACCAATAATAACATCTACCCCTTCAATCTTTGATACTTCTTCTGGAGACACTTGGGAGTAACATCCTACTACTGCAATTACAGCATCTTGATTTAACTTTTTAGCTCTAGATATGAATTGCCTTGACTTTCTATCAGATAAATTTGTCACTGTACAGGTATTTATTACATATATATCAGCTATATCTTCGCTATTTACAACTATATATCCATCTTTTTCAAATATTTCTTCCATAGCTTCTGTCTCGTATTGATTTACTTTACACCCTAAAGTGAATATACTTACGGTCTTTTTTCTTCCATAGCGATGGAAAAATTCTTCACCACTAAGTGTTATATCTATATTATTCATTTTATCCCTCTCTATTTTTTTGCATGATGTATAAATATATAACTTTTTTTATTATCCCTAATAACGTATTTAATTATATACATAAACAAAAATCTTTTCAAATACTTTTTTCTTTCTTGTATCTTTTAATTATAACATTGATTTTAATATAATGTATATATTTAAACAAGATAAAGCTTATATTCCTACTAAAATAATCATAAACATTCGATATAGTCTTTTAAAGCGTGTATAAGCCCTAAGAAAAGTATTTGTTTACATGGCATGTAATTATATTAATCCCTACGGAAAAATTGATTCTAGACCAAAATGTTAAGTCACTTTTTCTAAGAACAATATTCAAATCCTCCAAAATCAAAAAAGACCCTAGATTACTCTAGAATCTTATCATATCTGTGATAATATAATATTGCAATAAATCTTTCTAGTATAGTCAATTAACACCATATCTCTCAAAACTCTATACTATCATTCTTTCCTGTTCTAATTCTACTAATGATACATCTATAACTTTTTTCAATACACTAGTTATGTAGTTTCTTTCATCTTCTGTAAATTTCATAGTTTCCAAAGAACATAATAAATCCTTAGATATAAGTAGCCAATTCTCTAACATAACTTATCACCCCTCATATAGATTTACTTATATATTTCTACATAAGTTTTAAAACTCCTTCAAAAAATAAAAAAAGACCAGAATTAATTTTCTGGTCTAATAACTCTTAATTCTCTAGGAAGATTTTCTTTTCTCTCAATAAATCCTTTTAATTCTAAATTCTTTAAATATATATGAAAGATGCTACTAAATTTTAATCCCATTAATTTCCTCGAAAAAAGAAACTAAGACACTCAAAATCTTAAAAATATATGATTTAATATCTAAAATTTATTCTTCTTAAACATCATTTTTTATTAGAAATATCTCATCTTTCTCACAATAATAGGTTATTATTCCATTCCTATTTTTTTCTAAATCAATACCTTTTACAAAAGCTTGTAAAAATACTCCTTTATCTTTTTCATCAGGGATCCATTTTAATTTATATCTATCCCCATGAATTATACCTTTTTTCATATCTTTATTACAATATGGACATATCATTTTCTCAATCCTTTTTATAAATTAATAATAAAGTGTTTTTATAAAAACACTTTATTATTAATAAAATTATACCTATCTATAACTTACAGCCACAAGTACCTCTGTAGCATAATTACTATCAATTAAACTTAAATCAATATATCGCCCTCCCCAATACTCAGCTGTATGAAAAGTTCCATAATTAGTTTCTATACATCTCCACATAACATCATATCCTCTATCAGTTTGAGTTCTTATTTTTTTAGCTAAATCGGCATCTCTTGCAGAGGTGAAAAATCCTGTAACTGTAATGACGGGACCCACTGTAGGAATAAATCCACTTAACAACCAAATAAATTGACTTCTTAAATCAAAATCTAATGTTCCTGCTAATTCTTTACCTGTATCGTTTGTTAAATAATGGTCTGTAGTCTTTTGATTAAGATTAGGCGCTCCTAAATGTTTTACTACAACAGCTTCAGTATATCCTGATGGAATATAATCTGAGACAGAAGACTGTACATTTGTTTTTACTTCATCAAGGTTTATGTCTATTTTTTTTAAGCTTTTATTTGAATTTTTAATTTCTATTATTCTACTTTCTTTAATTTCCCCTGTTTTAACAACTATATCTTTTTTTTGAATAGGTTGTCCATCATAATAAGCAACTATCTCATTATCATCAGCCTTATAAAATAAGCTGGTAAGTCTTGGATTATAATTATTATCATTTATATGTGCATAACTAGGTATGCAGGTAACCATAACCATTACAATTGCTAATAAAGATAAAGCTATTTTCTTAGATTTCAAAGATCTCCCTCCTTATTATTATAACACCTCTTATTTTTTTTAAAAACACCTCTTATTTTTCTAAAATCACCTCCTTTTATCTTTCTAAAATCACCTCCTTTTATTCTGTTAATTATAATATACTACAAGGAAGATGATAATCCCTTCATTTCTTCATAAGAAAATTCCTACAAACTATACTATAATCAATTCAGTTTTTACAATATAATATTTTTTTAGATTATAAATATAATTAAATGTCATAAAAAAATATAAAATATAGTATTTTTCCGTCGATTTTTCAAGTTTAAAATCTATTATAAATTCTTTCAAAAAATAAAAAAAGACCAGGATTAATTTTCTGGTCTAATAACTCTTAATGCTCTAGGAAGGTTTTCTCTTCTCTCAATAAATCCTTTTAATCCTAAATTCTTTGAATAGATTGTGAAATAAAACTTCAATTTGCGAGTCCACTTCAAAATTTTTACAAAGTTTATCAAAAATACATTTTATATCATCTTCAAAATTATTATTAAAACTTAAATCAGTAATTTTTAATGAAATAAGACTCTCTTTAATTTCTTCTAATAAATCATATGCACTGTCAGTTTTATTAGATAGATACTTTATAGTTCCCCTATGTAATAACCTTAATACCTTATACCATTCTGGTCTATTAGGTATGTAATTAAATTCTAGTTGTTTTCTTATAATTTCTTTATTATCTATGATAAAGTTTGTATCATCTTTCAAAAGAACTATACTGTTTTGCAAATCTTGTTGTGAAATTGTTTCCCTTATGTCCAAATCGACAGAAATGTTATCCTGATAGACCAAGATTAATATACCTTTAGGGTTTTCAGTAAAATTTATCATTACGGGATTACCATAGAGTGAAATAATTTCATCAACTCTATGACTATCAATGTTGCCTAAAATTATTAAGTCTATGTCAGAAAATTTTGTTGCTGCGCCTCTTGCTAAAGAACCCTTTAAAATCATTGAAAATCCATTATTTTTACAAAATTCATAAACAGATTCAATATAACTTTTATAATTTGATGAAGGATAATCTATTTCAAAATTAAGCATAATAGCCTCCTTTCTAATCAAAGACAATACTAGCTCATTTACATTCTAATATAGTTCTATTAAATTTAATTTTTTTTTGATTCCTTCATCTAGCATTTCATTTACATTCTAATATAGTTCTATTAAATAGGAATTTCTGATAGATCTGTAGGCTATTATGAAAAATTTACATTCTAATATAGTTCTATTAAATTAAATAATGACGGAACTACAGAAGTAGTAGATGTAAATTTACATTCTAATATAGTTCTATTAAATTGTGTCAATATCTTTATTCTTTTTTGCTTCTTCTTTATTTACATTCTAATATAGTTCTATTAAATTGTATTGTTTAACCCATCTATTACAGGAACAAACATATTTACATTCTAATATAGTTCTATTAAATTGAGATAATGTTTGAAACTATAGAGGATAGAATCGTATTTACATTCTAATATAGTTCTATTAAATACGAATCTTTTGGTTGCTTGGTTTTACTGGGCTGTATGGGTAATTTTTGTCGACCTAGCAATTTATTTGTAATATCATCTTATTTTACTACTTGTTATTATATCTAAACATATCATACACATCTATTTATAATGATTTGTCAATCTACTATAATATTTACACTATTATAGATAGACAATATACATTCTAAAAAAATTAGATATTTTATCATGAACTATTCCTAAAAAATCTTTTTCTACTTATCTTTCATTTTCACTTGGAAATATTAGTTAAGAATATCATATACAAGTATTATATATCAAATAAGGTTAAAAATAAATTAATTTGATATTATTTTATATTAAATTAATTTAAACGGTAATTTATAAGAAGTTTATATTTTTCATCATAGTATTATTTCAACTTATCCATATCCTCTAAAGTATATTTGTTTTTATAAAATTTCTAATTTAAGTAAATATTTTATTGTAACACTAAAAGTTATAATAACCCCTAGTGTAAATTCTATTACTTCCACTAAAAGCAGTATAGACACATTTTTCTAGTTAATTCTCTACCGCCTATATAGTTACCCCCTAGAAATATATTCTATATTTATTTAAAAATTTTTTTAAAAATAAAAAAGAACCTAGATTTTGATATGATACTTCTAAAGTAGACAGTTTAATTAATTAAAATTAGATTATCTACTTGGAGGTATTTTTTATGGGAAAAAAATCGAAGTATAGTAAAGAGTTTAAGTTGTCAGCAATAAAGGAATATACTTTAGGCAAATATTCAATGGCAAATTTAGCTACTAAATATATAAAGATGTAGCTGATAAGTATTCAATTACTTACGCACTGGTATACAAATGGACAAGGACATATATAGACAAGAGGTCAGAAGTACTAAAGTATCAAAAGCGTGGACCAAAGGCAAAGTCTGAAATTGATGAAAGCAATTTAACAGAAATAGAGAAGTTAAAGCTAGAGCTTGAAAAAGAAAAATCATTAAGAAAAAGAAGAAAATTTGAACTTGAAGTTCTTAAAAAAGAGAGGAATTCGAAAAGAAACTTCGCTCTCGAAAGTAAGGCAGGAAGCAGAATACGAAACAATAGATTTTTTTAAAGATAAAGCTTATCTAGTAATCAAACTGTGTGAAGTTCTAGGAATTTCAAGAAGTGGATACTACAAATATAAGGATAGGATTACATCCGAAAAAGAAAATCAAGATAAACTATTATGTTTACTAATTACTGAATATCATTCAACCTTTGATGGAATTTTAGGGTATGGAAGAATGACTATGTTCATTAACAAACTAAATCATAAATCATTTTCATAAGGATATATTCATAGACTTATGAATATTTTAGGTATTACAGCCAGAATTAGAAAAAAGAAAGTTAATCGTAAGAAAATAAAAACAGAACATACAAAAGAGAATATTTTATCAAGAGATTTTACCACTAAGACTCCTAATGAGATATGGAAAAAAGTTTAAAACACTTGAAGAATTCAGAGACAAAATAGTTGAATATATTAAATCTTACAATGAAAAAAGATTTCAAAAAAAACTAAGATGCATGGCTCCTTTAGAATATCGAAACCATGCATCCACATGTGTATAATATTTAAATTAAATTATTTGTCTACTTGACATTAGTCAGTTCATTTTACTTTAGAGCCTTATCATATTTATAAAATATTGTTATCACCCTTTCTAATATAGCAGACTTTAGAATTAGTCACTTATGATAAGTCCTCATCTTCTATCCCACTAGGTTTTCGGTAATAAGTTTTCTCATATTCATTGAATACATTAATGACTGTTTTATATAATTCTACTACTGATACAATTGCATTAGCATATAGTTAATGCCCCTTTATATTAAGTATATAGAGAGTATGTTTATGTTGGTTTACAACATCTCAAATTTTATTATTTTTTTATTTTAAGATAATTAAAGCATTCTATAAAAAAGTTAACTAAAGAATAGAACAAAATAAAACTTCCAACAATACTGATTAACGCTAATAACCTAAACATAATTAAATCTAGCCAATAAGGAGGATTACCAAACAAATCAAAAAATGGTGAAATACCTCCATCTAACAATTGAAAACTACGACAAAATATTAATATTAAGGAACAAAGAGACATCTTGAAAAACATATTAATCCTTTCCAAAACATATATACCCCCTTTTCAATTATATCTAATTTTCTATTGACAATCTATTATGACATACTTCAAATTATTCCCTATCTCATATACGCTAGTTTAAAACTTAACCCAATTATACCATAACAAATATATACCAACAAATAAAAAACCTAGATTTTACTCCATGGTCTTAAGGATTATTTATATTCTATTGTTACTTTTCCGTCTTTATATCCTAATTCTTCTAAGAAAGAAAGGAACTTATTAATTATGCTAAGTACGTTTTAGGGATTGATGACTTTGAAGTATTTTCTGACGCAGGTTACTCCGGAAAAAATATGGACAGGCCAGCCTTTCAAGATATGATGAACCGTATTAGGCAAGGCGAATTTACTCATCTTATCGTCTGGAAAATAGATAGAATATCAAGAAATTTATTAGATTTTGCTAAAATGTATGAAGAATTAAAGAAAAATAATGTGGCATTTATATCTAAAAATGAACAATTTGATACATCTTCAGCTATGGGAGAAGCTATGCTTAAAATAATACTTGTTTTTGCTGAACTTGAAAGAAAGCTTACAGGTGAGCGTGTATATTCTATTATGCTATCTAGAGCTGAAAAAGGACTGTGGAATGGTGCAACTGTACCTTTAGGATATAAATGGTCAGACGAGATTAAGTTTCCCGTTATAGATGAAAATGAGGCTTCCACAGTAAAATATATTTATAATCTATACGAAAATAACCAATCAACTCCCAAGACAGCTCGTCAATTAAACCTAGAAGAAGTAAAAACCAAACGTGGAGGCAAATGGACAGCTAAAACCGTTGGCGATATACTTAGAAATCCTTTCTACATAGGAACCTATCGTTATAATGTAAAAACTAGTCCTAACAGAAGATGGAAAGATGAAAAGGAATGGGTAGTAATCGAAAATAATCATCCAGGTATTATTTCTTCTGAACAATTTAAAAAAGTAAACAAAATGTTAACTAATAACTATAGAGGGGTCAGTATCAGAGATCAAATATAAACACTCATATCCTCTCTGGAATGGTTTATTGTGGGAATTGTGATACTGCTTGTCATGCTGGACTTGATAGTCCTAGAAAAGACGGATATAGACCTTCTAGATATACATGTTCAACAAGACAGTTCAATGAGGAACAATGTACTAATTTTATAAGTGATATAACTCTACTACCTTTCATACTAAATTATATTTCTAACTTTATAAAACTCCAAAATTCAATAGTCAAGAAGCACTCATTAAAAGATATTGAAAAAATATTACTCAAAGGAAAATCTTTTATCGACGTTGCTGGAATTGATAGAGAAGGACTTGTACAAACTTACTCTATATTTGTATATGGGTTTGAGAATCAGAAATATGACAAACCAGAAGTTGTCAATGAATCTACTACAAACTTAGAACTGGAAAATCTCAAAAAAGAAAAACAAAAATATGAAAAAGCTATGGAAAGATTAGAAAGCTATTAGATACTGTCTCCATAGATTTAATAAAAGACTTTGTTCAAACTGTAATAGAAAAAGTAGTTGTAAATGACAAGAAGGTCATGTCAATAACCTTTGTAAATGGTATTGTTCATAAATTTGCTTACAAAGAAATTGCTCAACAAAAAATCAGGACCAGAGAAAAGTTTTTATATTTGTCATTTGAACCTATGTTATTAGAATACCTAGAGGAACATCAATCTATTACCCGGAAAGATGTGGAAAAACTAACAGGCTTGAGAGATCTGGTGCCCATTCTATTTTGCAAGAATTTATGGATAGAGGGATCATAGAAAGAAAAGGTGAATCTATATCGATTAGATGTTTTTTAAAGGAATAAATAGGACCACTTTTAATACAAAGTGGTCTTTTGTTTACTAAATTTATTTTTATTGTACTGGTGTCTTTGCAAGGATTACAAAAGAATTAAAAATAGCCATATTTAGGTTTACTTCCTCACACGTAGTGTATAAAAAGCTACTTTGTTCATTAAACCACTCCTAAGTCTCCAAGTTCATAAAGTGTTATTGTTGCTGATACAATTCCAGCTGTTTCTGTTCTAAGTATGCGAGGCCCTAAGGTTACTATTTTTGCTCCTATTTCCTTTAATCTTTGTATTTCATCAGGTTCAAATCCACCTTCAGGACCTATTATTAAATGTATATCATTTCCTTCCATACTTTTTAATGCTTTTCTTATGGTTTCTTGTTTTTCATCTTCATAGGGTACAAGTATATTTTCTTTGTCCTTTAATAAAAGAATCATTTCATCAAATGTAAGAATTTCTTTTACTATTGGAAGAATGTCTCTCTTGCTCTGTTTCGCTGCTTCATCTGCTATGGTATTCCATCGTTCTACTTTAGATTGCTCTTTTTTAATATCTTTTATTTTTACTACTGATCTATGACTTGCCAATGGATAAAATTCCTTTACTCCTATTTCTGTACATTTTTGTATGATTAAATCCATTTTACTCCCTTTGGCCAATCCTTGATATAATGTAATATTTATATTTGATTCGTTAGAACCTTGATTTTTATCTATTATCTTTGAAATTACTTTACTTTTATCCATATACTCTATTTCACAAATATAAGTCATGCCCTCTGAGGCAATCTCAATTTTTTCACTTGCTTTTATTCTTAAAACATCTTTTATATGCTTTATATCGGTCCCTATTATTTCTATAGTATCGTTTTGTATCTGTTCCTTTTCAACGAAAAATCTGTGCATATTCTCACCTAATTATTAGTAGCTATAATACAAGCCCAACTATTTTGTTTCTTAATTTCTAGAATTTTAAATCCATTTTCTATTAATGCCTTTTCTACTAAATCAATTTTTTCTATAATAATACCTGATGTAATAAATATTCCACTATCTTTTAGATATGCTTTTAGATCCTTTGTCATTTTTGCAATTATTTCTGCTATTATATTGGATACTATTATATTAGCCTTACCTTCGACTACATCTAGTAAATTACCATTTTTAATTTCTACAATATCACTTACATTATTTAACTGTATATTTTCATTAGATACTTTTACACATACTTCATCTAAGTCCACCCCTACTACTTTTTTCGCTCCAAGTTTTGCTGCCACTATACTAAGTATGCCACTACCACAGCCAATATCATATACTGTATCGCCTTGTTTTACATACTCTTCTAAAGCTTCAGTACACATAATAGTAGTTTCATGGGTTCCTGTACCAAAAGCCATGCCTGGGTCTAATTCTATTAATATATCATCTTCTTCCAATGTGCATTCTTCCCAAGAAGGTTTAATTAATATTTTCTTTCCTATTCTAAGAGGTTTATAATATTTTTTCCATGAATCTGCAAAGTCCTCATCATTTATAACTGCTATATTGATTTCATTTGACCCTAAGGCTATGGTAGAATTGGCTTTCATTCTAATTTTTATTTCTTCTATTATTTCTTCTACATTTTCTTCTTCTGAAAAATAAGCTTTAATAGATATTTCGTCTGATTCTATATTTATTAAATCAGGGTCTACAAAATCCCAATTTTCCTTATACTTAGATAGTTCAAGAATATCTCTTGGATCTTCTATAGCAAGTCCCGTAGCTCCTGCATCATATAAAATGCTTGATACTAAGTCCTCTAATTCGGCAGTAGTTTTTATTTTAACTTCCGTCCAATTCATAAACACACATCCTTTTTAGTTTAAAATAATTATAACCTAAGCATAATATAAAAGTCACTATGATTTTAAAAACAATCACTGTATAGTGATTGTTAATTAAAGGCATCTTTAACCTTGCCAAAAAATCCTTTTTTATGTTCTTTAATATCTTCTCCAGTTTCTTTCGCAAAATCCCTTAATAATTCTTTTTGCTTCTCTGATAATTTAGTAGGCACTGCTACTTCTACAGTAAAAAATAAATCTCCTCTTCCATGTCCTCTAAGATATGGAACTCCCATACCTTTAAGTCTATATTCAGTTCCTGTCTGTGTTCCTTCTGGAATAGTATAATTTGTTATCCCTTCTAAAGTCGGTACTTGTATTTCTGCTCCCAATGCTGCTTCTGTAAATGTAATAGGTATAGTTAGATATATATTATTTCCAGTACGTTTAAATATTGGGTCTTCAGCTACATTTATATAAATATATAAATCTCCGCTAGGTCCGCCTTTATCTCCAGATTCACCTTCTCCTCTCATGGATATAATAGACTCATTATCCACACCTGCAGGAATTTTAACTTTAATCTTTTTAGTCTTCATTTCTTTGCCTGAACCATTACAACTATTACATTTTTCTTTAATGATTTCACCTGTTCCATTACAAGTATCACAAGTAGAAGTCCTTACAAATTGTCCAAGAGGAGTTTGCTGAGCATATCTTACTTCTCCTCTACCATTACAGGTCCTACAAGTTTCCTTTGATGTTCCTGGTTTGGCTCCCGTCCCGCTACAAGAACTGCAATTTTCTGTTCTTCTAATTTGTATTTCTTTTTCTGTGCCAAATATGGATTCCTTAAACTCTAGATTTAAATCATACCTTAAATCATTACCCCTAGTTGGTCCATTTCGTCTTGAACCCCTACTAAATCCACCACCAAACATATCAAATATATCTTCAAAAATATCACCAAATCCTCCAAAGCCTTCACCATATCCACCTGCTTGAGGATCTACTCCTGCGTGTCCAAATCTATCATATCTAGATTTTTTCTCTGGATCACTTAATATTTCATAAGCCTGATTCGCTTCTTTAAATTTTGCTTCAGCTTCTTCATTATTTGGATTTAAATCAGGATGATATTTCTTTGCTAAAGTTCTATAGGCCCTCTTTATCTCATCTTCTGATGCATCTTTACCTATACCCAAGATTTCATAGTAATCCCTCATCATTTCACCAACCTTTAAATTTCCTCATACAATTATATCAAATATATGAGCTAAATCAAATGATTTAGCTCATATATTTTTCTTTTTTTATTCTTCATCTACTACTTCGTAGTCTGCATCTACTACATCATCATTTGCTTCTTGACTGCCTTCTTGGTTATTAGCATTTTCATACATTTTTTGAGATATAGAATAAAATGCTTCAGTTAATTCTTCAGTTTTTTGCTTAATTTCATCATAGTCGTCTCCCTCTAACGCTTTCTTTAACTCTTCTAGCTTGGATTCAACTTGTGCTTTTTCATCTGCCCCAATTTTGTCTTCTACTTCTTTTAAAGTCTTTTCAGTTTGATAAACTAGATTATCTCCATTATTTCTTATTTCGATAGTTTCTTTTCTCTTTTTATCTTCTTCTGCAAATCTCTCTGCTTCTTTTACTTTTCTTTCTATTTCATCATCTGAAAGCTTAGTAGAAGCAGTTATGGTTATTCTCTGTTCTTTTCCTGTTCCTAAGTCTTTTGCACTTACATTTACAATACCATTGGCATCTATATCAAAAGTTACTTCTATTTGCGGAACTCCTCTTTGTGCTGGAGGTAATCCTGTTAATTGGAATCTTCCCAATGTAGTATTGTCTGCAGACATTTGACGTTCACCTTGTAGAACATGAATATCTACTGATGTTTGGTTATCTGCTGCTGTAGTAAATATTTGACTCTTTTTAGTTGGTATAGTTGTATTTCTTTCAATCAATCTAGTAGTTACTCCACCTAAAGTCTCAATACCTAAAGAAAGTGGTGTAACGTCTAATAAAAGTATATCCTTAACTTCTCCAGCAAGAACCCCACCTTGTATTGCTGCGCCTAATGCAACACATTCATCTGGGTTAATATCTTTTTGAGGTTCTCTTCCGATTAACTTCTTAACTGCATCTTGAACAGCTGGAATTCTAGTTGAACCACCAACTAAAAGCACTTTTTCTATATCAGAAGCTTGTAAACCAGCATCTTTTAATGCTTCTCTAACTGGCTCCAATGTTTTATCAACTAAGCTAGAAGTCAATTCATTGAATTTCGCTCTTGTAATATCCATATTTAAATGTAATGGACCTGATTGAGTAGCAGTAATAAATGGAAGATTGATATTTGTTGACATAGTTGAAGACAATTCTTTTTTAGCCTTTTCCGCAGCTTCTTTCAGTCTTTGTAAACTCATTTTATCTTGTTTTAAATCTATTCCATTTTCTTTTTTAAATTGTTCAGCTATATAGTTTACTACGGCTTCATCAAAGTCGTCTCCCCCTAGATTATTGTTTCCGCGAGTAGCTAATACTTCAAATACTCCATCTCCAAGTTCTAGTATAGATACGTCAAAAGTACCTCCACCTAAGTCGAATACCATAATCTTATGCTGTCCTTCTTCTTTATCCATTCCATAAGCAAGAGCTGCTGCTGTTGGTTCATTTATAATCCTTTTTACTTCTAATCCTGCTATTTTTCCAGCATCTTTTGTTGCTTGTCTTTGACTATCTGTGAAATACGCTGGCACTGTAATTACTGCCTCAGTAACAGTTTCACCTAAATAGCTTTCTACATCTGCCTTGATTTTTTGTAAAATCATAGCTGATATTTCTTCTGGTGAATAGTCTTTACTATCTATATTTACTTTATGGTCTGAACCCATTTTTCTTTTTATTGAAGCTACTGTTCTATCTGGATTTGTTATGGCTTGCCTTTTTGCTGTTTCACCAACAAGTCTTTCTCCATCCTTTGTAAATGCTACTATAGATGGTGTTGTTCTATTTCCTTCTATATTAGCTATTATAGTAGGCTCTCCACCCTCCATTACTGCAACACATGAGTTTGTAGTACCTAAGTCAATTCCAATTATTTTTCCCATATATAACTCCTCCTAAATAAATGTTATTTTGCAACTTTAACCATTGATGGTCTAATAACTTTGTCTTTTAATATATACCCTGTCTGTAACACTTCAGATATTTTTCCTTCATCATATTCTGTATTTTCTTCCATAAGTATTGCATGATGGAAATTAGGATTGAAATCTTCTCCTAAGGATTTTATTTCTTCAATTCCATTGTCATTAAGGGTTTTTATTAACTGTTGGTATATCATTTCTATACCTTTATAAAAACCACTTTCCTTATCTTCCTCTGATTCCATTGCTCTTTGAAAATTATCTATTATAGGCAATAAATCGCATACAAAAGATTCCAAAGCATAAGCAATTGTACTCTCCTTATCTTTTTCAACTCTTTTTCTAAAATTAATAAAATCAGCTTGAAGTCTTAATAATTTATTGTTTAGCTCTTCTACTTGTTTTGATTCCTCAGTTTCTTCTAAATCTTCATTAGAACTATCAGAAATAACTTCTTCTGTTAATTCCTCATCTTCTTTAGGGTTTTCATTTTCTTTTTTCATTACATCACCTCTTAAATATTATAGTTATCTTGAGATATGTTTGCCCATGAGCATATCTATAATTTCTGTAATGTTTACAGAAAATAACTGCAATGTATTTATTAAATTCAAGTAATCCATTCTTGTAGGGCCTATAATACCTATTTTCCCTATGGTTTTATCCCCTAGTTTATAGGTTGTTGTAATTAAGCTACAATCTTTTATAGATTCATGAATATTTTCATTTCCAATTATTATTTCCATGTCTTGAGATATAGAATTATTTAATAAAAGATCTACAACTAAATCTTTATCTTCTATAAAGGATATAAAAGATTTAGCTTTTTCTAAGTCCTTATACTCTGGAAAATTTAGTATTTTAGTTATACCATCTGAATATAAATCAACATTATCTATATCTTCCATAGATTGGTTTATAATAGGTATAATTTTATCTATAGTGGTCTTATATTCATATATCTCCTTCATTATACCCTCTGATAATTCCTCACCAATCTCTTCTATTGATAAACCTTTTAGTCTGTGAGTTAAATAATTAGATATTATATTAATCTGTTCTTCTGGTATCTCCTGATTCAATCTAAAAATAGAATTTTTAACTGTTCCAGTATTGCTTATTAAAACCATCAATACCTGTTTTTCATCAATTGGTATTAGCTGAATATGTTTTATTTTAGATCCCTTCATGTTTGGAGATAGTGCAAGGGCTGTATAGCTGGTTATGGCAGATAATACTTTTGCAGAGTTTTGTAATAACTGCTCTATTTCTCTCGATTCACTAATTAAGATTTTTTTAATCTTGCTCTTCTTTTCTAAATCTATTTTATAATTTTGATTTTTTAAGATTTCATTTACATATAATCTATATGCCTTATCTGACGGAACTCTTCCTGACGAAGAATGAGGCTTGTTTAGATATCCTAATTCTTCTAAGTCAGACATTTCATTTCTTATGGTAGCAGAGCTTACTCCTAAATCATATTGTTTAGTTATTGTTCGTGAACCTATAGGTTCTGCACTCATTATATAAGAATTTATAATGGCATAAAGAACTTTAAGCTTTCTATTATCTAGCATACTCTATCACCTCAGTATTTTAAATACTAGACTTGTTATTAGCACTCTATGTTATTGAGTGCTAATGCTTACGATTTAAAGTTACCACTACTAATAAATTTTGTCAATAGTTTTTGATAAAAATGTTAAATTATTTTAGAAAATCTACCTCTACTAAGTTGGATAAATCTAATCCTTTCTTTGTTAATTTAACAAAGCCTTTTTCATTTACTATTAATCCATTATTTATATGCTTATTTATTATATCCTCATATCGATTTTCTATTTCTTCGTCAAATCTTCTCTTAAATTCTAGTTTATTTATTCCTTTTATTTTTCTTAGTCCTAATATACAAAATTCCTCTATTTCTGTTTCCAAATTAATTATTTCTTCTCCATCTATTGGCAAATCCTTTTCCTTTAACTTTTTTATATAATTATTTATATTAGATACGTTAAAAAACCTTTTATTTTCCATATAAGAATGACTACTTAATCCTAATCCTAAATACGGTTCTAAGTCCCAATAGACTAAATTATGTTTACATTCATATCCTGCCAAACTATAGTTGGAAATTTCATAGTGATTATATCCATAATTAATAAGATATTCTGTAACCTTATGATACATTTCTCTTTCAATATCCTCATTAGGAAGTGTTATACTTCCTTTCCTATATAAATTATACAGCTTTGTATTTTCTTCTAATATAAGTCCATAATAAGATATGTGTTTTACTCCAATTTGAATTATCTTATCTAGTGAATCTATTACATTTTCAATAGTTTGGTTAGGCAATCCAAAGATCAAATCTACATTGATATTTTCTATATTTGCTCCCTTTAGCAATTCATAACTTCTATAAAAATCTTCCGAGGTATGAATTCTTCCTATGGATTTTAATAAATTATTATCTAGAGTTTGTACTCCCATACTGACTCTATTGATTCCGGCTTCTTTGTATAACCTTACTTTTTCTTTATCTATGGTTCCTGGATTTGCTTCTATAGTTATTTCTGTTAAACCAGTAGTATTGAAATTTTCATATATAAACTGAAGAAGTTTATATATATATTTTCCATCTATAGATGATGGAGTTCCACCGCCTATAAATATGGTTTTTATTGTATAATCTTTTAGTTTTTCCTTATACATTTCCATTTCAATTAGAAGACTACTTATATAATCATGGATTCTATGATTTTCATGAGAAAATGACGTAAAATCACAATAATAACATTTGCTTATACAGAAAGGTATATGAATATATAAAGAGATTTCTTTCATTTTTCCTCCTAAAATTAATTTAGGAACGGTAAAAACCGTTCCATAGATTATTTTTCATCATATTTTAGAACAGTTAAAAATGCTTCCTGAGGAACTTCAACTGAACCAATTTGTCTCATACGCTTTTTACCTTCTTTTTGTTTCTCTAGTAATTTTTTCTTCCTTGATATATCTCCACCATAACATTTAGCAAGTACATCTTTTCTAAGGGCTCTTATGGTCTCTCTTGCTATTATTTTTGAACCTATAGTAGCTTGAATAGGTACTGCAAATTGGTGTCTTGGTATAACATCTACTAATCTTTCTGCTATATTTCTTCCTCTTTCATATGCCTTTTCTTCATGAACTATTAAGGAGAAAGCATCTACTAATTCTCCATTAATAAGAATATCCATTTTTACAAGCTCTGATTGCTGGTATCCTTTTAAATCATAATCTAAAGAAGCATATCCTCTAGTTTTTGATTTAAGTGCATCAAAGAAATCATAGATTACCTCATTTAAAGGTAATTCATAGTGAAGTACAACTCTTTTTTCTTCTAAATATTCCATATTTAAGAAAGTTCCTCTTTTGTTTTGGCAAAGCTCCATTATTGCACCTACATAATCTGTAGGAGTCATTATATTAGCTGTTACAATAGGCTCTTCCATATATTGTATTTCTGTTAATGGAGGAAGATTAGATGGATTTTGTATTTCTAAAACTTCTCCTGTAGTTTTTGTTATTTTATATATAACTGAAGGTGCAGTAGTTATTATGTTTAAATCAAATTCCCTTTCCAATCTTTCCT
Organism: Tissierella pigra; assembly: GCF_009695605.1. Taxonomy (GTDB): domain Bacteria; phylum Bacillota; class Clostridia; order Tissierellales; family Tissierellaceae; genus Tissierella; species Tissierella pigra. The sequence goes on from NZ_VUNQ01000047.1 coordinate 21,043, forward strand.
GAATTATTTCCATGTGTAAAAGTCCTAAGAATCCACATCTAAATCCAAATCCTAAAGCAACAGATGTTTCAGGTTCAAAGTCTAGTGCTGCATCATTTACCTGTAGTTTTTCAAGAGCTTCCCTAACTGTATTAAAATCTTCTCCCTCTGCAGGGTATATTCCACAATAAACCATCGGTATAACTTTTTTATAACCTGGTAAAGGTTCATTAGTCGGATTATCTGCACTTGTTATAGTATCTCCTACTGTAGCATCTTTGACATTTTTTATACTAGCTGTTACAAAACCTACATCTCCCGGTTCTAGTTTATCTAAAGTTATATGTCTAGATGTATTTACACCTACCTCCACGACTTCATAAGATTTTCCTGTTGACATCATTTTTATTTCCATACCAGGCTTCATAGTACCTTCATATACTCTTATATAACAAATAACACCTTTATAACTATCATAATAGGAGTCAAATATTAATGCTTTCAATGGTGCGTTGGGATCTCCCTTTGGCGAAGGTACATATTTTACTATATTTTCTAGTACATCTTCAATATTTAATCCTTCTTTTGCCGATATAAGTGGTGCCTCTTCACAATCTATACCTATAATATCTTCCACTTCTTTTTTCACTTCTTCTGGTCTTGCACTTGGTAAATCTATTTTATTTACAACTGGTAAAATTTCTAAGTCTTGATCTAGTGCTAAATATACATTGGCTAAAGTTTGAGCTTCAATTCCTTGAGTAGCATCTACTACTAGTATAGCACCTTCACAAGCAGCTAAGGACCTTGAGACTTCATATGTAAAGTCCACATGGCCAGGGGTATCTATTAGATTTAGTATATATTCTTCTCCATCTTTAGCATTATAAACTAGTCTTACTGCTTTTAACTTTATGGTTATACCTCTTTCCCTTTCTAGGTCCATATTGTCTAAAACTTGGCTTTGCATTTCTCTTGAGGTCAGCATTCCAGTTTTTTCTATTAATCTATCTGCCAAAGTAGATTTTCCATGGTCTATATGGGCAATAATCGAAAAATTTCTTATATTTTGTTGTTTCCTTTTTTCCATACTTTTCCTCCTTATGAAGTTTCAAGATAACTCTAAACAATTATAGCAAATATTCTCTATTATGTAAAACTAAAAGACCAGAAACTGGTCTTTTAGTAAATTTATTAAATACTTAAAATCAATTGTATAAGATTTCCCAAAGAAATCTAAAGTTTTTGTTTCTACAGAGAATCTAAAGATATTGGGATTTTCTAGACAATTAAGTTCTACAATATTTTGGTTTACTATTTCTATTCCCAACACTAAAAATATAAGTAAAATTAATATATATATTCTTTTTACTCTTTCTATACGCCTTTGTTTTTTATATCTTTTGTTTCTCTCTAATCTTGTTTCCATATTATCACCAAGATTAGATTATCCATTTTTTGTATATATTATACTATTATTTTATCTTGCCAAATCTGCTATCAACGGGAAAATATCTAAATCCTGTTATACCTTTAATACTTTTAATAGATATACATCCAAAATAACGGCTATCTTTAGAAGCTCCTTCGTCTCTGTTATCTCCCAGTACAAATACTGACCCCTCTGGCACTTCCCAAATGCTGTCTTCATATATATGAGTGTAGGCTTCACTACTTATATAGTTTTCCTCTAACATGGTTTCATTTACATATACCTTACCATCTTTTATCTCAACTATATCTCCTGCTATACCTATTACTCTTTTTATATAATCTTTATCTGGTGCATCTGGAGCCTTTAACACGATTACATCGCCCCTTGATGGCCCATGAAAATATAATGAAACTTTATTTGCAAATAGTCTGTCCTTTTCGTGTAATGTAGGGTACATGGAATTACCCAATACATAAGTAGTATTAAAAACAAAAGTTTTAATTAATAAAGCAATAACAACTGCAGTTACAATACTTTTTATCCATTCTATAGTTTCGTTTTTTACTTCTTTATTATTTTCTTCCATATTGTATAACCTCCTGATTTCCAATAAAATATATTATATCAGACTTTGAAAATTTAGGAAAGTCTATTCTTCTACTATACTATTTAAAACTACAGAAAGAATATTTCCTATTAACTTAGCACCTTCAGTAGCTTCCTCCAAAGTATTAATATTATATCCTACTTCTATTAGAGCTGAATAATCTGACAGATATTGGTTATATTTGCCATATTTCTTTATTATTATACCTTTACATAAGCCTGGATATAAATTGTCTGATACTGCCTTAACGTATTTTGCGAAACTAAGAACTTGTTCTTTATTTTCAGAATCTGGTCCTACTACTAAAGAAAATGTTGCTACAGACTTACCATCTATTTCAATTCTAGATTTTTCTCTCACACTTTCTACATTAGCAACCTTATCTACATCAATACCATCTCTGTGTACATCTAATAATATTTTCAAATTATCAGATTCAGCTTTTTTATTCACAATAGTTTTTAGACTTCTAGAATAAGATTGATTATAAGATGGAAGGTCATGGGATGTTTCTACATGATCTACTTTATGACCATTGGCTTCTAAAACAGTAGATATTATACTTCCCACTCCTACTATATTATTCTTTTTATCTGTACTTCTATAATTACCTGCCTTGGCTAAACTATAGCTTTCAGTAGCATGAGTATGATAAATTAAAATATATGGCTTTTCCTTATTAACTTTAACCTTATTTATCATTAAAGGCTCTGGAATATTTTCTACCATATGAATACCTGACGAATCCTTAACTATTATTAAGGATTCGTATTCATCTAAATTTTCTATAATCGTATCATGAGAAGTATCATGTTCTTCATTTACATCTTCTCCTATTTCTTCAGACTCTAAAGGGATAATTCCCGTTTCTAAAGAATCCTTATGTTTATTTAATCTATTTCCCATTGAAAATAAAGAATTCATCGCCTTTTTCACTGATTCAAAGGACATATTGGACATATTAATTATATTAGATAGTTTGAATTTCTCTTGACTTAAATTATTAGGCTCCTTTGATGAATATAATCCAAGGATTATAGCACCAAGATTCAGAACTATCAAGCATGTCAATGCCAAAATAATATAATCTAACTTATTTGTTCTTCTCATATCAACACTCCCTAATATACTTTCAATACAAGCATTATATTCTTAAAGGGAGTCAAATATTCTAAATCTTATTTACCTAATATATCTGTTTACGTCTTTTAAGTCTATACCTGGATGTAATGCCATATTTAACCCATTGGCAACTATTATGGACAGATCATCAACTACAGCATCTATATCAGTAGGGGTTACTATGACATTTTTCATATAAGGATTTAATACCTCTTGAATTAAAGAATATTTTTCTTCTGATGATATTTGAGACAATAAATCATAAAAGTCTGAACCTACTTCTGCCTCTTTCTTTAAAGATTCTATTATTAAATCTAGAGTATCATTTACAATAGTAGCTGCATCTACCACTGTTGGTATTCCTATGGCAATAACTGGTACTCCCAAGGTTCTTTCATTCAGCTCCATTCTATTATTTCCAACACCTGCCCCTGGATTTATACCTGTATCAGAAAGTTGAATTGTAGTAGAAACCCTATCCATCTTTCTTGATGCTAGTGCATCTATGGCTATTACTAAATTAGGTTTTACTTTTTCAACTACTCCTTTTATTATCTCTCCAGTTTCTATTCCTGTTATACCCATTACTCCAGGAGACAAAGCTGCCACATTAGCTACAGTTTCATCTATCTCCTTATTATAATTAACAAAAAATTGTCTAGTTACTAAAACTCTTTCTACTACTTTTGGTCCCAATGCATCAGGAGTAATATTCCAATTTCCTAATCCTACAATTAATATCTTTGTGTCCTCTTTAGTTTTTGCGATTCCCTTTATCTCCTTTGCTAATGCCTGTGAAATCTGATCTTTTAAATCTTCATCTGTTTTATTTAGCTTTGGTACATCTAATGTTATATAAGTTCCTACGGGTTTTTTTATATTTAAGCTGCCTTCTTTATTTAAAACCTTTATTCTTGTAACTGTATAGGAATCATTTTCCTCTTTTTCTATACTAATTCCTTCTTCTTGACTTTTTTCTTCTTGTTTATATAATTCTCTATTTTCCACTGCTAAATCAGTTCTAATCTGGAACAATTCAATTCTCCTCTCTAATATTCTTTTTTATCCTATTTTATATTTTTGTCCATTATAATGCTAAATATCCTTGCAATTTATACTTCTTCGTGATAAAATATTTTTTGTTAGATATGAGGAGGTGAAACTATTGGCAAATATTAAATCTGCTAAGAAAAGAATTCTTATTACGGAAAAAAGAACAGCGATGAATAAGTCTAAAAAATCTGAAATTAAAACATATATTAAGAAATTTGATACAGCTATTGATAATGGAAATTTTGATGAGGCAAAAACATTACTTAAAGCCATTGATAAAAAATTAAAGAGAGCTGCTCATAAGGACATTATTCATATGAATAGTGCATCTAGAAAAGTTAGTCGCTTAACGAAGAAATTAAATAATGCAATGTAGATAAAACTTCGGTGAGCCGAAGTTTTTTCATTTGTATCTACATTTCATAAGATAAGTTAACAATAAGCATTTCAATGGCTAGTTTTTCATCATGGGAGCTAGTCTTTTGTTTTATGTCCAACTTTAGTATATAACTTAAAGCCTTATTTAACTGTTCTTCAGTAAAGTTATTAGATTCTCGTCCTATTTTTTTTAACTCAAATGCTTTAATCCCTAATTTTTCTCCAATTTCTCCATCCACATATCCTTTTTCCCTATATAGCTTATAACCTAAAGTTAGCCTTACTTGTCTAATAATCATTGACAAGATTTTTTGAACAGGTTCACCTGATATATACATTTCATTAAATATTTTTAAGGATTCTTCACTGTTTTTCTTACTTATATTTCCTAGCAGATTAAATATATTTGTGTCTAAAGTTTGAGTTAGAACAGTGTCTATAGCATCTCTATTTATTTCATCACCAGATGTATAATTAACTACTTTCATTAGTTCATTTTCTAAATCATAAAGTGTCTTTGTACTATTATAATCACTATAGCTGGATTGCTGAATGAAATGACTTATATTTGAAGCAGATATTTTTTTGTTATTCTTTTTAAATTTATCCTCTATCCATGTATTTAATTCTTTACCTTTCAAGCTATTAAATTCAACTACTCCACCTAATTTGTTGATTGTCTTATATAGTTTTGTAGTTCTTTTAAAATTATTAGATCTATCCATTATTATTAGACAAAGGTAGGAATCTAGGTTTTCAACATAGGAGCTTAGTATCTTATCCAATCCATTTAAATCATTTTCCATGATTTCACTAATATCCTTTATGACTACTAATTTCTTTTCTGACATAAATGGTAGAGTTTCACAAGCATTTAATATATCATCAAAGGTCTTTTCTTTTCCGTCTATAATTACATAGTTCAAAGTTTCAAAGGATTTATCAATATATTTATCCTTTAAGGATTCTACTGCTTCTTTCATTAGATATTCTTCACTTCCACTAAAGAAATATACCGGAAGAATATTTTCTTTCTTTATACAATTCATAAATTCATTATAATTCATTGATCTTTGGCTCTCCTTCTAAATATAAATAAAATTTTATTAAAATATAAGATAATAAATAATATATTATATAAAAAATAATATAAAAGAAATTCGTATTTAAAAAATCTATTAAATCTGGTTTTTCTTTTATAAATGACTCTATTTTTATATCACCTTTATTTAAAACTACCTTAATTCTTCCCATGGTATCAGTTCTATATATTTCAGTTCCATAACTTATATATCGTTCTAATACTTCATTTCTCGGATGACCATAGAAATTATTTCTCCCCACAGAAATAATAGCTGTATAAGGCTGTATTACTTCTAAAAGTTCATCTGTTGAAGAAGTATTGCTTCCATGATGGGGAACTTTTATTATATCTATATTATCTTCTATTTTAGAAGATAATTCCAATTCCACTTCCTTTTCTATATCACCAGTAAAAAGTATGTTTTTATTATAATTGGAAAGTATAAATACCAAGGATTTATTATTTTCAGAAAATCCATTTCTAACTATATTTTCATTAGGACTTAAAACCTTTATATATGTATTATTATCTAAATAAATCAAATCATTTTCTTTTAGTATTTTTATTGGAATATTTTTGTTTTTCATTTCATCATATATTTTATTTCCATGGTTTTCATAAGATGCAAGGATATTTTTTATTTTGATATTTTCCATTAGTAGGGGTAAGGATTTACAATGGTCTTCATCAAAATGTGTTATAAAAACTCCCTTAATCTTAGTTACTCCTATTTTTTCTAAATATGGTAAAGTAATATTCTTTCCTATATCAAAGGAATCCATTATATTTCCACCTGTATCTACTAAATAATTATCTCTATTAGTTTGAATAAGAATTCCATCTCCTTGTCCTACGTCTATAAAATGGATATTTATAGATTTATCATTTAGTAATACTAGAAAGTTAAATACTAGAAAAAATACTAAATAATATATAATAACCCTCTGTAATTTAAAACTTATTTTGTTTACCTTAATCACCTTAAATAAAGTAAATATAAAAATATAATATAAAATAAACTCTCCTATATTTGGTGAATGATACTTTATTATTCCAAAGGGAAATTTATAAAGTATATCTATTAATCTAAATTGTACAGATAAGATTAAGTTCAGTATTTTTCCTAAGAATGGAATAAAAACATCTAGTGAATAAGATAATCCTATCATAATGGCTCCTATAATTAAAGAAAACGATAATATAGGTGCAATAATTAAATTGGCAAAAATACCTATAACAGATATTTTGTTGAAATAATAAGCTTGTACTGGAAATAATCCTATTTGTACTGCTAATAGTCCTGATAATGTATAGGTCAACTTATTTTTATATAAATAAAATATATGCTTAATTTTAGGTGTAAAATAGATTATAGAAAAACTTGCTAAGAAAGACAATTGAAACCCAAGGTTAAATATCCACATTGGATTTATAATAAGTAAAATAAACATAGCAAAAAACAAGCTGTTAATTGAATCATATGGTTCAGCCATTGCTTGACCAATAAATATTATACTAAACATTATATTTGCTCTAAGTAAGGACGGCGGAAAACCTATAAGGTATCCATAAAACCAAATAATTATAAGAGTCATAAAAATATTTATTTTTCTTTTTATACCTAAGTGAGAAAATATATAGACTAAAAAACTAGATATGATTCCTATATGTAATCCTGACACTGCCAATATATGTGCTAGTCCTAAGTCTCTATATTTTGATATATTTTCTTCATCTAAATAATTATATTCTCCAAGGACTATACTTTCCATTAAGGAACTATTTTCCTCACTTAAATTACTGTTAAATAGGTTTTCTATTCTTTCCTTGAATTTAAGTTTCATCTTATACTTTAGTGGTATATCATTTTTTTCTATTTCTAATATAGAATAGTCATTAATATTTATTGTTGTGTATAGCTTATTTGATAATAAGCTTCTTTTATAGTTAAATAGCATAGGATTAGTGTTTTCCAAAGGTACATTTATTTTCCCTTTAAATATTAACTTATCTCCCAATGAAACTTGTTTATCCCCTCTTATTTTTAATACTGTTTTTTCTTTTATAATAAAATTTCCTACTCTATTAATTTTGACTATATATTTTCCTTCTTCCTCTTCTTTCCAAACAATATCATCTACTATTCCACTTAGTAAAAATTCTTCGCCTTCTTTTGATATTAAAAAGCTATTATTTAAATTATATTTAGCTAAAATTATTCCAAATGTAAATAATATAAATAGGAGAAATATATTGTTGGACTTATCTTTTGAAAAATTTATTATATATAAAATTAAAATAAAGAAAAGGAATATAAATATTGTCATAAGTCTTATTTCAAGGTAATAAGAGAATACTATCCCCAATATAAATGGAATTGTTATAAACACAAAAGGTCTTTTCATAAAAGCCTCCAGCTTATTTTTTTCTATGTATTCTATTTAAACTCCAAATCATAAGCATTACTCCTAAAAGCACTAACATACTACCATCTGGCATAATATCACTTCCATTCTTTTATATGATTATAACATAATTACCCAATATTTTATTATGATTTTATTTTTTTTATGTTATTATATTATATATAATGCTGAAGGGAATGATTGTTAATTGACTTATAAACTTTATTTAGATAATCCTTATTTAAGAGAAATAGATGCTAGGATAGTTGATAAAATCTATAAAGATGGCAAATATTATATAAAACTTAATAGAACTATTTTTTATCCTCACCTTTCTGGTGGACAGCCAAAGGATAAAGGAACCATAAATGGTGTTGATGTAGTGGATGTATATGAAGATAATTTAGATATAATCCATGTAACTAAGGATAATATTCATAGTGATAAAGTCATACTTACTATAGATTGGGAAAATAGGTTAGATAATATGCAGCAACATACTGGTCAACACCTTTTGTCTGCTGCTTTTTATAAATTATATAATGGTGAAACTGTAGGATTTCATATAGGGCAAGATTATGTATATATCGATGTTACTTTACCAGAATTAACAGATTATGAGACAGAAAAAATTGAGATTTATACCAATAGAGTAATAGCTTCAAATTTTGAAATTAAATCTTACTATATAGAAAAAACTGATATAGAAAAAATTCCAGTAAGAAAGCAACCTGTTGTAAATTCCAATATTCGTATTGTTGAAATCGATAATATAGATTTTTCTCCCTGTGCTGGTACTCATTTAAGGAGTACTGGAGAAATAGGAATTATAAAAATAAGAAAATGGGAAAAATATAAGGGAAATATCAGAATTGAATTTGTATGTGGTAACAGAGCCTTATATGATTATAGATGGAAAAATAAAATGATAAATGATATTGGACTATTTTTATCTTCTAAAGATTTAGATGTATTGGAAAAAGTAAAGATATTATATGCCCAAAAAGAAGACCTTGAAAAAACTAATAAATCCTTACGTGAAGATATTTGTATTTATAAAGGTGAAGATTTGTTGAGACATTCATTTAAAATCAATAATACTTCTTTCATTTCTAAAATATTTGATAATATGGACCTTAAAGAAATAAGCCTTATATCCAATTACTTAAGCAATTCTAATACACTTATTCAACTTTATGGTTCTATTTATGAAGAAAAAGGACAATTCCTAATAAATATACCTAAAGAATTTGACATAAACCTTAAAAATATATTGAAAGATGTATCTGAAGAATTCAACATCAAAGGTGGAGGAAGCCCTCAAACAATTCAAGGTGGTTGTTCTCTTGAAGATTTAGAGAATTTACTTAATAGCTTTTTTGTTAAAATTAAAGAATGTATATAGTAAAAGTATCTATCTATATATTTAAAATTTTAGGGTAGCTTTTGTTGAAACTCATTGATATATAGTTCTAAAGTAAATAAAGATAAAAGTAGCACTTTACTATTGGTTATAATAAAAGGTGGCATTTTGCCTTCTAGTGTTGCATTTAGGAAACAATTAAATATTGACAAAGTGAGAATCCCTTGGATGATATAAATTACATCCAAGGGATTCCTAATTCTACAGTGTAATACATAATTGTCTAATATTAC
>NZ_VUNQ01000048.1 GCF_009695605.1 Tissierella pigra
CTGGTATTCGTGGTGTTCATTACGAGTACAGAAAATAGTCTAACAATCTTAGGCTTTATTGGCATGCTCAAGATTCCTGGGCTGCCTTTTTTTTATTTAATAGGAAAAGTAGGACTTTCCTATTAAACAAGAAAAGAAAATAAGTTTTGATTAGTTTCAATTGGTTTTTCTAATTTATTATTATATTCTTTGGCCTTTAATTCAAAAAGCATATCTATCCTAGTTCCACTTTTATCTACTTCATTTAAGAAATACCAAAATGAATCATCTCTTAAACCCTGTTCTATCCTTTCCCAAGATATTGCTATTTCCATTTGTTGCTTATAAACATCCTCTCCAAAGTTATCCTTATTTAATAACAAGGCTTTAATTAATTCTGAATTTGTAAGAGGAATTTTACCTAAATTTACCTTGGTAAACATAGATATAGGATCAACTTCTGGATTAATCTCATACCATATAAAAAATACATCTTCTCTTATTTTAGTATTTAGTTTTTGTATAGCAACTGATTTGTCTGGCTGTCTATCAAGCCAATCATTTATACAGTCATATGTAGAAACAATATGATAATAATCTATATTTACATTCTTACTCTCCCTATCCATATCATCAGATAAAATTTTAAGAAATTCTGCACTATCTTCCATAGCATACCTGCCTATATCTGGTTTCAACTATGGTTTTATAATCAACCTTATACATCTTATTAAATAGTTTTTTTAATTCTCCACTAAGGCTTGATACATCGGTTACTTGTCCATATTTGGCAGTTATAAAGCTTAAAAGTTCATGAATGCCATGACCTATATCCGTATTTCCTCCTACATGGTACTCGTCATAGCCTGGATAATAACTTTCTATATTGGCAAGTTCATCTGCTAGTTCATACTCTAGCTTGGTAAACTCACTATTTATATCTGCAAGAGTATCTTCCCCTGACAAGTAGGTGGTACTCATAACTTGGCTAGTTACCGATGATATTCCAGTTAGAAAAAATGTTGCAACTTGGCTCAGGGTCATAAAACCTATAACGACTATAGCAAGAAGAATAAGGATCTTTCTTATATTTCTTCTTATTAGTTGAGAACTTCCTTTTAAAATATTTTCCATTCCTTTTTTTAGCCTGTCTTTGAAACCAATTGCAATATTATGCTCTTCATAGATTTTCTTTTTCATCTGCCTTCTTTTAATCAATTTCTTATAGGTAGTCTTTTTTTGAAAATCTTTTTCATTTTTCAAACCCTTGATTTCAGTCTTATATTCAGCTCTTGCCAAATTTTTCTGATGCTTTAAATTTAATTTTCTTTCAAGCTTTATAGGACTTCTTCTTTGCCTTTGAAGCTTGTTTTGGGCATGTCTTGTCATACTTGCATTTAGGTATAAACCTTTTTCACTTGCATCAATGGCTACATTTTCATCACTTCCAGCCCTAATATATTCAGCGGACAGATAGCTTGCCCCTGAAATTCCTCCTACAAATTTTCCTGTCTTATCATATTTAGGCTTGTGATAAAGTTTACTTGCCTTTTTCCTTTTTTGAATTAGTTTGCTTTCGCTTTTTCTATATTGTTTTTCTACCTTCCCCTCAAGGGCTGTAGTTTGACTTGGAACTTTTTCACCTGTCTTATTAGCCATGCCAGCTTTAAGGTCTTTAACATCATCTGTAGTTAATTTCCCATCTTTTTTGTTTATTTTTTTCTGATTATCATATACAAGCTTCCTCTTATAATAATCTTTCTTCTTACTATTATTTTTGAAACTATCTACGCCACTGGCTCTTTCCTCAAAATCTTCTACCCTTACCTCATCGTCTTCCTTATTAGGAATAATGCGATTGTTGGCATCATCTTTAAATAGGGTATTGCTTTTTATTTCCTTATCTAAATCTTCATGTTTTGGATCTTCAATCTTTTGCTTTAAATTATTTATCTGTTTCTGTTTTTTTACTTTTTCTACATTTATTGATTTATCTTGTAAATTATCTAAAGAACCCTTATCATATCTCCTTCTATCCTTGTATTCATCACTCTTCTTGCTAGTAACCTTAGTTTTTTCATGCTTTAACTTTGTTTTCTTTTTTATAATAGATTCATCAAATCTATCCTTCTCATGAACCCTTTTACCAAGATAGTTACTGGTCTTTACCCTTGCACCTATATCAAGATTTTTTTCTTCTATTATGACTTCCTTTACTTGCCTACTTTCAGTAGTAATCTTTTCTAAATTGTTTGAATCACCAGTCCTTTCTTCCTTAGCCCTATGTTTTTCTATTTGTTTTTGAGATAAAGAAAGTCCACCTTTTTTATCAGTGGACTTAATTTCTCTCTCAAAATTATTTAACTTAGACTTCTTTTCTACAATGTTTTCTTGAAATCTTTCACCATCCTTAGTTCTTTTATCCTTGTAATCCTTTGCTTTTTCACGTTTACCTATATCTAGATATGTTCTCCTTTTTATTTTCTTCTTATCTTTCATTTTAATCTACTTCCTCAGGTTTTGTTGTCATCTTCTGATACAAGATTGTATCTTTAGGGAACTTGTCAACAAAGGGAACAATAGTATTCCCAAAAAATAAAAGTCCCTCTCCTGCATTGGAATTTGTAACATAGTTTAATTGAAAAGGAGAAATTTTAAGTTTTTTGGCTAGGATTTCCCTATCTCCAGAAGCTTGGTTAAGCATGAGGACAAAGTCTGTATTATCAAAGATATTTTCAATTTCTGCACTTCCTAAAAGGTCTTTTACGTTTTGTGTTATACCTGTTGGAACTCCACCCCACTTTCTAAATCTTTTCCATATTTCAACTGAGTATTGGGCAGTTTGCTGATCTTTTAAAAGCAAGTGGAACTCGTCAATATAGTATCTTGTTGCCCTATTAGCCCCCCTATTTGAGGAAACTTTATTCCATACCTGGTCCTGTATAACTAACATTCCTATTTTCTTCAGTTGATTTCCCAGTTCCTTTATATCAAAGCATATAAGCTTTTTATTAAGGTCTACATTACTTCTGTTATTAAATACATTTAAAGAACCAGTAACATAGATTTCCATTTCTGTAGCCAGCTTTCTTCCTACACTTTCTTCTTGTTCTTGTAGAAGATTATAAAGGTCACTTAGTATAGGCATATTTTCAGGTTTAGGGTCTGTAAAATAATCCTTGTATATCTTAGGTAGACACCTATCTATTACAGACTTTTCAGCTGCAGTTAGACCACTGCCACCTACTACAAGTTCAAGCATACTCATTATAAAGTTCGCCTTATCCTTTAGTGGTGCATCTCCATCCCCATAGTTCATATTAATATCAAGTGGATTTAGATAGTCCTTAGACTTAGCTGAAATTTTAATAACTTCACCCTTAAATTGTTTTACAAGACTTCCATACTCACCCTCTGGATCTGTAATAATCACATCATCATCTGTAACCAAAATCGCATTTGCCATTTCCCTTTTGGCTGCAAAGGATTTTCCAGACCCTGGTGTTCCTAGAATAAGTCCATTTGGATTCTTTAGTTTCTTCCTATCTGCCATTATAAGATTATGAGAAAGAGAATTAAGCCCATAATACAAGCTTGTATTTGAACCCATAAAAAGTTCTTCTGTTGTAAAAGGCATAAATACAGCAGTTGATGAAGATGTTAATTGTCTTTTTATTTCAACCTCATTTACTCCTAAAGGAAGAACTGACATATAACCTTGCTCTTGCTGATGATCTAGTCTTTTTAAGGCACAGTTATTACGGTTACATATGGAAGAAATTTGGGCTATAGTATTATCTAGCTTTTCCTTACTTTTGCTTAAATTCATAATGGTAAAGGTTACAAAAAACATTCTCTCATCCCTAGATTGAAGGTCAGTCAAAAGATTTTTTATATCACTTCCATATACATTAAGGTCTGATGGTATAATATCCATATCATAGCCAGCTCTTACAGCCTTTTTTTGTTCTTCTATCATCATCTTTTGAAGATCTGTATTCTTTCTCTTTACCATCTTAATAGCATCTACCTGATCTATAGCATGAATATGAAGGCTTACATACATATTATCTTCAATAGAAAGAATTTCCGATAAAAACCTATCTGAAAGCTCACTTGCTAAGATCTGAAAATGACTTAAGGCACAAATGTAATTCCCCATCTGCATATATTTAGGATTTATGAACTTGAATGTACTAGGCATTATAAGTTTTCTAGTGTCCCTATTTTCAAGTCCCTGTCCATCATAATCAAAACTATTATCGGGATTTAGCATATCGTGAAGCAGCTTAAGTCTTTCAAGACCTACTAAGGTTTCAGCCCTTACTCCCATGCTTTTTAGATTTGATAGGACATCTATCTCTATCCTCTCAAGAACAGGTTTAGCTTGCTCATAGCTTTCTGACCTTGTATTAACAACAATATATTTCGATTTCCTAAGACCATTATTACCCTTTGAAAGCTGGTCCTTAAGCATTCCCCTAAATTCTTTTCTTATCTCATCGAAATCATCTCCCTTATCTGGTATGGTAATCGCATTTTCCATTTCCTTAATTCTTCCTACTTGATTAACAAAGCTTAATTGAAGCTCTGTTGTTGAATCAAAGGAATTTAAAAAGCCTGCAAATTGATTAAAGATAAGATCTCTATCTTCCTCAAGTGCAAGCTGATAATTTATATCCTCATATTTTATAACTTTATTGTACTTTCCCTCACCGATATAACATATACCATTCCTATACATCTTCTTATAGGGAATGGTATCTTCTATGGTATATCTTTTCTTTTCCTTCTTTAAGAAATCAAGGAATGAAGAGCTTTTCTTCTGATTGGACTTAAGATTTCTTGTTTCCTTAGCTACTTTTTTTAGCTCTTTTTCCTTTTTTTGAAGTTTTTCTTCCTGTCTTTTTCTTTTCTCCAAATTTCTTTGCTGAATCTGATTTTTTCCCATTTATATTTTGCTCCTCCTTCCTCATCTCAATAAATCTCTCCCTACTAACCCTAACTTTAGGTTGGTGTCTTACATGAAGATATATATATTTAAGATATTTCTCACATGTTAGTCCATCCTTCTCATAAAAGACCACAAAGAAAATAGGGATAGTTAGTATAATCATTAAAAAGACAGCTAGGTCATTACCAAGAACATCTCTCGTTTTTAGATATGTTGGAATACCGATAATACCTGCCACCCCAAACCCTATAAGCTGCCTTTTAGTAAGATTAAAAGCTACTTTAGTTTTAACATTACTTAAATCTTTAGGTATCTGAACATAAGCCAATCTCTATCACCTCACTATTCTATTAGCTTTTCTATTCTTCTTCAATCTCATCTATGCTTTCTTCCAATTCATCAGGGTTGATATTTAATATTTTTGAACTTTCATCTACACCTTTTTTATTTTTCTTAAGTCTATCAAGTTCTGCAAGGTGGCTATAGATAGTAGCAATTTCATCTTCAATTTCATAAAATCTTTCATCAAAGTCTTCATAGTCATCTATTCTCATTTTTATTAAACTATTATGAGCCTTAGCAATTTCCTTCATAGACCTATTAAAACTCCATGTTTTTTCTTCAAGGTCATCTAAAAAGTCTTCTGTATTATTAAGTCTTTTGGTAAGCACACCCAACTTTCTTCTATTTATAATTACAGAAGCTAGAAGACCTGCTCCTGTAAGTGCCAAACCTATTATTAATTTTTCCTTTTTTATTTCCAAATCTATTCCTCCTCCATGTTTTTAATGAGCATTCATTATGCTCTTTGCAATTGTTCCACTCTTTAACATCATAATTCCAAGAAGTACCGTATATCCAAGAACTCCGAATATGCTAGCATGAATATCTGTGGTTACATGAATCGTCTTTACAAGAACCGCATATATTCCAAGGCATATCATAAGAAACAATCCCTGAAGCCCTAGTGCAAATAATCCTTTGATATAATTTGTTCCAATCTGACCCCATTCTTTATTTCCCATAGTTGCAAATGGAATTGCTGATACTGAGCTATACAAGCAAATTTCAATCATTCTTCCATAAGTTATTACGGTAATTATGATTGATACAACCTGGATTGAAAGCTTCACCAGTGAAGTATCCATTGCTATCAGTATCAGATTCCATAAGCTTTCATCTTTTAGATGATCTATCATTGCGGCCACATCCATAGCATCAAGGGATGCATTTGTATTTATCACGCCCGCCGCCTTAGTTACTAGTGTCTGTGATACATCAAATACTGCCATCGAGAAAGTGAAAGCATTACTTACAAACCATACTGCTATCCACATCTTGATAATGTATTTAAAGAAATCAAATGTATCTGTATCAGAGTGCATATTATTTTTCTCCATGACCATGTTTATGAGTTCTATGCACAAGACGGCGGTTATGATAATTCCCGCTATAGGGATAACTACAGTATCGTTAATATTCTTTACAAAGCTGAACACTTCTGCATTCCAACCACTTGGTGTTTTACCGACTTCTGTAGCTACAAGACTTACATTCTCATTTATATCTAAGAACATTGCTTCAAGGTTTGCTTGGATAATTCCGATGAAAATCTCCTGAAAAAATTCAGTTATTTTGTCGAAAAGCCCAAACATATTTTATCTACCTCTTTCTTAATTAAGTGTATTTGCAAGTAAAGGTATAAGTTTCATTCCAATAAGAACAATACCTCCGCCTGCCATTAGCTGCTTGATTCCTTGTGACTTTGCTCCAGGATTGTCATTTCCATATCCCTCCATAAGGTTAATTACTCCCCATGCCCCTAAACCTGCACCAATTGCAGTAACTAAAGTTTTTAAAACTGCTATTCCTTCTGTAAAAAATGCCATATTATTTTTCCTCCTTATTTTCTTTTTCAATTTTATTCATATGTTTTACTATAAAATTCTTATATAGCTTGTCATTATTTCTTCTTTCCCTAATATAACCAAAGACATGGACAAGATCTCCAGCCTTTAGTTCCTTTGCTACTTCTGACCATTCACCATAAGCTGCACAGTTTGTATAGTGCCTTTTCCCATTCTTCTTTTCTACAAGGGAGAAATTTGTTACATTGATAGTTTCACCATCCCAGTCAAAAGAAGCTGATTTTACCTCTCCTACTAGATTAGCTGTTACATTTTTCATATCTCTTTCTTTAAAATTTGCCATATTCTAATTCTAGCCTCCTAATTTTTTTGAAATAAAAAAGCGACTGGACTTGTTTCTTATCTAATCGCTATAAATTAAATTTATTAACTTGATTGCCTTCTTTTATTGAAGGACTTCTCACCTTAACTTCCATATTCTCACCTACAATCTTGTTATTATTGACTCCTTATTGAGCTTTGCCTTACCATGCCTTTTCATATATTCTTCAACATCAAAGAAGTTCCTATCATCATAATCTTCTAGGAACTTATAATTTTTATGTTTTGTAATATCAAATTTTTCTGATAAGAAAGGTCTTACACCTCTTAGTTGCATAATGCACTTGCTTCCATCCATTACAAAAAGCTCATCCTTGGTCATAAGCTCCTTACCAGTCTTCTGATAGTTAAGCCCAAAGGACTTCTGATTACTCCTTGTTTCTGATGTGTTAAATAGGTCTATAGTTTCCTTGCCTAATGTTTCTGAAATCTCTTTTAAAGTACCATTCTCCTTTCCTCCTAAGAATAAGGTTGTATCACAGTTTCCTATTATAGTATCTGCATTATCCTTGTAAATTGCCTTTAGTTGTGATTGTGCCTGTAATACAATACAGGCACTTATTTCTCTTGAACGTATTGTAGCTATAAGTTTTTCAAATTTAGGAATCAAGCCTATATTTGCAAACTCATCTAGAAGACATCTAACATGAATTGGTAACCTTCCCCCATATACATCATCAGCCTTATCGCAGAGCAAGTTAAACATCTGGGAATACATGAGTGATACAACAAAGTTAAAGGTATCATCTGTATCTGAAATTATAACGAATAGGGCAGTCTTTCTATCTCCTAGGGTATCTAGTTCCATTTCATCTTCACTCATTAAATCCCTAAGTTCTTTAATGTCAAAAGGGGCTAACCTTGCACCACAGGATATTAAAATAGATTTTGCAGTTTTTCCAGCTGCCAACTTATATTTGCGATATTGCTTAAGAGCAAAATGATCTGGATCCTTTTCTTCTAAGGCATCAAACATATAATCTACTGCGTTTTTAAAGTTTTCATCTTCCTCTCTAACTTCACTAGCATCTATCATTGCCAGTAAAGTAGTAAAATTTTGTTCCTCTTTTGGTGTTTCATAAAAGATATAGCCAATAAGGGCTGTATAATAAAGCCTTTCAGCTTTCACCCAAAAATCTTCTCCTGCCTTTTCTCCCTCTCCTTTAGTGTTAGCTATAATAGTCTGAACCAATTTTAGAATATCTTTTTCACTTCTAAGGTAGGCAAAGGGATTATATTTCATGCTTTTTTTAAAGTTAATGGTATTTAGAGTTTTTATCTCATATCCATTCATTTCTAACATCTTGCCACACTCATGAAGTAGACTTCCCTTAGGATCAGTTACTACATAGCTTGAATGAAGTTGCATAAGATTAGGTTTTACCAAGAATCTTGTCTTCCCTGAACCAGAACCACCAATTACAAGAACATTTTTATTCCTTGCATACTTGGGATTTTTAGGTCTACTATTCATAGTAATTCTTTCTGTTTCTGTAAGAAGGAGATTATTTCTATAATCTTCATCCATATAGGGAGCAATATCCTTTGAATTTCCCCATCTTGCTGAACCATATTCCTCACCTTTCCTAAATTTTTTAGCGTTTTTACTCTTACTATAAAGAATAAGTTTAACTATTGCTGCTAGAATAAATCCTATAAGTAAATCCCTTGGATCAAAGCTAGGAAGATAGCTCATTGTTTCTATTTCTAGGACCGCTTGAAATATACGGTCTATTGCATCACCTCCTACATATGAATTTACATGGTGGGAAAAAATATCTCCTAAATAGAAAAATGCAAGATAAGGTATATTCTTCTTAAGAAAAATCTTCTTATCTTGCACTTGAAATAATTCTTTTATATCTTTTTTTATTTCTTCTATTACACTCAAAGTACCACCTCCTTAGCTTGGAGTTTCTTATCTTTCCTCACCCATACCTCTTTTCTCTTTTTCCTTATTTATAGGATTAATTCTATCTACCTTTCCCTTATATTCATTCAGGAGTTCAATGGTTGATTTCTTTTTTCTATCTAACTGCTTTTCTGAAAGTTTCACTTCCTTTCCTTCCAGTAAAAAATCAGATATATCAAGAAAGTTCCAGTCTTTATCTCGTGGGATAATCTTAAAAATAGAATTGATAAAATAATCATTTCCATCCATTCTATAGGTCTGACCATAAACTGATAGGTTTAAGAATCCTTCATTATCAATAAGAATATCTACCCCATTTTTAAAATCTGTATATTCAACTAACTCGTATATGTCCCATAAGCTTGAGTCTATAACTTTCATCTCTTTGTCCCTATGAGCTAAATCTATATACTTATGAAGCACTACACAATCATAGTCTTCTAGTTGTGTTAACTTTTCCATCAGTCCTTCTATTTCTTCACTATGTTTCTCAAATTCAAACTCATCACAGTCAATACAACTTTTTTCGTTTAACATTAACATCAAAATCACCTCCTATTCCCTTAAATTTCTCCCATTTCTTTAAGTAAAGAGAAAAAGTATGCTCTTCCTTCAGGTCTTACTACTGTATAAACTCCAGGCTCACCATTATATTTATTGATATAATCTTTTAATTTAAAGTAATCAGCTGCAGTTGAGTAAAATCTTAGTTTCCCTTTTTGATTCCTATAGAGATAACCCCTGTCTATAAGTATATTTATAAACCTATTTTGAGAAACTCCTAATTCTTTTGCAGTATCCCTAAGGCATATACAGTCACCTAGATCTATAAACTTATCAAAGAATTCTCCTTTAGGTATAAGACCTTCTAATTCTCCTGTCCTAGCTTCTATTTGTCTTAAGGCTACAAGATAACCCCTTGCCAAAAGCTCTTGATCATTCATTTCCTCCTGTCCTGAAAAATATCCACCATGCTTTCTAATTGAAGGTAGAACTTCACTTGTTACCCAGTTTTTAAATCTTATGGCATTTTCAAGTTTACTTCCAAAGATAAGTGCATACATTCCAGACTCATTTACCACTAGCAAATTCCTACCTTGACCTGATACGGTAAAACACCGTTTCAGCTTGTCCCCTTCATAAACATGGCTTGCTATAGCATCACTCGGTCTTTTATATCCTAGAGCTTCTGCTATATCTTTTCCAACAAACCAAGGCTCATCGTCAATTAACATTGTCCTTATTTGTCCAAACTCTCTATTTTCAAACACCTTTATTTTATACATTTATTTCACCTCATCTATCTCCTAAAAGTAGGTCTCTAGTTTGTCTTAATTTTTTTCTTCCTAGTTCTGTTCTAATGTCTTTTCCTGCAATCTTAACTGGAATACACATCTCTCTAAGCCTTGAATATATCCTCTCCTTATCAATATCATTACTACTATTCATAATTACACCAAGGGGAATATTAGTTGAGATAATAGTTGGTTTCTTTGATTCATACCTAGTATTTATAATCTGGTAGACCATTTCATTTACATATTCTGTATTCCTTTCAATTCCAAAATCATCAAGAATAAGAAGTGATACGCTTGATAATTTTCTGTAATAATCATTCTTGTCAATATCAAATCCACCCTTCTCAATATCATTTATTATCTGTGGAATATTTCTCATCTTAACTCTTATTTGGTAGTCCTCTATAATTTTGTTTGCTATACAAGCTGCTAGGTAGGTCTTTCCTGTTCCTACATTTCCATGAAATATAAGTCCATTATTTTCCTTGGATAGCTCCTTAAAGTTCTTAACAAAATTCCTTGCTATAATTACTTCCTGTCTATCAGGAGCTATAAGCTTATCAAAAGTGCAACTAATAAGATTTCTACTTGTTAGAAAGCACTCTTCTTTAAATCTTCTAATATGGTCCGCTTCTTCTTTTACCTTCCTTAAGCTTTCCTCTTCCCTAACGCATTTACATTGCCTACGAAATAGTATTTTTTTATTTCCTAAGTAATTAAGTGGATCTGAGTCTATCCTCTCTTCACATTCTCTACAGTAAACATGACCATCTTTCTCAAATGCCTTATCTAGATTAAAAGGAAACTCTACTCCATCAATTTCTATAGTTTTTATTTTATCTTCCATTTTATCTACCTCTCTTAATTATTTAAGTTCCACTCGCTTTCATAATCTGAAGGATCTCCTGTATAAGCTTTTTCACCCTTAAGCTTTCCTTCTTTTTTATCTTTTAAGTACCAGCTCATAATAGTTGAAGCATGGTCTTTATATATCTTTCCTGTACTTTGCATATAAGCTGATAATCTTTCTATATAATCATTTAAGTTGGGTATCTTTTCCTCTAATAGCCTTTCTTCTTCATCATATAAAGTTACATTTAGGAAAGTTCCTTTTTTGTCTTCTCCACTAAAATCAATATAACTCTTATCAATCTTATTATTCTCTATATAGTTAGGTTGTCTTTTTGATAAATCTAGACTTTTCTTTTTCACCATTCTTGAATTATCAAAATCGCCATTCTTGACTTGTCCTTTTGACAAGTCTTGATTTTCCCTTTTGACAGGTCTGAAATTTCCATTTCTAAAAATACTCATAAAATCTTTAACATAAATTTTAGTGGGGTTACCCTGTCCTGTTCTTTTCTTTTTTATAAGACCAATATCTTCAAGATTCTTTATAAGCTTTACTGCCTTTTTAACCCCACAGCCTAATTGTCTAGCTGTTTCTTCTACGGTAAAATAGATATATACTCTTCTACTTTCATCTATCCAGTTGTTCTTATAAGATAAAGTGCTTCTTGATAAATACATGGAGTAGAGCACTTTGGCCTCTATTGATAAATCCTTATATATCTCATCTTCTATAAGAACTACAGGTAAACGGATAAATCTAAAACTTTCAGAATCCCTCCCATAAAAATAATCAAAATTCATTCCTTTCACCTCATTTCAATAAAAAAGACATCTAAGATTTCTCTTAAATGCCTGATCGTTTTATCTCTCTTGTTCATGACGTTTTTCTTTAACTTTGTCTTTAACTGCCACATTTTTCACCCTCTCCTTAAATTTATTTAGTATTTCTTTTGTAGAATCTCTTTTATTTTCTTTCTTTTCTGATCTTTCTATAGCTTTTTTAAAGGCTAAGTCCATAGCCTTAATATCCTTGGCTTGGAAAAATACAGAGTATAGTCCTGACTCCTTATTCTTCATAACAGAAAAATTGACACCATACCTATTAAGCTGCTTCTTTAGTTCCTTGACTTCACCTTTCTGTAAATCAATATTTTCTAGTTGGCCCTTCTTTACCATATCCTTAAGCTTTCTTGAATTAGTTTTTCTTTTTTCACTAAGATAGTCTGCAAGTGGCTGGCTTTTTTCAGCAGCATCTTCTATGATTTTTTTCATAGCCTTTAAAATAGACTTTGCTGAATACTGAGCAACCTTAATTTCAATGTTTATAGCCTTGTTATTTACATCATCATTTACCATATAGGAACCTCCTTTCTGAGGGAAATAAAAAAAGCGGCCCAGATTTTTACGTCTGAACCGCTAAGATTTGATTCTATAGTCTTTTATTTTTATTGCTGATGCGACGTACTTTATAAAGAGTGTGTCTTAGCCCTATAATAATTTTATCAATTAAAAAACAATCCTTATCTTATATTTATTTTTTCTCCACAATGTCTACAATGATAATTGCGTTTTTTAGCAAAGAGTAATCTTTCAAGATTTTCAAAACCGCCACAATTAGGACATCTTAATCTTT
Organism: Tissierella pigra; assembly: GCF_009695605.1. GTDB lineage: Bacteria > Bacillota > Clostridia > Tissierellales > Tissierellaceae > Tissierella > Tissierella pigra. Next base: position 12,878 of record NZ_VUNQ01000048.1, read on the forward strand.
TTTTATCTATTCTAATGTATGAGAATAAAAAGGTAGCTGATAATATAAAAAAAGGCCATTTAGTAACTCCAATAACAAATGTAACTACCACCAATACAACCAATATAATTCCAATATTAATATCTTTCCCCGAAATATATTTCATAAGATATTCTCCCCTCTTTAAAATAGTTAATCTTGTTGCGCACTTTTCTACTAGTATTCATTTATACCCTATGCCCATTAGTATTTATAATATACACAACTTCTACCATCCTACTAAGTAATAGACATATTCTCTCCTTCTAATCTTAAAGTATAAAAAGGGTAGAATCATTTTGGTATATTTAATATCCATATTAATTTTAGTTAATTTATTCTGGACTTTATTTCATCTTATATTCAACTATATTTTCTTATATTTGTCCTTAAATTTATCTATAATAAATTCTTTAAATTCTCCCAGATCATCTATGTCCCTTTTCATAATTGCAGAAGCTTGGCTTTTTGTAAAATATAGAATAAAAAGGTCCTTACTTTCTAATAGGGAGAAAATCTTATCATAGCTTATTTCTGCCCTTGATTTAAGTGATTGATTCTCTACTACTAGCTTTTCATTATAAAACTTTAGGGTGTAGAGGTTATCAAATCCTGCTGTATTGTCAGCTTTTACCCTCTTCTCATTCTTTCTTCTAATCTGAAAGACAACAATAAAAATGGAAACTATCAGAAGGACTAACCAACTAAATAGAAATCTTATTAGGCTAAACTCTCCCTTCTCATATCCTATAAATAGTCCCGCAACCATGGCCATAAGTACAAGTATAGGGATCGTAAATTTATTTCTTTTAAAGGTTGCAGTATATAAAAACTTTTTGTAATCTTCTTTTTCCATCTTGGTATTAATAATTATTTTAGGCTCTTCCATTTACTCTTCTCCTTCCATTACTAATTCACCCTTACTAGTATTAGTTCTAGATCCTTGAGGGCTAGGGTATATGCCACATAATAAATTTCTGCTGCCTCTTCACCATCACAGCTAGACTTTTCTATTAACTGGTCATATAGGTCCCCAATCCCCTCCATATCCCTATAATGCTTGCTGGCTATTTCCTTTATAAGTTCTGGATCAGGCCTGTCTTTAAATAATATTCTATAATTCATCTTCTTATCTAAACCTCTCTTTCTTCCTTATAGTAGAGTTGATTCATAGATAATTAGTATGTCTCCACATACCCTAGAATTACCAACAAACTCCCATTCCTCTCCACTTTCCAAATCCTTTATATATTGAAGATCATAGTAATCATCACTTTCCTCCTCATACCACCCAGAGACAATAATAAACTTGTCCCCAATGGACTGGAAGTAGGTATATGACACCCTATATCCTTGGGTAAACTTCTTAAGCGGAAGTTTAATGTTGTAATTACAATTATATAATCCTTCCAGTTCAATAACTATGGAATCCTTGGTTTCTATAGTTTCTTCTGAATAAATTCTTAGGTTTTCATTAAAATCATCATAGAATATCCTTCCCTTTATTTTGGAATAGTCTAGTTCTGCCACTATTTCCGACTTTAAATTTAACTTGTTTATTTTTATAATTCTCTCTAACTGGCTAGAAAAGTCCTTGTCCCTATAATAAATATAGGAACTATCTTGGTATAAGTATCTTACCCAACCGTCCAAAGCCTTCTTCTTGATGGTTTTGAGGGCTAGGTCTTCCTCTCCCGCCTTTATAGCAGTCACAAAGTCATTTAGCTTTATATAATATAAGGCTTCCATGAAAAAATCAGCCTGGTCTATCTTGTTTTCCAAGGCATAGTCGTAGAAATCTTCATATTCCCAATCATCCATATAAGTTTCATTGAAAATTAAGTATTCCCCATTTTTATGTAAAAATAAAGGTAGTTTTTGCATCCTACCATGTTCTACCCCCATACCCTCTATTATCCTAAAGTCCCTTATAAAATAAGCCTTTTCTTCTTCAAGGTCATATAAGTAGATTGCAGATTTATTATCCTTAAATCCCTTGTCTACATATTTTTTATATTCTTCTCCTTCTAGATCAATATCTGTATAGAAGATAATATATTGTTCATTAATAAAAATTGGGATGGAGCTAATATCTTCCTTAGTACTTATATGATAGGTCCTCTTGTTTTTACCATCCTTCCTATCTATTTTATCCACTTCTAATTGCTTGGGATTATGGGTTTTAATTATAAGTATACTTTCATTATGAACATGGGGATATTGTAGGTAGATGGTTTCTTCCATAACTTCATAACTATAAATCTCCACTGAAGTATTTCTATCTATATTATAGACCATAATAGAGTAGTAGTATTTTTCATCCTTTTTCTTATAAGTCTGGAAGAGTATTTCTTTATTGCTGCACTCTATTATCTCTGTGTAGATCCCTCCACCATAAGGCCTTAAGTCTATCCATCTCATACTAGTCACCCCATTTATATTTAATCTTCTCTCATCTTGTTTTTATTTTATCATATTGATCAAGTTGATTCTTAATATCTTCCACCTGTAAATCATTAAGTTCGACAATCTTATAATTCAAAGTTTCATCCCCTGTAAAATTAGTTAGTATCTACAGGGCATAATACCACTCTTGTATCGTCCAATATAAATGATGTGCCATAAATAGATGGCTTTATGAGTATAAATTCCATACCATAGAATATTCTACTTCTCTTGTTTCTTCATTTTCTTTTTCTTGTTCAATTTTAAATCCATGTTTTTTATAAAAGTTTACTGCTTTTATATTCTTAGCATAAACATCTAATTTTAAAATAGAATATTCTTGTTTGCACCTTTCAAGCAATTCTCCACCTATACCATTAGCCTGATATCTATTTGAAACAAATAACCCTGCAATATATGAATTTTCAACAATACCTATAAATCCTTTTGCTTCATCATTATCTTCATATACAAAAACAGTTGCATCTGGTAGGACCCTCTTTACATAATCATAGTTTTCTTCCCAATAATCCTTGGAAATAAAATCATGAGCATTAATGTTTTCTTCAAGCCAAATCTTCATGATATCATCTATTCGTGATACATCTAATTCTTTTATCACTATTCTTTCTCCTTTAACTATAAGATTTTAATTTGTTACACACTAATATACTGATGTACAATATATAAAGGATGCAACATTAAGTAATTATTCTTTATTTTTTAGCTCTAAAAATATAGGTGCTATATTTAGTAAAATAGAAATAATTGTCAGACCCCATAACCCCTTTTCCATAGTAGGTGCAACATCTAATAAAGCCGACCAATCTTCACCTTTTACCCAATTAGATATAAGGCTATGTTCTGCACATAGTGTTAATGCCGTAAATGATAACCCCATTGCCATAGCAAGTTTATAGTCTTTTCCTATTTTATACATATAAAGATTTATAAAAGTTGCTACTATAGCAATAAGTCCTAATATTAACCACATAATTATACCTCCATTATATTTTTATCTTAGTTGAACATAAATCCACATATATGCAACTGATTACCATCTTAAATATAATTATACTAAATAATTCTAGACTATTAAAAAACCAAAATCCTTCCTTCTCATGCACTGCTTACAACAATTATACCTAATTACTCTAAGCAATGCATGAATTATTTTTAATAAAAGTTCCTGAAACCCTTGATACTAAAGCATTTATGCACCCTGTCACTATTATGACACGTTCCCCTGTAGCATGATATAAAAGTGCTATATTTCTCCTTATGGGCTTTATTCCTTCCTAATTAGCTATGGCTTGTTATTAGTGCTTCTTCAATTTAATATATTTCACTTTTTTCTTGTCTTTTCATTCTTCCAATATTTATAATTTATTGTTCTTCATGCCATTCCTCTACAATAGCCTCTACTTCTTTTATTAATCTTTGCTTATCTGGAATATAAAGTGTATATTTAGAAGCAAATATTTGATTTGATAGACCCCCCAATGCATATTCTGCCGCTACATTATCCTTATCTGTGCATAGGATTATTCCAATAGGAGGATTATCTATTTCATCATTGATTTCTGACTGATAGTAATTTAAATACATGTTAAGTTGTCCCACTGCTTCAGGCATTAATTTACTTGTTTTTAATTCTATTAAAATATATGAACGCAATATTTTGTTGTAAAACACCATATCCACATAGTAGTGAGTATTATTTAAAGTAACTCTCTGCTGGGTTCCAACAAACATAAATCCTCTGCCAAGCTCTAATAGAAATTTTTCTATATGCTCTACTAGGGCTTTTTCTAAGTCACTTTCCATCATTGGTTTGTTTTGTGGTATTCCTAAGAATTCAAAAACATATGGGTCTTTCAAGACATCTTCAGCATTTAAGAGCTCAATCCCTTTCTTAGATAAGTTGAGAACAGTTTCTTTATTTGCTTTTCCCTCTGATAATAGGATTCTCTCAAAGAGGGATGTATTTATTTGTCTTTTTAATTCTCTAACTGACCACTTAGAATTTATAGCTTCTTTTTCATAAAAAGATCTTTTGCTTAAATCAGAAACACTTAAAAGTTCACAATAATGAGACCAACTCAATTTAACAGACAGTGTCTGTTGAATTGGATAGTCTTGATAAAATCTTCTCATGAACTGCAAATTAGACACTGAAAAACCTCTGCCAAATTCTGTTGTCAACTCTTTAGAAAGCTCATTTATTAATCCTCTACCATATGCTGCACGTTCCTGAGAATCCTGCTCATGTTCTACTATTATTTTTCCTATCTGCCAATAAGCTTTAAGTAGTTCAACATTAACTACGCTTGCAACATTGTTTCTTGCCTCAAGCATAACTTGTTTTATTTCTGAAAAAATATTATTATTTTGATTTGATATTTCACTCACAGCTTTACCTCCAGAACTTTTATTTCAAAGATACAATATAATACCAACTTCATTAATTATAAAAAATTTTACAGGCTTTTATCTAAGCTTGTGTCGCTAAATGCAAAGAATGTAAATCTAAATTCGGTCTGAATATTTTCTATATAAAATATTTGTTATGATAAAATGTAAACTACTAATTATTATAAAAATAATTGAAATCATAATTCTAATGCCTAAACTAAATTCCATAAAGTTAAGGGAAATAATAAAAGCCATGAAAATTAAAAAGGCTTGTATTAATAATATCCATTTGTTACTTATCGCTACTATACTACTCAATATCCTGCCGAATAAATGTATTATTGAATATGAAAAAATAAAAAATGGAGGGAATTCATTATTTATATAATTGGGATATAATTTTATCATTATAAAAATAGAAGTAAGAAAAGATAAAATAATCCAAAAAGGATATATTACAATCTGAATTTTCTTCATAATTTCCTCCTCGATTATGACATGTTTTATTACATTTACGTAGCTATTATCATTTTAAATATAATTATACTAAATAATTGTAGACTATTAAAGAACCAAACTCTTTACCTCTCATACATTGCTTACAGCAATTAGATCCTAATTACTCTAAGCAATGCATGAATTATATTTGGTTAAAGTTCCTGAAACCCTTGATTTCAAAGCATTTATTGCACCCATCACTATTATGACACATTCCTCTGCTGCATGATACAATAAACCAATAGTTTCATTGTTATGTCTCATTTCTTCTAAATTAGCTAGAGCTTCTTCTTGATAATCCCTAAGCTCAATAATTTTCCCTTTTTGCTTGGGTAAAAAATCCTCTGTAATTTAAAGTTCTCAAGTTCACTAAAGATTCTAGATATTCTTCCAATTTCTCTTCTAACTTTTGATTAAGATAGACTAAATATTCTTTCCTATCCATTATTCCATATTCTAGCTTTTCACATCTGCCTGGATTATATCAATTATCTTATCTCTAACTAATTTATTGTAAGTTATTATTTTTCCCTCCCTATATTATTTTTTATATCTATGGTCCGTTAAAATTGTGAATATATTTTTTTTCATGAGGATCTTTATTTTCTAATAGTCTAAAGTCTCCATATTTTACTAATCCTTTTAGTTCATAGTGATAATTAGTTCTTCATATTAAGTGGAACCTATCCATTAGATTTATTTTATAGTTTCTTTCTTTTACTTTATAATTGCTTAATTTCTTCAAGGATTCCATCACTAGATATCTCTTAAAATCTGTGCAAACATTTTAATCTTTATCAATATCAAACACACCAAAACTAAAAAAATCATGTATCGGTAATATAATTTGTTTGATAATTTCAACATCACGGTCTGTTAAATCATATATATAGATTTCAGTTCCGTAATGAGCGCTACAAAAATTATCTTGAATATTGATTGTAAAAAAATCAATCCATTTATCATAATCATTTGGTTTGGGTTCAGCAAGAATTTCCTGTATCATTTTTTCTGTCAAATTTCCATTAATTGATATTTCATTTTTGCTTTTTTCAGCCTCATTAAGTTTTCCAAATCTCAAAGCTTTTTCTATTTCCTCTTTTTCATCTTTCCAGCATCGAATTTCAAAATCACTACCTGGTTTTAAAAATACAGACATAATTTGTTTCCACCATTTTGTGTTTATATCATTAATTCCATAATCAATTACATTAAGACTTATTCTTTTCATAATCTTTCACCTCACTTACTATATTAAATGGGTGCTAGTAGTTGTCTTTTATAGAACACAAATACTACCACTATAGTATTATTATTGAATAATTAAATCATCATTTAAAAATGGAAGAATAGGTATTAAATCCATAGGTACAACTAAGTCAATTATAATTACTGTAGACATTGCCCAAAGTGCTGCTTTAACTATCTCATTTCCGTGGGAATACACTGCTATCCCAGAAGTATCTGAAACACCCTTTAATAATTTATCAGTTAAATACCTGTTATTTTTATTAAGCTCTGAATTCCACCTCATCACCCACAAATGATCACTATGTTATATTCTATTCTATCTCTTCATCCAAAATCCAAGGTAACTTGATTCCAGATATTTCTATTAATAAATAAGGTGCTTCCATTTTGGGATTAGGACAAGGATTGTTTAAGTCACTCCCTTTTAAAATTCTTACTTCAAGTTCTTCTAAGTTTAATATTAAGCTATCCTCATCTATCGTACCTTTAACTGGATAATATGATATATATTCTATTTCCTTGTTCATTTCATCATATTCCAATGGCATAGTTTCTAAGGGGAAATCTATACATAAACCAAAATTCTCCAATAATTTGGACGTTTTAAGATATTTAATTTTAAAAGTTTTATAATAATTTCTGCAATAAGCACAATCACATTTGCTTTTATATCTAAACCTATATTCTTTAGTAGTACTATAATCCAAATTTATATCTAATCAGTACATATCTTTCTAACCCCCTAATTTGTGTTTATATAATAATGGAACTTGGAACTCAAACAAACTTAATCATTGAATACACCCTAGTTTCGCATAATTAACATTGTGACAAACTGGATTTTGTAGATTATAAATTATTTAGCGACGCATAAAATAAATGATGTGTCGTTATTTCTGAGAGTAATTATCTATTTCTTAACTATTAGACAAATTGGTGTATCTGCACTACCATCTAGGAATTCAAAATCATTAATGTTTACTTCTGATATATGAACAGATTTTATACTTGCTAGTCCATATGATTCTAACCACATGTTCCAGATTTCTATTTCATTTAATACTTCCAATTGTTCCTTTAAGTAGTTAATAAACTGTCCTGCACTTAACTTTGCAGAAATCCAGTGTAATCCGGAAAAATATTTTTTATCTGAATAATCCTTTGCGTATGAGGTTGAATAATACATATTATTACTAATTTCAATTTTATTTAAATCTCCTTCATAAGAACTCTTAACTTCTTTCAATGGTTTATCACTTGCTAGAAACATGAATACGCTCAATGTTTATCACTCCATTATTAAATATCCTTATTGCACATAAATATACTTATGTTCATTAACTATAATCCTGATACAAGTATACTAAATATTTGTAAATTTTTAAAAAACTGATTCTCTGTTTCTCATGCACTACTCACAACAATCATATCCCAATTACTCAAAGCAATGCATGAAATATATTTATCTAAAGTTCCTGAAACCCTTGATTTGATAACACAAACTGCACCCATCACTATTATGACACGTTCCCCTGTTTCCATATCTATAGTAAAATCAAGTTTTTTATACTAAGAATTGCTCAAGTATATTTTATAATTGTATATTTCTAATATTTTCTAATATACCTTCTTTTTCCTAAAACAGCTTACTGCTAACTCCAGAGTCTATCTGGATAATTCTCTGCTGTGCAGCATAGTCTTCAACAATAAATGTTCCATCTTTATTAACTTATTTTTCAATTATACCATAAATAAATACTAGGCAATATTATTTAAAACAACAAATGTTAACTATCATTTTGACATTATTGTGCTATAATTATTTAATAACAATCAATTAGGATATTTGTTCAAATTTACTAAAATGAGGTGGTTTCTATGCCTGCATCCAAGGTGGGAAAGTTCTGGCGCTTCAAAACCGCTGATATAGAGCGGGAGGTTATAAAATGAACAGATTTAAAACTTTAAATGCCCGAAGGCTTTCTGTTGCCGGATTTTCATTTCTCTTTGCCTATATTCTGTCATTTCAGTTTGAAGGGCAGGTACTTTACAGCCTGCTGAATCTTCGTGGAACAGATGCCAACCCTTACATAATGACTGCAATTGTCGCGCATTTTATGGGGCTTTTTACTTGCGGCCTGTTTGTTAAATCACAGACGGTCGCAAAAAACATGATGCTCGGAGCTATGGGCTTATGCTTAGCTGCTACTATTCCCTTCTTTTTTCCTCCCTCCTCTCTATGGTTGGTGGGACTGATTGTCAGCGGATACTTTAGCGGCTGCGCGGTGGCAGCATGGGGATTTTTCCTTAGAGCCTATACTCCTAAGAACGAGTACATTAAATCCTGTGCTGACGTTCTGATTTATTCCAATTTGCTGATGATTGCAGTTAATGTGGTGGCCATGAACAGGTCAACCTTTATCGGGCTTGGCTTCTCTATGCTTTGCCTTGTGATTGGCATGGTCTTCATTTGGATGCTGCCGTTGGAGCAGGAGAATGAGCAGAACAAAGCATTTAAAAATAAGACCCATGGCGGCATTAAAACCCCGCTAATATTGCTGTGCCTTTTTGTCTTCATTATAACAATTAATTCAGGACTAATGTATGAGGTCATCAACCCCGCTTTTGAACACCTGACGAGGCTGGTGAGCTGGTATTGGGCCGTGCCTTATATTGTGGCACTTGCTATTATGCGCAACCTACCTATGAAAGCAAAGCGATCTAGAATTTTGTATATGGGAATGGCAATGATTATAGGAGCATTCATCAGCTTTATGCTGTTAGGGCGAAACACTTCCGACTATCTGATTGTGGATACGCTGATGCTCGGTGCTTGTGGTATTTTTGATCTGTTTTGGTGGAGCATCCTTGGAGAAATGCTGGATTATAGCGACAACCCAGCACAAACCTTTGGCATTGGGCTTTCCGCCAATGTATTTGGCGTGCTTTGCGGAGGCGTCTTGGGAATGACCCTAACATCCATTGGGCTTCCCAGTGCGGAGGTTGCGGTGATTGCCCTTACTGTGGTTTGCCTTACACTGGTTATGCTACCACCACTGAACCGCCAACTTGTTTTACTACTGAAAAACCATACCTATCTTACTGCCTATGACAATATGAATCAGTCACGGCAAAGGGACATTGTTTGTCAAATTAAAACTCTTGACCCACTGACTCCCCGGGAGCAGGAGGTATTACAGCTAATCCTTTCAGGCAAATCTAACCGAGAAATTGCTGGGGCTTTGTTTATCAGTGAGAGTACTGTAAAAACACATGTAAGGAACATTTTTTCAAAATATGATGTCGGTAGTCGGGCAGAACTCATCAGCACCCTGCTGAAGAATCAAAGGGTTGAATAATTCATAAAATCATATAAATACAGGGTTTAACCGTCCCCTCATACTAAAGTATGAGGGGCTTTTTTCTGCAAAATCATCCTTTCGAAGGATGATTTTAAAAGAATTTTTCCTTAAAATCTATATTAGAGGAGGGTTGGTGCAAATGAAATTAATCCGAAAACGACGGAATGGATATGCCTTATTATTGGCAGCAAGTATTTGTTTGACGGTTTGGTTGGGCAAGGCATTTATGTTAGAAGCGGTTTTCGCCTTTGGAGCCACCAGCCTTATCTCTCTCCTGTTATTGGTGAGGCAGAACCGTCTACTCTATGCTGCAAGACTTATTTGCGATAATCCCATCCTTGCGGTGCCATCTGCTCTCATCTCCATGCCAGGCCGCCAAATGAAAAAAGACACTGAGGAAACTGTAGTATCTACTTTTGGTATTCTCATCGGCAGTAAAATTTACCGGTGGGGCCTCGACGGGGTGCATGGTGTGCGGCTGAGCGCAGTTCAAATTGATAAGGAGCGGATGTACCTAACCTTTGGCGACGCGTCCAAGACCATGCGGGTAGAGTTGCTGCACGGAATGCCAGGGAAGCAGGCTATACTGGATGCAGCACAAAAGCTACTTTGTGAAACCGGCGTAACAGCAAAAATTATAAATTAGAAATGAAAAGGAGGAATGCGAAATGAAAAAGACAGTATCTATTTTACTTGTGACAGTGCTGCTTTTAGGCAATCTTACCGGATGCGACGGTGGAAGAGGCAAAAACGACGGGGCAACACTTTCACCAGAGACCACCAGCGTCACCTTGTCAAACGGTGTCAGCATAGATCTAGGTGTCTATGTGCTGGACGGTGAAGAAGAACTTACCGTAACCAAGCAAGCTGTGGAAGAAAATAAAGATGAAGGGTATAAAATAGAAGCCTATGACTTTAAGCTGAGCGATATGACCGAGCTTTCGGACTTCATTACCCTTCGTATCCCTTACGATACCGCATACTGCGAGGATGGGCAGGATCCGGCAAAATGCGTGGGCGCAATGTACAAAAACGAAACCACTGGCAAATGGGAGGATGTGCTGTTCGAGGTGGATGCAACTGCGAATGAGCTTATCATCTACACCGACCATCTCTCCACCTTCGGCGTGTTCCATGTCAAAAATGAGGGTCAACGCAGTGCCAAAATCACCAACATTTATGCAGACATTTCCGGCATTGACCAGCAGGAAGCTACGGAAACACTACGAAAATACGTGGCAGGTGGCGGCGCAGACGGAGAAGAAGCGGCAGGACTCGCAGCGCGGCTTATCACCGGCCATAACGGATTTATGAGCGGCATGGCGGGAGCAACCGGTGATGTGGGCTTTGCCACCGACTTCACTGGTACGATTCTGAACATGGCATCCCTCGGCAGCCCGACCTTTGACACCTCCCTGGCTGATTCAGCCTACAAAAAGATGAATAAGCTGGGCAAAGTAGCAGCAGCGGTGAAGATCGGTGCGGTAATGCTGAATACGGAAAAAACAGACGCCGATACTCTTGGATTATATAAAGACACGGCGATGCTGGCACTCTCCTATGCAGAATCCGCAGTGTGGGGACTTGCCGCTAGCGGTCTATTCATTTTTGACTACACCATCAGCAATATGTTTGAACAAAGTATGGCTATGAAGATGGATAAGATAGACCAAGTCTATGTCTATTTCAACGACCAATTCTCCGGCACACTGGATGTAGGGAACGGCTGGAAGGCCCGCAGCCTGAAAGATTGGCGACAGGTGCTAATCGATATCGTCGAGGCCAACCCCAACGAAACCGATGCCAAGGCCGCCATTGAAAAGGAGATAGACCACTATGCCCGCTATTTCTGGACGCTGGGTGATATGGAAAAGGCCGTCGTCGTTACGGATATTAAGGATAAGAGCAACAAAGGCTCGGTTACCGTTCCCAACCCGACACAAGCGGAAATAGAAACCTTAGTGGGCGCTTACAAGGCGCAGCTTTATGAACGCCTCTACCCGGTAACGCAGTCCGTCAAGGTGTATATGCAGCGCAAGGCCGAGGCTGTGTATCTAGCTGCTCTGAACGAGGTCAAAGCCTTCTTTAACCAAACAATCACCTTCAACATTGTGGAAAATATTCCCGATGGCGAGAAGTCACAGTATGACGGCTACGCCCTGCGCTTCGCCCCGCTTTCCGAAAACGCGGTGAAGGAGAGTTGGAGTGGTACGATGAAGGGCATGGGAGGGGCTTCTACCAATTTTACTCTGCTGGGCTATGTGCAGGCAGGTTGTCCTAAGGAACTTCGACTGTTCAAACCCGGCGACGACCCCGAAAGTGATGAGCCAGAGCTGGCTGTGGGTTTTAAGCTCTCCACGCCGGTGACGGAGGTAAAGATTGGCGGCGCACCCACCTTTGATGAACTGGTGGGCAGCTATGAGGATGGAACTATGACCATCACCAGCGTGTTCATTTCCGACACGCTCCGGGCGGAGCTGGAGAAGCCCGCCTCATCGGAGGACAGTGGAAAAAGTAGTGGAGGCGACGGCTTTTTAGACTCAATCACTGACGAACTCAATGAGCAATATGCGGGCTGCGATATAGCAGACGTTTTGCTGGGGTTAGAGGAACAGATCGGCGTAGCCAAGGAATCTCCTTTTACCCTTAGTAAAACCGGAGAAAACGTCGGTATTTTGCCTTTGAACGACAGCCCCGGTAATGTGACCTATGACCCGACTTCCGGTATACTTAAATTTAACATGAACGACGCTGAACTAAAATCCAGCATGAGCGGAGAACTGCGCGCCGGATACAATGGGGATAAGAGTGGCGTTGTCCTCTCCGGAGAGTTGAAGATGACCGCCCTATTCCCGGAGAGCGACTTCTACGTTATGCTTAAGCTGGACGGTTCAAAGTCTCTTAAACCATAATGTGCCCGCTACTGGAAATAGGGGGCTGGCAGATACCAGCTTATAATTTCTGTGCCCTGCTGGCCGCTATAATTGGCTGCGCCTTGGCTCTGCCCGCTTTACGCCGTGCGGGGTTGGGGCGGGCGCAGGCCATAGCTTTGCTGCTGATCATGATCCCCGCCTTTCTCATCGGATCGCGGCTGTGGAATGTGGTGGTAAATCCGGGAAATTATTTGGGTGGGCTGAAATGGCACAGCCTGCGCTGGGCAGGACTGTCCTTCTACGGCGGCGCACTGGGCGCCGGAACGGCACTGATCATCGCGGCGTGGCAATGGGACCTATCCCCGTGGGCCGGTCTGGACGCCATGACAGTCCCCGGCGGTGTTGCTTTCTGTCTGGCCCGGTTGGGCTGCTTCCTGAACGGTTGCTGTGCAGGACGAGCTACTTCTGGTCCGCTGGGTGTGGTGTTCCCATCCAAGGCCGGCTATCAGCAGGTGCTGAGCGAATGGATGCCATTCCTCTCCGCATCCCGCGCCGTTCATCCCACCCAGCTCTATGAGCTGGCCGGGGCTGCCCTGGGCCTTCCACTGGTATTCTGGCTGGTCAAGCGTCTGCACCTGCAGCAGGGGGCGAGCTTTCTTCTTTATACCGCGTGGTTTTCAGCCGTAAGACTGGCCGTGCTGCCCCTACGCGCCTTGACTTATCCCGATATTATCAAAACCGTCGTTTACCCACTGCTGTATGTCATTGTAATTCTGCTAGGCATAGCCATAGTGTTGCGACGAGCGAGGACGAAGAAACAACCATAACAAAGCTACTTCAGTAGGTAAATATAGCATAGGTACAATCAATCTGTAAGGAACAGTAATTTGAAAATAGCAAACAATAATCAGATCAAACAAACTGGAGGTATAACCATGAGAGGTAACATTCCATCTTTGGGCAGAGGCAATAAAATCTTGCCCGCAATACTTATCGTGGCAAATATATTCATGCTTATGATAGGCATCATCACTATACCACCCAATCTGCGGTCAGGAGCAACGACAAAGAAACCTCCTGTGACGAAGGCTGAGCAAACAGTACCCGCCACACCGCCTCAGGAGGAAGAATTTCCACCCGTCGCTACGGAAAGCGGCAGTGTTGTCAAACCGGAGGAAACAGATTCCAGCTTATCCATTGAGGAAAAAGACACCAATTTATCCATGGAAGAAACATACGCCAGCTTGTCCACAGAGAAACGCCCCGATTTAGCGGACTTTCTCTGGTACACAGAAGAGGTGGCTTATGACGGTCTTCCATCGGATGCGAATATTATCGACAATATCGGATCGCTGACCGGGAGTTGGAAAGCACTGATTATTTATGACCCCAATAACGAATACGACGCAGGTGCTATGGAGTTTTTAAATGTCTCCCTTACAGGTACTGCGGAGAGTCTGACTCTAACTCTCGACTGGTATCAAATTTTTTTGGCAAACGAGGGAGAAAGCGTCGATGAAACGGATATGGAAGACAGCGTATTCATGGGCAAGTGGGAAAATGGCGACCTATGGGCGTCTGGTCCGGGAACCATACATCTGGCGCAGTTCTACGAGCTTAATGGAAAGCAATACGCTGTTGGTACGATGGATACGCCAGACGGGACACCGGCACTGATGGCGCTGGTACGACCATAAGGAGGTGTAATTATGGAAAAATTTTGTACTAATTGTGGAAAAGAGCTTCATACCGGCGCTCGCTTCTGCGCCAAATGCGGCGCGCCGGTTCTTGATGGGTCCGTGAGTCCTGTTCCCGAAGAACAGCCGAAACCTATGGCACATACGCAGACTACAAGCGAGGTACAGCCTAAAGAATATACTCCACCCCTTGAGATACCAAAAATAAAAAGTAACAAAGCACCAAAAAGAAACAACGGGCGCAATACGCTATGTATCATGCTTTCCGTGCTACTTGTCATACAAATTGTGGCGGTGGCTCTCTACGGCTGGCCGGGTTTTTTGGTCAAGGACAGAACACAAAGGCTGGCCAACACACAAATTGAAAACGGCGTGGCGGAGCTTCCCGGAATGAGCGTGAATTTCGGCGGCGTATACGGCGGGGTGACACTTGAAAATGCCAAAACCGCCCCTATCGACTTAGATGAAGGGGCTGTCTCCGTCGGTTATGAGCTAGCGTTTGCGGACATACCCGAAGGCGAAGTGACGCTGTCCGCGCCAATGCCGGATGATCTGACCCTTGCGGAAAATGAGCGTTTGTATCTCGATATCGGTTTTTCCATGCAGGACGAGACGAGCGAGAAGGTCATGGTTTACGACCATATCGAGGCCTCAGAACAAGCGGGACGAATGATAGCGCGAATAACGCCGTCAGGCTATAGTGAGCTGTCGAGCAACGTCTATTTGAAGGGCGAGGGCTTCGTTTCCCCAACCTACAGCGATAAAATGCGTTTTAACGTCCAGTTCAAGGCCAAACTCGTAAGCGCCTCGCAAAGCCAACGCTTCAATCTCATCTTTGACCGTTCACGGTTTATGGCGACCACGGTGGAGCCTAGCAACGTGGAGGCGCTGCTCTCGAATATGGAGCAGGTCTACGCGAAGTACCAAGAGTTCGGCTTCGATATGTCAAGGCGCACCCAATGGCCCATGAATATTCATGTGACAACGCTTAAAAACGCCGATGCCACTACGCCCACCTACGCGCAATATGTTTCAAGCTGGTGGGGCATTGACAGCGGTTACATGAATTTCAGCCGCCTGCTGTTTACAAATTTCAACCTTGATGAGGCTACAAGCATCTTTGCCCATGAGCTGATGCACTTTGTGCAGGAGTGCTATGTTACGACCCAGTATAAACGCCTCGCTTGGCTGGACGAAGGGACGGCGGTATTTCTTGAAAAATATTTCGGCGGTCAGGGCGACCACAGCGCCCGCCAATACGAGCTTTACGACGGTATATACCCTGCCTCTGACTCCGCGAGCGCCGGATACGCCCGTGGCGCACTGGTTGCTTATTGGGCGAGTCTGGGTGGCTGGTATGACGGCGCGGACGCCCTTTCCGGCAAGGATAAGATGTCGGGACTAATTGACCTCTATTCCACCGGCGGATATTTGCAGGTGAGCAAATGGCAAAATTGGATAGACGACTGTGTGGGTGCGCCCTCGAAATATGCAATAGATTTCTTCACGAAGCTCCTGCAGGGGAATAAGAGCGTCTGGGCGGAATATGCCTATCAACCGTATACCCTCCACCAGATCATCGTAGAAAATGCAGGAAAATCCGCAAAAGACTTTTCTTCAAAGCTTGACCCCAACTATGCCGTATCACTTTTTACATCGGTGCTTTCACTGAAAGCCGATAAGCTCATCAGTGAGGATGGGCAGAAATTTGAGCTTAACGTTCCCGCCTACGGTGCGAGAGTCGTTGCACTTGATATGACGGAAAAGGAACGGGAAAAGCTGGATAAGGATGCTGCAGTCAGCATTAGCACCAAAAATGGCGAGGAGCTGGTGGACCTATGTCAATATAGTAGACACATTTTCTCGAACAATTTTTATGCAATATTTTTAGATTTATCTTCCCACTCTTGAGGAGTGATATAGCCCAAAGAGCTATGTATTCTCTCACTGTTATACCATGACTCTATATATTCAAATATTGCAAGTCTAGCGGCATCAAAGTCAAAGTATTTAACTAAGTTAACTTCTTCTTTTTTCAATACTGAATGAAAGGATTCTATGCAAGCATTGTCATAGGGATTCCCTTTACCACTAAAGGAATGAGTTATTTTATGCTTTTTAACATATTCTCCAAATTCATAACTTGTATATTGACTTCCTAAGTCACTATGTAGAATTAGACCTTCAGCGGGTTTCTGAAGTATATAGACATTATCTAAAGCCTTTATAGCCAATGTAGTATCTATATTTTTAGACATAGAGTATCCAACTATCTTCCTGCTGTTAAGATCCATAACAGAAGCAAGATAGCACCAGCCATCTTTAATTGTATGAAT
>NZ_VUNQ01000049.1 GCF_009695605.1 Tissierella pigra
ATATAAAATTATTGCCAAAACTATTCATTTTAATGCATAAAATAAAATAGTCTTGGCAAAGATAAAATCAAGATATTTAGTTGTAAGTTTTATCCAGTTTAATATTTCTTGTCAGATTAGAGATGAATGATTCTCTCTAAAGCACAAAGTTATTTACATTCTCTATCTTTATTTTCTAGCACATTCAGAGGCTTCGCCCTTTAGTATTTCTAATCCATGATGAACTGAGTCTAATATATAGTCTAAAGATTCCTTTACAGCCTTAGGGCTTCCAGGTAAATTTATTATTAGAGTTTGATTTCTTATACCTGATACTCCTCTAGATAACATTGCCCTTGGTGTGATTTGGAGACTATACTGTCTTATGGCTTCAGATATACCATTTGCCATTCTATTGCAAGCCTTTATAGTAGCTTCTGGAGTTACATCTCTAGGACTAAATCCTGTTCCACCAGTTGTTAATATTAAATCTACCTTCAATTCATCGGACATAAATATGATTTCTTCTAAAATTAGCTTTTCTTCATCTGGTACTATAGTTTTTCTTTCAACTTTATAGTCCTTCACTTCTACTATTTCAGCAATTAGGCTTCCTGATTTATCTTCTCTTTCTCCTAATGCTCCTTTGTCACTTGCAGTTATTATTCCAACTTTAAACATAGAAATCACTCCAATTAATTTATCTTATTTCTTAAAAACCTTTCTTCTATTAAATCAACTACTTCTTTAATCTCTGTAAAATCAAACTGAGGTATATTCTTATGAAAAGTTTTATCTGTTATAATGCCAAATAGTTCCTCATCCTTAGAATGTAGTTTTTCTGCTACTTCTTTTCTAAAAACTTCTAATTTAGGTTTATTCTCATTTTTATATCCTTCTGTTATTATAATATCTACATTATCAATCTTCTCTATTACAGCATCTAAAGTATATTCTTCTTCTACTTGTTCAATTATTGCCATCTTCCTTGGAGACGATATACTGACAACATTTGCCCCTGCCTCAGCATGAAGCCATGTATCTTTTCCAGGTTTATCTATTTCAAAACCATGAACATCGTGTTTTATGGTTCCAACTCTATAGCCTCTATTTCTTAATTCACTTATGATTTTACACAAGACTGTGGTTTTACCGACATTTGATTTACTTCCAACAACTGAAAATACAGGAATCATTATTCCACCTCTAAATAATTTATTAATTCTACTTTTATTTTATCACCTTTTTTATAAGGCCCTGTATTTGCCTTTACAAGAAATAGAGAATTCTTTCCTGATAAACTGGATAATACTCCTGAACTATGTTTATTAGGTAGACTTGTATAATATTGTCCATTCTTTTTATATGTGTAGCCCCTAACATATCTATCTTGATTGCTGATTTTAATAAAATCATCTTCTAATATGGAGTCTATTTCCATTAGGTCATATTTCTCTTTTCCAGCTAGTCTAAGTATTATTGGTCTTACAAATTGTTCAAAAGTAATAAAAGCTGCTGCTGGATTACCTGATAATCCAAATAAAAATTTATTTCCGTGTTTCCCTACAACTATAGGCGAGCCTGGTTTCATTTGAGTTTTCCAAAATAAGATGTTTCCCCCTATTTCATGAAATACTTCTTTTATAATATCTGCATCTCCTACAGATGCCCCTCCTGTTGTAACTACAATATTAGCCCACTTTAAAGCTTCTTCCAATATTTTTTTTGCTTCCTCTATATTATCTTTACAAATTCCTAATATTCTAGCATCGCCACCCCATCTTTTGGCTTGGGCTGCTATGGTATAAGAATTACTATTTCTAATTTTTCCTTCTTTTAATTCTTCATAAATGTCTACCAATTCATCACCTGTAGCCAAAATAGCCACCTTAGGTTTAGCATATACCTTTATTCTACTTATACCTAATGAAGCCAATATGCCTATTTCTGCTGAATCAATTATTACTCCTTTAGAAAGAACTACATCTCCTACTTTTATGTCCTCTCCTTTTTTGACAATATTGGATTCTGGCTCTAAATGATGAAATATTTTTACATCTTTGTCTGTAAATTCTGTGTCCTCATATTTCATAACTACATTTGCACCTTCTGGTATCTTTGCCCCTGTCATTATCCTTATGGCTTCACCATTTCCAATGGACTTTGTACTTACATAACCTGCTTGTATGGAATCTATAACCTTTAATGTTGTGGGGAAATCTTTAGCTGCATTTAATGTATCTTCTGATTTATAAGCGTATCCGTCAAGAGGCGATCTATTAAATGGTGGTATATTTATATTAGATTTAATGTTTTCAGCCAAAACATAACCTTGACTTTCCAATAAAGAAATTTCTATAATGGAAGTCTCTATATATTGTTCCTCCAATATTCTATTTGCCTCTTCTATTGAAATATTTGTTTTCATTTTTCCTCCTTAGTGTTTTCCAAAATGACAATTCGGGAATGTACATACTTCACAAGATATACACTGTCCTCCATATCCCATTCTAGAAATATCCTTTCTGTAAATCTTTTCTCCAGCCATTACTTTAGGTAATAACAAATCAAATGCTGTAGTCTTTGCAAACATTACACAACCTGGCAGTCCAAATACTGGTATATCATCTAAATAGGCAAATAAAAGCATGGCTCCTGGTAAAATTGGAGTTCCATAGGTAATAATATTTGCACCTGTAGCTTTTATAGCTCCTGGAGTCTTATCGTCTGGGTCTACAGACATTCCTCCTGTAACTATAATAAGTTCTGCTCCTTTTTCCTTTGCAGCTAATATCTTTTCCTTAATAGTTTCTAATTCATCTGGAACTATTTCTTTATAAAATATTTCTGAACCAAAGAATTTTAACTTTTTCTCAATTACTGGACCAAATTTATCTTCAATTCTCCCTTTATAGACTTCAGAACCTGTTACTATTAGTGCAGTCTTAAATTTTTTAAAGGGTTTAACTTGAAACATGGGCTCTTTATCCTTTGCTAATTCTTCTATCTTATATATATTCTCCTTCTTCGTAGTTAAGGGAATTATTCTGCATCCACCTAGTAAATCTCCCTTATTTACATATCTATCTCCATGTATTGTAGCCACACAAATATCTCCAATATCGTTGACTTCATCTAGTAAATCTCTGTTGATTTTTAAAAGACCTTTATATTCAGGGTTTATATTTATTTTTCCTTCTTTTGGTTCAGAAAAAGAAATTCCTGAACCTGCAAATAATTCTCCTAATCTTACAGCAGCTTCATCTTCATGAAACTCATCTTCACTTAAATCAAAAACATAAATATGCTCTTTTCCTATTCTTAAAAGTCTTTCTATATCATTTTCAGTAATAATATGACCTTTTTTAAATGCTACTCCTTTAAATTCTCCAGGAACTATTTCTGTTATATCATGACCTAATACCATACCAACTGCATCTTCTGTTCTTATAACATTCATTAGTATCACTCCAATATGATTAAATATTTATGGTTAAATTATATAAATTTTGTCTGACTATTTCAACAATATCTTGCTAAAACCAATATAAATGTTTTAAAACAGCCAAAATAGTGGCTGTTTTCTTGGGTTTTACTTATTTAACAATAATAGATTTTTTTTATTAAAATGCAAATATATTGACTTTTTATTTTCTATACCCTTAAATTGACTTTCTGAAACCTCCATATAAATTTTTTGAGTTTCATAATCTTTTATCCTTGGTGAAAGAACTAAAGTATGTGAGAATAAATTATCAATTACATTGAGTATATTAAATTCAAAGGTATTATCTTCTTTATTATCTTCACTGACTTTTAAATGCTCAGTGTAAATACCTACAAATTTTACATCATCATCCACTTCATTACAATTTAATTCCAAACCTAAGTCAACAGCATATACCTTGTTCTCGGAAATCTTCTTTGCTTTTGAAATGTTTTTGCATCCTGTTAAAACTGCTGCTGCATAAGTAGTAGGACGATTAAATATTTCTTCCCTAGAGTTTATTTCTTCTATTTTCCCTTTATTAAATACTGCTACTTTTTCACATATTCTAAAAACTTCATCTTTATTATGAGAAACATACAAAGTATTTCCACCATAGGTTCTAAGTATGGATATTATCTCTTGTTCCATTCGCCATCTTAAATGTTCATCTAAAGCAGAAAAGGGTTCATCTAGCATGAGTATTTCTGGTTCATTGACTAACATTCGGGCTAAAGCTACTCTTTGCTGCTGTCCACCTGATAGTTGATGAGGATAATTATTTTCCAAGCCTTTCAATGAAAAGGCTTCTATTTTCTCATTTATTATTTCATTTTTATTGTTGCGATCCTTAGGTACTGCAATAGCAATGTTTTCTCTTAAAGTCATATTGGGAAAAAGAGCATAGCTTTGAAATAATAGTCCTACTTTCCTCTTCTGAGGTAATAGGTTAATCTTCTTTTTGCTATTAAATAATATTCTATTATTTAATATAATCTCTCCTTCATCTGGCTTTTCTATTCCAGCTATACATTTTAATGTCATACTCTTGCCACATCCAGATGCACCTAAAAGAGCCATGGTTTCACCGTTGGTTTCAAACTCTATATCCAACTTAAAATTATCAAACTCTTTTTTTATATTAACATAAAGAATCTTAATTACCTCCTTTCCCAACTTTTACTACTTGCATCTTTTCAAATTTATTCATTACTATCATGGATACAAGTGAAATCCCAACCATTATTGCTACCCACTTATATGCTAAGGTTCTATTTCCTGCCTGAACAGCACTATAAACTGCCACTGCCATGGTCTGAGTCTTTCCAGGAATATTTCCAGCAAGCATTATGGTAGCTCCAAATTCTCCCAATGCCCTAGCAAATGCCAATATGGTTCCTGCCATTATACTAGAAAAACTATTAGGAAGCATTATCTTTAGAAATATCTTATGATTGGACAATCCCAAGGTCTTAGCAACATAAATCATATTTCTATCCAGTTGTTCAAATGCTCCTCTAACAGTTCTATACATCAATGGAAAAGATACTACAGCAGAAGCTATTATAGTTGCAGCTTCTGAAAAAACTATGAATATATCATATGAGCTTAAAAACTTTCCTATTATACTATTCTTCCCTAACAATACTAAAAGGAAAAAACCCAGTACAGTAGGGGGTAGAACTAGCGGAATGGTTAAAATACCATCCACTAGTCCCTTTGCTTTATCTAACTTTGTAGTAAAATAAGCTGCATAGATTCCAAAGACAAATGTTATCATAGTTGCTATTACAGCTGCCTTTAGAGATATTAATAATGGAGAATAATTCATATTATTTCCTCAGTTTCTATTTAATTGAGAAACCATATTTTTCAAATGTTTTCTTGGATTCATCAGTAGACAAGAAATCTAAAAACGCCTGTGCTCTATCGGGATTCTTGCTTTCCTTAACTACTCCAACTGGATAACTAACTTCTTTATGGCTTTCCTCTGGTGCTTCTGTAACAATATTTATACTGTCTGATGTATAAGCATCTGTTGCATAAACAATACCACAATCAACTTCTCCGCTTTCTACCCAAGTAAGTACTGTTCTTACATCACTGCCTAGTATAAGTTTTGGTTCTACTTTATCTTTTATATTAAGATTCTCAAATATCTCTTCACTATATTGTCCTACTGGAACATTACTAGGATCTCCTACAGCGATTTTTTTAACATCATCCTTAGTTAAATCTTCAAAGGATTTAATATCTAAATCACTGTCTTTTGGAGTAATAAGTACTACTTTATTTACCAATAAAGTCTTTATAGATTCATTTAACATAAGATCAGCATCTTCTAATGCCTTCATTTGTTTTTGTGCTGCTGACATGAATATATCAACTGGTGCACCTTCCTCTATTTGTGCTTGTAAAGCTCCTGAACTTCCAAAAGTATAATCTATTGTAGTTTCAGGCTCTATGGCTTTATAATCTTCTCTTAATTCTTCTAAAACATCTGTTAAACTTGCTGCTGCTGAAATTAATAATTCAACTTGTTCTTTTGGTTGTTGTTCAACTTGGTCAACTGGTTCTACATCTCCTTGTTCTTGCTGGGCTGGTTTCTTGCTACATCCTCCTAGTAGACTTATGGAAATAATCCCTACTAACATAAATGCTAAAAATTTTTTAATTTTCATTTTTGTCCTCCTTATTTATATTATCTAGAACCTTTTCTAGATTTAAACTATAGTTATTATAAATAGCCAATACTCTTTTTTGAGAGTAACGAAAATATTTTTTTATCGCCTCCATGGCGATTACTATTTTTACTATATACAAGGCTTGTGGATAGCCTTAATATAAATTTATTTCAATAGATGGTTTCTGGTTATAGAAACCATCTATTGAATATTGTTTATTATTTAGGTAATTCTCCTTCTTTCGCCTTTTCTACTTTTACTGCTGAAATCTTATATTCAGCAGTCTTAGTAACAGGGTCAAAAGCTGCATTAGTCAATTCATTTACTGGTGATTCTTTGTAGTGGAATGTCATAAACATCATTCCTGGTTTCACTTTATCAGTTATGGTTACTTTTGTCAATATGGAGCCTCTCCTTGATGTTACCCTTATTACGTCTTCTTCTTTTACATCTAATTTTGCTGCGTCTACAGGGTTCATCTCTGCAAGTTCATGAGGTCTTATATCGTTTAATTTCTTAGAATGTCTAGTCATTATATTGTAATGATATAACATTCTTCCAGTTGAAAGAAGTATTGGATAATCATCACATACTAACTCTGCTGGTGCTTCATATTCTACTGGAACCATAAGTCCTTGTCCTCTTGGGAATGTTCCCTTATGAAGATAAGGTGTACCTGGATGTTCCTCTGTTGGACATGGCCATTGTAATCCTATTTTATCTATTCTAGCATAGGTTATACCTCTATAACTAGGAGTAGTTTCTCTTATTTCATTGAATATATCTTCAGAAGTCTTGTAATCAAAACCTTCTGCCCCTAGCCTTGTAGCTACTTCACTTAAAACTTTCCAATCAAGTCTAGCTTCTCCTGGTGCTTCTACAGCTTTTCTTACTCTTTGAACTCTTCTTTCTGTATTTGTAAATGTACCATCTTTTTCAGCATAACAAGTTGCTGGAAATATTACATCTGCAAACTTAGCTGTTTCTGTTAAGAATAAGTCTTGTACTACTAAGAAGTCTAGATTCTCTAAGGACTTTTTAACATGATTTGCATCTGGATCTGTAAGTACAGGATCCTCTCCCATAATGTACATTGCCTTAACATTTCCTAAAAGAGCCTCATCTAACATCTCTGGTATTCTAAGACCATTTTTACTGTTTATTTTTGTATTCCAGTATTCTTCAAAGAATTTTATATTCTTTTCTTCAGATAAGCTTTGGTATCCTGGCAATGTATTAGGAAGAGCGGCCATATCACAAGCCCCTTGAACGTTATTCTGTCCACGTAAAGGATTTATTCCTGCATTCTCTAATCCAAGGTGTCCTGTTAACATAGCAAGATTTGCAAGGTTCATAACGTTTGCTGTTCCTGTTGTATGCTCTGTTATTCCCAGTGTATAGAATATACCTGCTTTTTTAGTACTTGTATATAGTTTCGCAGTTTCATATAAAATATCCTCTGGTATTCCTGTAATTCTAGCCACTACTTCTGGCGAATAGTTTTCTATGGTTTCTAATACACTCTCAAATCCTGTACAACGACTTTCTATAAATTCTTTGTCATGCCATCCTTCTTTAACAATTATGTGCATCAATCCATTTATTAAGGCCGCATCTGTACCTGAATTCAAAGGCAACCATAAAGCAGCCATTTCCGCTAATTCTGTACGACGTGGATCTATTACTATGAGTTTTGATCCATTTTTAGCTGCTTTTTTCATCTTATTTCCAATTATTGGATGAGCCTCTGTAGCATTTGATCCAATAATAAATAGTACTTCATTTCCTTCTACTTCTCCAATGGAGTTAGACATAGCTCCACTTCCCAATGTAGTTGCAAGACCTGCAACTGTAGGGGCATGTCAGGTTCGAGCGCAGTGATCTACGTTGTTAGTTCCTATGGCAACTCTCATCATCTTTTGGAACACAAAGTTATCTTCATTTGTACAACGTGCAGAACTTAAACCTGCTATTGCATCTCCTCCAAATTGATCTCTTGTGTTTTTAAGATTTTCAACTACTAAGTTTATGGCTTCATCCCAACTAGATTCTACAAATTCTCCATCTTTTTTAATCAATGGCTTAGTAATTCTATCTGGACTATTTATAAAGTCTATATGATACCTTCCTTTAACACAAAGGGACTTTCCATTTACTGGTGACTCTGGATTTGGAGTTACTCCTACTACTTTTCCATCTTTAACATTTAAGTCAAAATTACATCCCGTACCACAGAAAGGACAAGTAGTACGAACTTTCGTTACTTCCCAAGGTCTAACCCCTTTTAATTGTTTGTTTATAAGAGCTCCTGTAGGACAGGCAGTTATACATTGACCGCACATTCTACAATTCTTATAGTCAATAGGATTATCAAACCCTGTTGTAACTTTGGAGTTAAATCCTCTTCCTGTGAAATCAATAGTTGAAGTTACTTGAATTTCGCTACATACTCTAACACATTTTCCACAAAGTATACATTTACTTTGGTCTCTTTCCATAACTGGATTTAAACTATCTATTGCATAATTCTTTACTTCGCCTTTAAAAGAACCTTCTTTTACTCCATATCTATAGCATAAGTCTTGAAGTCCACATTCTCCAGACTTTTCACAAGTTAAGCAATCCTGGGGATGGTTTGAATATAGAAGGTCCAAAATATCTCTACGAGTTTTAACTACCTTTTCAGACTCTGTATTTACAACCATTCCTTCTCTTACTTTAGCTGAACAAGATGCTACAAGGTTCTTAGACCCTTCCACTTCTACTACACATAATCTACATCCACCAAAGGGTGTAAGTTCTTTGTCATGGCATAAAGTTGGAATATTTACTCCATTCTCTCGAGCAGCTTCTAATATGGACATTCCTTCTTCTGCCTCAATGGTTTTTCCATTCATAATAAACCTAATCATATTTTCGCCTCCATACGCTACTAATACATTTTAAAATTTAATTGGCTATTCTAATTATATGCAAATTCCTCGTACTACCAAACTTCGTTATATGCAATATTAACATAGACATCTTCCAGTCTAGTTTTGTGCATTTGTTCCATTTTCATAAGCCCAATAAAAAGCTTCTTTTGTTCATCATCTAAGGATATTTCAGATAAGTTCTTATACATATCCATTGCTTCTTCTTCATTTTTTATTGCCAAGGCAATAGCATCTGTAAACTGTATTTCTACAGTTAGTTTTGGCTTATCTATGGTTTCTGCTAGTTTATAGTCACTAGTTTCATCTATTCTTATTTCCTTAGCTCCACTTTTTAGAAAATCTTCTAAAAACCTTTTATGATTCAATTCTTCTTCAGCTAATTCTTCAAAAGTCTTTTTTAGATGATGGTCTTTAACTTTTATAGCAGCATCTCTATAGAATTCATATGCTTCTACTTCATTATTTACAGCAAATTCTATAACTGATTTAAATTCATGCTTGTCCATCATTGACCCTCCTTATGGATTTGTATACTAAAGATTACTCTTCATCCTTCTTTTCTAATTTTTCTATTTTATCAATTACGTTTGATAATCCCAAAGCTTTAGTCCAAGTAGTTTCATTAAACTTTCCACCTATTTTTCTATAAGGTGTATCTGGATTATCTACATTTAACAATTCTGTCGTAAGTCTTCCTTTTAAGCATAATGGTCTGCCATTAGATGGTGCTTTTGCTCTTACAGCAACTTTCTCATTATCCTTAGACAAGACTTCAAACTCACAGCCATAATCGCATACTTTACAATTTATAGTCTTAATATCTGCTTCCCATGCTCTTGTCTTTCCTATTAATCTTTTATCAACTAAGGCACCAACAGGACATACTGTTACACATCTATTACAAGATACACATTTAGAAGCAGCAAATGTTTTATCAGAGTCTAAAACTATCTTGGTATCATACCCTCTTTCAGCAAAGGCTAAAACTTCTCTTTCTCCTTTTATTTGAGAACAAGTTCTTACACATTTTCCACATAAAATACATTTACTATTGTCCTTCAATATATATGGACTTGAAGTATCCATAAGTTCTGGTCTCATGGCTCCATCATGTTTTCTAAATTTAACACCATATTTATATGAATATTTTTGTAGTAAACATTCACCTGCTTTTTGACAAGTTAAACAATCATTTGGATGACTATCTAATAATAGTTGTAAAATATCTTGTCTTGCTTTGATTACTTTTTCAGTTTCAGAGTTTACAACCATTCCCTCTCTAACCTTTACAGAGCAAGATGTCTCTAATTTTTTACTTCCCTCTATTTCAACTACACATAATCTACAGGCTGATACAACTTCTAGATTTGGATCATAGCAAAGGGCTGGAATTTCTATACCAAGTTCTTTAGCAGCTTGAATTATAGAGTAGTCTTCAGGTACTGTAATCTGTTTCCCATCTATTGTGAGTGTTACA
Source organism: Tissierella pigra (assembly GCF_009695605.1). Taxonomy (GTDB): domain Bacteria; phylum Bacillota; class Clostridia; order Tissierellales; family Tissierellaceae; genus Tissierella; species Tissierella pigra. The sequence goes on from NZ_VUNQ01000049.1 coordinate 10,564, forward strand.
TTTTTCATGACATTACCTTCCTTTCTATCTCTTAATTACTGCTCCAACTGGACATACTGAAGCACAATTGCCACATTTAATACATCTATCAGTGTCTATTACATGTCTTTCTTTTAATTTTCCATCGATACAAGATGTAGGACAGTTTCTAGCACATTTAGTACATCCTATACATTTATCTGTAATATAGAATTCTAGAAGTGCTTGACAGGCACCTGCTGGACATTTCTTCTCATTTACATGAGCCTCATATTCTTCTCTAAAGTAGTGTAATGTACTAGTTACAGGATTTGCAGCAGTTTGTCCCAATCCACAAAGTGAAGCTGAACTAATTGTATCTGCTAAGGATTCCATTCTTGCAATATCTTCTTCTGTACCTTCTCCTGAAGTTATTTTTTCCAATAATTCCAACATTCTTTTTGTACCTTCTCTACATGGTACGCATTTACCACAGGATTCTTCTACTGTAAAGTCAAGGAAGAATCTAGCAATATCTACCATACAATCTGTTTCATCCATTACAACCATTCCACCTGAACCCATTATTGAGCCAATTTTAGCCAAGGATTCAAAGTCTACTGGAGTATCTAGTAAATCAGCTGGAATACATCCTCCTGATGGTCCACCAGTTTGTACAGCTTTAATGGCCTTATCATCTGCTACTCCCCCACCAATATCAAAAACTATCTCTCTTAAAGGCATTCCCATTGGCACTTCCACAAGTCCTGCATTCTTTACTTTTCCTACTAATGCAAATACCTTAGTTCCTGGAGACTTTTCAGTTCCTATGCCTCTGAACCACTCCGTTCCTCTTTGGAATATTACAGGTACATTTGCTAAAGTTTCTACATTGTTAATAACAGTTGGTTTTTGCCATAAACCCTTTTGAGCTGTTCTATATATCTTAGTTCTTGGCATACCTCTCTTACCTTCAATGGATTCCATAAGAGCTGTACCTTCACCACATACAAAAGCTCCTGCTCCAAGTCTTAGTTCTATATCAAAATTAAAACCTGTTCCCAATATATTGTTTCCTAACAATCCATATTCTTTAGCTTGTTCTATGGCTTGTTTAAGTCTTTTAACAGCCAATGGATACTCTGCTCTAACATAGATAAATCCTTGATCAGCACCTATAGCATATCCTGCTATTGCCATACCTTCAAGTACTGAATGAGGGTCCCCCTCAAGAATAGACCTATCCATAAATGCACCTGGATCTCCTTCGTCTGCATTACATATTACATATTTTTTATCTGAATCATATTTAAAAGCCTCAGCCCATTTTCTACCTGCTGGGAAGCCTGCTCCACCTCTACCTCTCAAATTTGATTCAACCATAGTATTGATAACGTCTTCTGGTTTCATCTCAGTAAGGATTCTTCCTAAAGATGTATAACCGTCAAGTGCTATGTACTCATCAATACTTTCTGGTCTAATTATTTCACAGTTTCTCAAGGCTATTCTGGTTTGTTTTCTATAATAGTCACCCTTTAATATAAAATTGCCATCTTTTACTTCTGTATTATCTTCTTCTTTTAATCTTTCTTCTAAGACTAGTCTAGATTTTTCTTTTAACTCCTGCAACTTTTCTAAAGTCATCATAGTTCTTACCTCCGAATTATCTATATTTTTCTATTATAGCTTTAATGTCTTCTGGCTTTAACTTACCATGTGTATCATCATTTATGTTTATAACTGGTGCTAATCCACAAGCTCCTATACATCTAGTAGGTGTAATAGAGAATTTAAGGTCTGGTGTAGTTCCACCACATTTTATTCCTAAAACATTTTCAATCTCTGCAAGTACTTTTTCTGCTCCTTTAACATAACAAGCTGTTCCTAAGCATACTGAAATATTGTTTTCTCCCTTTGGAATAAATGTAAATTGGGAATAGAATGTAGCTACACCATATATTTCAGATAATGGTATATTTAAATCTTTAGATACAATTTCTAAGATTTCATTAGGAAGGTATCCAAATTTTACCTGGGCTTCTTGTAATACAGGCATTAAAACTCCTTGCTTGTCCCTATTTTCTTTGATGAAATCTCTAAATTCTTGAATCTTTTCTTTATTTTCTTCTAAATTAAATTTAAATTCCATAATAGCCTCCTCTTAAATATTATTTGAAAATAGACAGCAACTAAGTTGCTGTCTATTTTCATATGTAGTTATCATATAAGCAGTATCTTATTTGTATGTCATTAATCAACATCTTTTATGGATTTTTGTTATACTTTAATCTAATAAGCATATTAATTTTATAATAATCAATAAATTTTGTCAACATTATGATTATTTTAACAATCTTCGGGTATATCAAAGGTTTAAGGTACTTTTAAATCTATGGAAACATTTCCATCTTTTATGTAGTATAATCTATATATATTGATAAAGGAGTGATGATTTTGTTAAAAACTAATAAAGACAAATTAGTAATTCAATCGGTTCAAGGGAAAATTCATAGTCCTGCCATGGGACCAAGCCCCTATAGAATAAGTCATGATGGCAAACCTATGATACTGCATGGTGTTGGTGGAATTACTTATAATTTCCAAATTGGTGATTCCTGTATGGATCTTATAGGTGATCATGTGGAACCAGGAGTAAGTATGAGAAATGAAGATAAAATGGAAAATCAAGCATTAATGGTTTTATCCTGTGTTGGTAATGAAGCCAAAGTAGTATCAGGAGATGCAAAGGGTGCAAAGGGATTTGTTACAGGAATGCACGGTGGAATTGAACATGTTTTAGTATATTTTCCACAAGAGGATTTGGAAAAGATGGCTATAAATGACACTATTTTAATTAAAGCAAATGGTCAAGGCTTAAGAATTGAAGGTCATGAAGATGTTTTAGTTATGAATTTAGACCCTAATTTATTTGAAAAATTAGAAATCAAGGAAAATGAAAATGGAGAACTGGAGGTTCCTGTAGTAACTGAAATACCAGCTCATCTAATGGGTTCAGGTATAGGCAGTTCTACTAGTTTATCTGGAGACTATGATATAACCACTGGTGATGAAGAAGCTGTAAAAGAATATGGTATAGATAAACTTAGATTTGGAGACTTAGTACTATTGAAAGACTGTGATAATACTTATGGTCGCCAATATTTAAAAGGTTCTGTAACTGTTGGAGTAGTAGTACACAGTAATTGTATATTAGCTGGACATGGCCCTGGAGTTACAGGACTTATTAGCTGTAAAACTTCTAAAATAAAGGGAATAAAAACAGAAGATGCTAATATTGCAAAATATCTTGGTGTAAAATAATTATAAAATGAAAGATATTCTAAACTTCAATAATAAAGAATCCTTGTTCTTAATTTATTTAGGTCTTATAAATTTCTCATCATTTTTAATGTTTTGGATAGATAAAAATAAGGCTCAAAAAAAACAATGGCGAGTGCCAGAATTCTATCTAATGGCTCTATCTTTTTTAGGTGGTTCCATAGGTTCTCTAATGGCTATGGTTTTATTTAAACATAAACTATCTAAAAAGAAGTTTTATATTGGTATTCCTTTATTTATTCTAGTTAATAAAATAATGGAGTTAATTGTATTTAATGGTATAAAATAAAAAATATGATAGACTAGTCTATCATATTTTTTATTTATAAGGATTTATTTAAATATTCCAAATGGTTTTCCCACTGGCAAAAATACTTTTCCAAAATGTTCATTTAATACTGAAGCACCTGAACCATAGAATGATAATAATGATATTATTAGTTCAGAATATGCTGCCAGTTTATGTGGAAATTCTCCCATGATTCCAAAAGAATCAAGTGTTAAACCAATAAATAATAGGTCTATAAAGAAGAAAATTAAAAATAATACCTTATGAGTCTCCATAGCACCTATAGTCATAAATACTGTAAAAATTAGATAGCCTAAAAATGCAAAACCTAATTGTTTTGGATCTACATTTGCTGCTAATTTTTCACCAAATACTCCCATTTGCATCATCCAAGATAATGCAACACCCATCCAAAAGAATCCATATGCTCCAAAAGCAGTTGTACCAAAAGTATTATTTCTCTTAGAGTCATTGATACAGGCAAATAACTGAGCAAAAGCACCTAAGAATATTGCCCAAGGTATTACAAAAGATAATCCTGTTGTAATTCCCAACTTTTGTGATGATGCTACTAATGTTACCATGGCTAGTCCAAATAGACCTATTGCAGATGGATCTGCGTTGACAATTTTTACATTTTCTGTATGAACTTTTTCCATAAAGTCCTCCTTAAAATTAATATAATCTCATATATAATACCATGTTTTAAATTAATTTCAAGTTAAACTTTTATCATTTTGAATGGAAATTTTATATATTTTCTATTTGCCAGTCTATAGGCTTCTTTCCTATGGATTCTAAAAACTTATTTGTCTTTGAAAATGGCTTAGAACCAAAGAAACCTCTACTGGCAGATAATGGACTTGGATGAACTGATGTTATTATATAATGTTTAGGATTTGTAATTAACATCCTTTTCTTTATGGCATTGTTTCCCCAAAGTATGAAAACTATAGGGTCATCCCTTTCATTTAATAGTTTTATTATATGGTCTGTGAAAATCTGCCATCCAATTTTACTGTGAGAATTAGCATCCCCTGCTCTAACTGTTAAAGATGTATTTAACAGAAGGACTCCTTCTTCTGCCCATTTTGTTAAAACTCCATTGTTGGGTATATAGCAACCTAAATCATCCTTTAATTCCTTATACATATTTACTAAAGAAGGTGGTATTCTCACTCCAGCTTTTACAGAAAATGCTAACCCATAGGCTTGATTTGGTCCATGATATGGGTCTTGACCTAAGATTACCACTTTAGTATCCTTATATGAAGTTAAATGTAAGGCATTAAATATATCATTCATATGAGGATATATTACCTTGGTATTATATTCATTAATTAAAAATGATCTAAGTTTTTGATAATACTCCTTCTCCATTTCACCTTCTAATAATTCTTGCCAATCGTTGTTAAATATTTTTTTCATTTCTCCACTCCTCACTCAAATATTATATAATTATTCTACCCCAAAATAGAAATAAAGCTAAGTCTTTTTGACTTAGCTTTATTTCTATTTAAGATATAATTGAGTTTCTTCAACTAATTCTTCCATTAAATCTTTAACTGACATTATTTTCTCTATTTTATATGAATTAGAGCCAGCAAATACAAATCCTGAATTAAGATTTCCCTTTTGTCCATTAATTAAAGCATTGGCTATACAATAATCCACCTCTGTAGGTTTACATGGTTTTAAACAATTTGTAATACATTTAATTGGCCTTCTTAGTCCACTTTTTGCATCTTCTATAAATTTATTATTTATAGCTCTTCCTATTAAGCCAACAGGACTATTGATTAAAATTATATCTTCTTCCTTTGCATTTACATAGGCTTCTTTAAATCCATCTTCAGCATCACATTCATAAGTTGCTGCAAATCTACTTCCCATTTGTACTCCTGATGCTCCTATTTTAATTAATTCCGCTATATCTTTTCCTTCTGTTATTCCTCCAGCTGCTATAACAGGAATTTGTCTACCATACTTTTCCTCAAAAGGTCTAATAGCTTCTAATACTTCTATTAATAAATTATCCAAATTCTTAGATGGATCTTTTAGTTCTTCCTTAGAAAATCCAAGATGTCCCCCTGCCTTTGGACCTTCTAATACAATTGCATCTGGAATAACATTATATCTTTTATCCCAAGTTTTACATATTAAAGTAGCTGCTCGGTCAGATGAAACAATAGGTACAACCTTTGTATCTGTTCCTTTAGTAAAGCTAGGTAGTGTTAACGGAAGACCTGCTCCTGAAAAGATTATATCTATTTTTTCCCTGACTGATTCTATAACTATTTCTTCAAAATTATTTAATACTGCCATTATATTGATACCTATAATACCACCTTTTGATATTTCCTTAGCTCTTCTGATATGGAATTTTAAAGCCCTTAAATTAGCCTCTTTCTTATTTTTATAATAATCGGGTTCATTAAATCCTATTTCTACACCAGATAATACCCCAATTCCTCCATTTAAAGCCACATTCCCTGCTAGGTTTGATAAAGAAATTCCAACTCCCATACCACCCTGTATAATGGGTATCTTTGCCACTAGATTTCCTATTTTTAATTTAGGTAACTCCATATTCTCCTCCATATAAAAGTATTAAGCTACTATAAAACTAGCTTAATACTTAGTATATATTTTTTTAGGTAAAAAGAGAAGTGCAATTTATTTAATTTTAGTATATAATGAATGGGAATTTATAGAATAGTATTGATTAGGGGTGATAGATTGAAAAAGAAAAAGAAATTTTTTAAAGCCATAATATTTCTTATGGTTTGTCTGTGTATTGGATTTTTTATAGGATTTATTTCAGATGTCTTTTTTAATGATGCCATAAATACATATATGGAAAAAACTAACTTATTTACATTACCTTCTTTCTTTTTATTGTTTATTATAGGATATTTAATACAAATAATTATCCATGAAGGGGGACATCTTATATTTGGTCTTATATCAGGATATTCCTTTGTATCCTTTAGAGTTGGTTCTTTTACTATAATAAATGATAATGGAAAGCTTAAACGTAAGAAATTTAATATACCAGGCACGGGAGGTCAATGCCTTATGATGCCACCAGAATTAAAGAATGGAACATTTCCTTTTATCCTTTATAATCTTGGTGGAGTTATAATGAATCTAGTAGCATCTATACTTGGGATACTAGTAGCAAGAAATGTAAATTCTCCATTTAATTTTATATGGTTCGTTTTTAGTATAAGTGGTATATTTGGTGTCTTAACCAATGGTATTCCAATGAAAATCGGTGGAATTGCAAATGATGCTTATAATATATTATCTATGTTGAAGGACAAAGATACTAGACAAGGTTTTTATATTCAATTAAGAGTAAATGGACTGCAAAGTCAAGGTATAAGGATTAAGGATATGCCTTTAGATACTTTTGAAGTAAAGGATGGCTCTGATCTTTCCAATCCTTTAAATACAGCTCTTAGACTAATGGAATTTAACTGGTATTTAGACAATATGGATTTTGAAAATGGAAAGAAATCTTTAGATACTCTTTTACCATATCTTGATAAAATCATTCCTGTATATAGAAATGAAATAAATTGTGAAAGAATATTTTTAGAACTTGTGGGAGATTGTGATAAAGACTTTATTGATAATTTATATAATAAAAATCTTAGAAAATATATAAAGATAGCAAAATTTATGATTAATAAAACGAGAATTCTTATGGCATATGAGACTTTTTATAATGATGATAAACATAAAGCAATGGAATATTATAAGAAGATATACAAATTAGCTGATAAATATCCAATAAAAGGAGAAGCTGATATGGAATTAATGTTGGCAGATTGGATTAAGGCAAAAATAAATTGCTAGGTTAACCTAGCAATTTATTTTTGCAAAATTTATAAGGAAATTGTTTAAGTATTCCATTATACATAATTTCTGCCATAACCATTACTTCCCTTTCAAGTTTATCATAAATGTTTATGCTTTCTCTATAGTTTCCATCAATCATTTCTCCTGTCATAGTCTTAACCATATCTAAGTAAATATATAACATAGCCCTCCAACTTTCATAGTGCCAATATGGATTAATAGAAGAAAGTAAATGTGAAATTTCATCTGCATTCTTATATAGCTTTTCATTTGTTTTTTCAGCTGCTTTAGTATCTCCTAGCATTGTATATTCCACTAGATTTCTTGCAAGACTTAAATTCTCTGTCAATAGATCACTAAATCTAAAAGCTACATTATCTTCATAAAAGACTCTCAAAAAGTAAGCAAAATCTGCTAGATTTCTAAGAAATCTAAATATTGCTGCCTCTTTATCTGGAGTTTTAAATATTATACTTACAAATACCATTCTAATCCACTCACTATGTTGGATCCACAACATACTAACTTCATTGATTAATTCCAGTTCCTTTCTATTAATATACTCCATTTAATCTCCACCTTTATATATTTTAGTATATAATATGTATGAAGATAAATAGAGTTAATAGAACATTGCCAGTAAATATGGTGAATTTTCTAATGCTTTTCCACCAAATACTTCCAATACCTCATAGGCATATTTCTTTTCTGAAGCTTTGGATTGATTTTATTTTCTATGGCTATGGACTTAAAATATTCCTTCCATAGCTCTTGATACTCTTCTTCCTCTTCTTTCATCACTAAGGAATCTGTAGGTTTTATATTTCTAATGACCCATTCTTCCTTATTATAAAACACTCCTACTCCCCGTTTTACATCATGAATTATCCAGTTTTCATTCGTCATTCTAGATTCAAAATGTGGTGCAATAAGTCCTATAATGTTATAATCTGGTTCTATTGCCCCATAGAATATCCCATTTTCCAACTCTTTAAATCTAAGAAGTCCTAACATTCCGTGCCGTTCCCTAGATACTTTCGCATATATGTTATTCATCATAAGAACAATATCATTAGATAAATTTAAATCTAATTGTGCCCCAAGTTTGAATCCTAATTGTATATATTTAAGTATTATTATGCCATGTCTAGGTAATTCAGATAAATAAACATAGAAGATTCTCCTTAAAGCTTCCCTAGAAATCTTATTTTCTATAGATTTATATACTGTACTAGATTTTTCCCCATCTGTTGGAATAAATATATTTTGTACCAAAAAATTCTCTTCTATATTATCTTCTGGAACTATATCATAAACATTGTCCTTTCTATAATAAGCCTCATAAACTGCCGTAAGTAATCCATCAAAACTGCCATCATAAATATAATGAATCATTAAAATTGTCCCCCTATTTCAATATATTTATCTTCAATGGATACTTGGTCAAATAAGGATAGCTGTTGATAATTACTAAATTTTATGGGTTTTTCAGTTAAATAATTTCGTATTATTTCACCATCCATGGATTTTACCCCATAATGTTTTCCTTTACAAGTAATGAAATACTGGGCTCTTTTAAGAACTATTCCTAATTTCTTTAAATCATAAAAATCTATAGCTGAAAACCTTCTTGCCTGAATTATTCGCATAGCTGATTTTACCCCAATACCTGGAACCCTTAAAAGCATATTATAGTCTGCTCTATTAATCTCCACTGGAAACAAATTAATATTTCTAAGTGCCCAATCACATTTAGGATCTAAGGCTAAATCAAAATCTGGTTTATTTTCATCTAATAGTTCCCCTGACTGAAATCCGTAAAATCTAAGAAGCCAGTCTGCTTGATAAAGTCTGTTTTCTCTTACAAGAGGCGGTGATTTAATTGCTGGTAATTTAGGATTAGTAGATACGGGAATAAAAGCTGAATAATATACTCTTTTAAGTCCATAGGAATTATACAATCCCTCCGATAGTCTAAGTACCTTTAAATCACTATCTGCTGTAGCACCTACTATTAACTGTGTAGTTTGTCCTGCAGGTACAAATTTGGGACTAAATCGAAATTTCTTCGTTTCTTCAATGGATTGAGTAATTCCAGCCTTAATTAATTTCATAGGTTTTAGAATACTTTCCTTGTTCTTCTTTGGTGCTAAAAGCTTTAGACCTTCTTCTGTGGGTAACTCAATATTTACACTCATTCTATCCACATATTTCCCTACTTTTTCAACAATTTCTTTATCTGCTCCAGGTATTGCCTTTGTATGAATATATCCATTGAATTTTTCTTCTTCCCTAAGTTTTTTTACTACTTGAAAAATCATTTCCATCGTATGGTTAGGAGATTTAAATACAGCAGAACTTAGGAATAACCCTTCTATATAATTCCTCTTATAGAAGTTTATAGTCAAATCAACTATTTCATCTGGCGTAAATGTCGCTCTTGGTAAATCATTGGAAAACCTATTAACACAATATGCACAATCATAAATACAATAATTAGTCATTAGAATCTTTAATAGAGAAATACACCTACCATCATCAGACCAGCTATGGCATATTCCACTGTTCTCTGCTGCTCCCAATCCTCCATTTTTATTTTTTCTATTGCTTCCGCTTGAGGAACAGGATACATCATATTTAGCCGCATCAGATAATATCCTTAATTTTTCTAAAACTTCCATACTAACACCCCGTCACTGAATATTCTTAGAAAAATTATATCATATAAAGAACAAGAGTTCAAACATATGTTTGAACTCTTGTTAATATTTATTTACTAAAATAATCCTTTGGCTCCTGCTATTAAAACTATAACTGCAAATACCATTCTATATATGGCAAATATTCTCATAGGTCTCTTCTTCAGATATGAAATAAACTTATTTATAACTACTAAAGCCACTATAAATGATACAAAAAATCCTACTGCTAAAGAAATTAGCTCTGCTGCGCTAAGTGCCAATATTCCTCCAATTTTATATATCTTTAATGTACTCATTCCTACCATAACTGGAATTGCTAAGAAAAATGAAAACTCTGCTGCCGCAACTGTAGAAAGTCCTGATACCCAACCACCTATAATAGTAGAGGCAGAACGAGACATTCCTGGAACAATGGCAAGACATTGAAATAACCCAACTGTAATAGCCTGTTTTACTGTTACATTTAACTCCTTTGTTTTAACCCTTTTATTCCTAAACTTATTTTCTGCATATATCATAAGTATTCCACCTACAAATAGTGTAATTGCTATGGATATTGGGTTAAATAAATATTTGTCTGCTAAATCATCCAATAATATTCCAAAAATTCCTCCCGGAATACAAGCTATAAATATCATAAACCAAAATCTAAATCCTGATTTCTCATATCCAACTTTTTGTGGAAAAAAATTCAAAAGGGTATCTTTTATTTTATTCCAATAGAGAATAACTACTGCTAATATTGCCCCTAATTGTATTACATATGTATACATCTCCACGTACTTAGGATTTGTTCCATTAAATCCAATTAAATTTTGAAAAATAACTAAATGACCTGTAGAAGATACTGGTAAAAACTCTGTTAATCCTTCTATAATACCTAGTATTATAGATTTTAGTGCCAAGAATATGGTGTCCATTTTCTACATCTCCTTTGCATATATTGTCAAACTTTTGATTTGACTTATATTTTAATTATATGAATATAAAATACATTTTATCATAATCGTATTGGTTATTCCACTTTTAGATAGTCCTATTTTAGAAATATACAATTACTTTTTATTATAAGCTCATGAGTTCATTGACAAAGCAATTTTATTATTATACACTAGTTCTTACGTAATAAAATAAAGTTGATTAAGGAGGTTGAAATATGGCAAATTTAAAAGAACTATTTGCTCCTAAAGATTTAACAGAGGGTACTCCTTGGAAAAGAATTACCCAATTTGCTATTCCCATGTTAATTGGTAATATAGCCCAGCAGTTTTATAATACTGCGGATTCCATTATAGTTGGTAAATATGTAGGCGATAATGCTCTTGCTGCCGTTGGTAGTGCATCTCCTATATTAAATCTTTTACTTGTACTCTTTGTTGGAATTTCAGTAGGTGCAGGTATAATGGTATCTCAATATTTTGGAGCTAAGGATCGAGAACGGCTTTCTAAAACAATTGGTATATGTATAAGTCTTACTGCTTTAGCATCTATAATAATCATGGTTGTTGGTCCTATGGTTACACGCCCATTACTTTCTTTTCTTAATACACCTGATACAATAATAGAATGGTGTACAGATTATCTCATTATTTACTTTGTTGGTATTGCAGGTTTTGCCTATTATAATATTTTAGCTGGAGTTCTTCGTGGCCTTGGAGATTCCATTTCTGCACTTGTATTCTTGCTTATTTCCACATTTTTAAATGTAGTGCTAGATATTTGGTTTGTTGCAGGATTTAATATGGGAGTACCTGGAGTTGCATTGGCTACTGTAATTGCACAGGGAATCTCGGCAATACTTTGTATCATTAAGCTAATGAAAATGAAGGATAACTTTGATTTAAGCCTAAAAACTTTAAAATTAGATAAAGAATTTTCCTATAGATTAATAAAACTTGGATTACCGTCAGGTTTAACACAGGCAATATTCTCTCTTGCAATGATAGTTGTGCAATCCTTGACTAATAGCTTTGGAGAAATGGTAATAGCTTGTAACGTAATTGTCATGCGTGTAGATGGATTTGCTATGATGCCAAACTTTTCCTTTGGAAGTGCTATGACTACCTATGCTGGGCAAAATATAGGTGCAAAGAAAATGGAAAGAGTTGAAAAGGGTACTAAAGATGGTACTATGATTGCAGTTGGAGTGTCTACTGTAATAACAATTATAATTTTACTCTTTGGCAGACAACTTATGGGTGTATTTACTGATACGCAGGAACTAGTTGATTTAAGTATGCACATGATGAAAATTTTAGCAGTAGGTTATATTGCCATGGCTATAACTCAAAGTTTATCTGGAGTCATGCGTGGTGCAGGAGATACTGTAACTCCTATGTGGATTTCACTAATTACTACAGTGCTTATTCGTGTACCTATAGCTTATGGTATTGCTTATTTCACTAGAAGCGATGCTTATCCTACAGGACGACCTGAGTCTACTTTCATATCCCTATTGCTTTCTTGGACTTTAGGAGCAATTATAACTTTTATTTTCTATAGAAAAGGTAATTGGCGTAAAAAAGGACTTACTGATAAAAAATAGAGAAACCTATTTAAACTTTAAGTTTAAATAGGTTTTTATTTACAAATTTTCTTAGTTTCCTCCAATAATATCTAAGTGAATATCTTCTATAGCCTTTTTATATGGATTAATGGTGTCATTCACAAGTTGAAGAATTCCATCTTTATCTAAGTATTCATAATACATAGGTACTCCACTAGTTCCTGTTGTCGGCATTGTATATGTGGATAATGCTTCTGTTCCCTTAATTCTATTAAGTTGATCTGCAAACCACAACATATTTTCAGTCTTTATATCACTATATATATTCTCATTAAATATATCTATAAATTCAGGAATCTTCAGTATATTAGCTGGTTTCAACAGCTTAGTAAGTATAGCTTTAATTACAATCTGCTGATTTTCCATACGTTCATAATCACTAATAGTATTTTTGCTATTATTACCTTTTCTATAACGTGCAAATTTTAAAGCATCTTCCCCATTTAAAACTTGCTGTCCTTTTTTTATATTAGTATGTAAGTCTTGTGTAGGGTCGTCGTATTTCATATCCATTGGTACATTAATGTCTATTCCTCCCACAGCATCTACTATTCTTTCAAAACCATCTAAGTCTATACCAATATAGAAATCAGGTACAAATCCTATTATGGTTTTCAGTTCTCTCTTTAATTGATTGATGCCACCTTCTTTTCCCCCACCATTTAAATTTCCTGCTGGATAAGCAGCATTTATTTTTTTTACTTTTCTCTTAACATTTACTAAACTATCTCGTGGGACACTTATAATATTTGCTTCTTTATTTATTCCGTCATAGGAAGCAACCATAATTGTATCTGTATTTACACCTTTATCCAAGCCTAAAATTAAAAAGGTATAAAACTGTTCCTTTCTATCTTCCATTGTAAAACCTTCAGGTATATCTAGATTGTTCCCAATAAGCATATCATCATCATTTACTTCCGGAATAATAAAAGCTGTATCGCCATAGGTTGCAAGATTATCTTCACTTAAATCTGGAATAACAGGTGGTTTTATTATATTTTTAACAATAATAATACAGAAAAATGTTAAAATAGTTAAGATGAATAAAGTTTTTAAAAAAAGGATTTTCCTTTTTCTTGACCGTACCTTTACTCTGCCACTGTTTCTCGGGTTATATATATTGCTTTCATTTTTCATTTGTAAAAAGCTCCTTTTTAAATATATATTTTACTATAGTATACTATTATCATTTATAACTACCCCTAAAGGTACAAATAAATAGGTCAATGCCAAGGCTGTACCTATGGTTCCTGTATCATTAAACGAAAATATAGCTATGCTGCATAAAAGAATCGTAACAAATCCTTTATATAAATTTGAATACCTTTCTTTTAATTCCATTAACATATTTTTATGTCTATATAATAAACCACATAAAACTACTTCTGAGAATAAAATAATATTCCATGAAGAATTAATTAAATTCCAAAGTACTTGTCTCAACTTAGAACCAATTATTTCAAAAAATTTACTCCAGCCACCTATCATCAGAGCTTCCAATGCCTTCCCTGCATGGGTAGGATTTGGATTAAACAGAGAATCTAATTTTGCTAATAATAAAATTCCCAAAATAGCCCCAACAACTATAAAAGCTATTTTCTTTAAAGAAAGTCTTTTATCAAACATAACAAGTACTATCATTAAAATAGATAGTATAGCTGCTAATGTTCCACCCATATTAGCTCCAAAAAAAGGACTAAGACTTATTGTTACTAAAATCATATATGAAGTTATAGAAATTGTCATTATATATTTTGTACTATTACATAGATGGAATAGTACAAAAAAACTTAATATGGTAGAACCTAACAATATCCCCATATAATCATTACCTATGCCGTAAAATCTCCCTCCTGCAATAGCATCAGAGCCTAATGGAGATATAATCATCAACTTCTTAACAAAGAAAATGTCTATTAGCAGTAAACCACTGGTTACCAATGCCAATATGGCTATGATTACCAATTTTTCATTGAAAATTTTATTTAAAATATAAGATATAATTAAAGAGCCTCCAAATACATAGATGAGATCAAAAATTATAGATTTATATCCAGTCAGTGAGACTGTCATCATCATTAAAGGAACTATCATTACTGTTATACTTAAATAATGAAGAATATCATTTGGAAGCTTATTCCATCCTGTAAGTCTAGGCAAATAAAATCCAATTAAAGTGATACCTATAAGGATTATAAAGGATTTATGAAAATAACTTCGATATTTCCTTAAATATAAATTTTGATCTTGATTTTTAAGTAAAACCTTCTCAGGATTATTATTATCTACTACTGTCATTGATTCTCCAATGAAACTTCTAGGTTCAGAAATCCCGAAAAATCCAAGAACAGTAGGTCCAAAATCAAAATTAGTAACCAATCCTTCCCTGCGAGTTGTACTTGAAGTCAATAATCCCCTTTGAGTATTGGGTCCTGACATAATTATAGGAGTCAGACCAAAGTTTCCTCGGCTAATGGTTTCTGATGAAGGGTTGGGAGTTATGACCATAAATAAAGTTTTTTCTAAATCTACTTTTTCCATGACCTGACCCAAAAATAAATCTGCTCCTTCAATAACCTTAATTTTTTGCTCTTCTCTAATTTCTTTGGTAGTTATTTCATCTGTTGTTTCTATTCTTACTGTATCTCCATATTCTATAAATAATATATCTATATCAGGTAAGATACTTTCTGCTTCTTCCAATAGCCTCTCTTGATTTAATCTGCTTCCTCCTAAAACATCATCATCAGAAATTAACAAATCAGAATCTATATAACCAAAAGGGATTACACCATTTTCATCCATAGCTAACATAGTAGCTTCTCTAGCTAGTGTATCTAAATCACTGCTTCCTATGAGTCCAACTACAATGCCATTTTCCTTGGCTATTTTACCCAAAAGTCCAACTTGGTTGTTTGGCGTAACATCTAAAGCTGTTTCTTCTATGTCTTTAATTCCTGTATTTACAATTTTCCCATCTGAAGTCTGAAAAGCTAAAGCTCCTTCACTTGGAGCTAAAGTTCTTACACCCATTCCTAAACTAAGGTATGTACTTCCTCTATTAGCCAAACTTGACTTTGCTCGTATATTCATAAACCCCATGGCACCATTTTCCAACAATATATCCATATTAGGAGTATTGCTATTAAAAATTTCTTCAATACTAACTTTATCCAATATCAGTATAATTGCCTTTCTATCTTCAATATTAGAAGAAGCAGCCAATGATTTAGAAATAGGCATACTTAAAATTATACACAATACTAAAGTCCATTTAAATATATCTTTAAAGGCTTTCTTTAAACTCTTTTCCAATTTATTTTCCTCCTACTACAACAAATAAAGCTCTCTCTACCATAATTCACTATATTATAACATTTATTAGTAAATATCAATAATAATATAATTTGTAACTATAATAAAATCTATATATAGGAGTAGTAAAGTAGAGATTTCCTATTCCTTATAAAATATTTGCTGATTTAAATAAAGTTTTCCCATTTTTTTATTAAAGAACCATCTAATAAATATTTATTAGATGGTTCTTTAACTAATTTTTATAAGAAAATTGTCTCCATAGAAGCTTTTTTATAATCTTAAAGCAGAATTTTAAATAGATATACTAATTAACTTGTTGTGCTAGTAAATTTGAGATTAGATAAACTTACCAATTATTTTTTTGAAAAAAGATACCTCTTAAGAAAGCAATTTGGGAATATTATCAAAATATGAGTTATTTAATGTGCCCTAGATTTATGTTATTTCCTAACATTTGATTGATGCTCTAACAAAGATTATGGGCTAAAATCTTTGTTTTAAGTCTTGCAATAAGACCCAGCATAGATTTGGTCAGAACCTTGTTGCTATTTAGCTGCCCAGCTAGTTGTGAAAAAGTGGTTTCAATTCTCCTCCTGAGCTTAAAAATATGTTGACGAAGCCATTTTGGATGAGGATTTTTAGCATTATCTCTTTTCATAAATAGCAGCTGAATTCCTTTTTCAGTCTCTAAATTTGAAGATAAGTGCTTATTGGCATAGCCCTTATCACCTAGAATAGTTATATGTTCATAGGTTTCAACCAACTCCCATACAGCCTCTCTATCATCAATATTAGCTGGAGTAAGGACGAAATCTGTAACATAACCATCAACTGTAGTAAAAACATGTAGCTTAAATCCATAGTAAGTCTCTTTCTTGGAGGCACAATATCCATAAGCTGCATCCACCTTAAAGGTTTTATGAAAATGTGCTCTACCAAACTTGCATACAGGAATAGGAGTGCTCTCTACAATTCTAACTGATTTATCACGGTATCCTAGAATTTTAGTAAGCTCCTTACGAATTTCATCAATGACTGAGTGTACAGCCCTACGAGTTCTGTTAAATCTAGTTCTACTGCAGAATCTTGTTGATAAATTCCAATGTTAATTTATTACAAAATTCCCCATCATTAATACATTCACATGTAAAACCTTTAATATCTCTAAAAGATAAAACCTTTATTTCTATTATGGTATCATCTATAATTCTACCTCTCAAGATCTTACTCTCTAGAAATATGTATATTTCTAGATTTTCATCTTGGACAAACATATTTTTAGGATAGAAAACATTTATTTTATTTGGATTAATAAATTTTTCTATATTATAAAAAATTGCCCACTGTTTTCTTGATTTTTTACCTTCATATTTATGACCTTAAAAATGCCCTCTGACCCCTAAATAGTCAATCATAACAATTCTATACCTCCCAAATCAATTATTTGAAAAATTGTAAGACATACTTCCATATTTCAATTGAAATCTCCTTTGAATTCTTAGGTTCTCCATTTCCAAACATATTCATAGTCATTTTTAATATTAATTCCTTTTTTTCATTTGCTTCGCAAGTTATCATTTCATTCCAAGAGTTATCGCTGTCAATCCCAAATCTACCATATGATAATAATATATTTTCTTGTTTTGAAAACTTATTATCCAACCATATCTTTACTGTCTGTTTTTCCATACCATTAATATAAAATTTTATGATATGTTTTTTATTTGTTACTAAGTCAATATCATAATCAAAATTGTGATTTTTTTGTTTAGTTTGTTCTGCTAAATCAGTTAAATAATGAATAATTTCAGAATAACTATCTTTTATAAATTTGTTTTTATCTTTATCCGTTATCTCCCTAAAATCAGGTATTAATACATCTTCCTTTCTTGCCTCTTTATATAATGTCTCCCTTCCTATCATCCTAGATTTAAGAGTAGGAATTGTTCCTAAGGGCTCCATTGCTATTCTATCTATTTTTAATATTTTATATTTTAGTTCTTCAAACTTTTCACCAAAATCACTATCATTAGAGAAATCAATATATGATATCCCTTTTAAATAAAATGGAACAGCTTTACTCCTATCACCCTTATATCGCATAATAGGTATTATCTTCTCAACATTCTCCATTATATTATTAATTAACAATGATGTTTCATATCCTACCCCACCATTGAACTCATTTGACTTATCTGCATATTTATCAGTTAAGATAACCAAAGTATAGTCACTTCTCATAATATTTTCTATCATCATTCTATTTAAATTCACAGTACCTTTTTGGGTAATAAATTCATCTAATGTAGCATCAATTCCATTCCTTCTTAATTCATTTGTTAATGCTATAACCCAATCTTTGTGACTTGGATTATCCCAGCTATAGCTAATAAAAACCGTCGGATTTTTCATAGGTTATACCTCCATGATATTTGTTTAAAATATGGTTGTAAATATTTCTAATTTTATTGATTATCTTAAAATAATCCTTAAAATAATTGAAATCAAATTAAAATATATATTGTATATTAGTCCCTATACATCTTTAACAAACGAATTCTTCTGTTTATTTAAAATAACTTTAGCCAATTTTATTTTAACTGCCCCATATTTCAAAAGATTTTACTTTCCCTGAATTACTAATATAGTAACTTGTTGCTGCTAATACCTCCTGAATCTTATCTGGCATATTGATGTTTTTACAAATTGAAGGCTGAACTACTATTATCTTTCCCCGTAACACTTTATCCTGCTGTTTCATATCCCGTAGGAACTTATCATACTCACCTTGTATAATGTATTTAGGTTATTAAATAGGGAAACCTATAAACCTTTCTTTATTTATCTCTCAAGATCAGAGATAATTGTATTATTAGATTGAGAGGATTATCGAACCCACCTTGAGTCTGTGA